>DUMQ01000125.1 GCA_012839815.1 Bacillota bacterium | reverse complement strand
GGGGGGGGGGGGGGGGCAATATGCTTACCATTTCCAACCAATGAACACGTTAAAACGTTAAAGTGGTAAGAAAACTACCAGGATGAGGCGGGTAGTGGCAAATAAGTTGCCACACCCAGCCGCGGGGTGGTAAGATTCCTACCGCCATCACCGGTGGATCACGGTTGGGTGGTAAAAAATTGCCAGGATGGGCGCCAAGCTGGTAAGTAGCTTACCACTTTGGCGCACCAAGTGGCAAAATACTTTCCAGTTCGGTGGGCAAGTGGTAATCAACTTACCAGGTTGGCGTGTAGGGTGGCAAAAAAGTTGCCAGTTCGATGCGCAAGTGATAACTGAGTTACCAGCTTGACGGACGAAGCGGTAAAAGACTTACCACTCTGGCGGGCAGAGCGGTAAGAAAGTCACCAGTCCGGCGCACAAGTGGCAACGAATTTACCAGCTGGGCGTGCAGATCTGTCTCTACATGGCAACACTATCGGTGCTTACAGCTTGATGCGCTTTAGCTACGCCGGCTGTGTTTGATAAACTAAAAATTGACCATTTCCGGTCCTGTGATAACCAAAAAGTTGACCACCTTGAGCACCAGATCCTGTATCCTGGATTTAGTGAGAATCTAGGAACAGGGAGTAGAGGAGATGCTTACGGTGGTCGATATCGAGTATATCCGAAAAAAGTTCTTCGTGGAACATTGGAGTATTCGCAGGATCTCAAGACAGCTTCATGTATCCAGGCAAAGCATACGCAAGGCGATCAAGAGCGCCGAACCATGGCAATATACACTCAAAGACCGTAAGCCTTGCCCGGTAATGGATCCATATCGAGAGATCATCATGGGCTGGCTCAAAGCTGATCAGAACCAGTGGACCAAGCAGCGACATTCGGCCAAGCGTATTTACGATCGACTGTGTAAGATGAAAATCCGAGGAGCGTCAATGCCGGTGCATCTATTCTGCCTGAGGTTGCGCCACAGTGGAGTACCGTTGCCGCGCCTCAGAGCCCCCCCCAGAGCCCCCTGGGGGTTCTAGAGAAACCAACTGCATGGGACCTTGCGGAAATACAACCACATTGGCATAGTTGCCATGAATATCTTTTAAAACGTCAATCAACTTACCCCAATCGTTATAGAAATTAGTTACCGGGCCATGGTAGTATCGCCGCACATCAGCCAAACTCAGGTTGGGAGAGTAAAGCATCCATCTCCTACCCTTAAGTTTTTGTCCGAATGAAATGTCAAATGGCACGAACAGCTTCATTCCTGGTCCGGCCAGGGAGTGAAATCCGACACCTTCTGAACTGGCGGTTGTTAGCACGACCGTACCATCTTCAGAAACCACCGGAATATCGACATCACCCAAGGGATTGAGGGCATTTCCTACCTGTTGGAGTTCGGTATCTTTGGGATACGCGTTACATACTGCCACCGAAACGTTAAGGGGTGTCTTGGTTTTAAAGACTCTCCTTGCCAACTTGACCCCTTCCCGATGGGCCTCAACTACATCACCCGCGAACAAACCGGCAATCTCCAATTTGGAATTCACAACGACATTTACAATGAAATCTAAACCCACTTTCCGAGCTATATCCTCCATATCCTCCCGCAGGGGGTTTTCTGGATTGCCTAGATAGGAAGTAATAATCTTTTCTCTCCCGTCTATGGGAACTATTGCCCGATGATTAGCCTCCAGAGTCTCAATGCCCCCGATCCCCGGGATGATGTTCTTGGCTCCGCCACCGAATCCGGCCCAGTCATGAGGAAGAATTGTTCCTACAACGATCTTAAGTTCTCTCGCCATAAAAGTACGATTTATCCTAATGGGATTCCCACAGCGGGAGATCCCAACATCCACCAAATCGTAAAAGGGGTGATGGTTGAGCACCTCAACTGTTTCTAGAATCTCTGGACCTACTTTTTTCAGAATATCTTGTCTTGTCATAGGTCGATGGGAACCCAGAGCAAGAATAATAACAACCTTGTCTCTATTAATGCCAGCTGTCTCTAGTTTTTTGATGATTAGAGGTAATATTTCGGCGCCACGAGTAGGCCTGGAGATATCATCCACTACTATCGCGGCTGAGTTTTTCCCCTTCGCTAATAACTCAAGGGGCGGAGTACCAATAGGCTCCCCCAGCTGCCGCTCAATCTCGTCATTACCTATTGAAGGAGCATCATCCATCTTAGCTACCGTAACCTTCCAACTATCCGGAAATGCCAATTCGTGCAGACCGTTTTCGTACCAGTGCCCCCAAGGAATTCTAACATTTGTCATTAGATCGTCTCCCTTTTCACATATAATCTTTGGCTTGGAACGGTGCGGAGGATTATTTGCACAAGAGTTCTTCAGCTTAAGAGGTAAGGTATTCAGAAAATAGAATAGCCACAAGAACCTGCTCTCTGGTATGCTCATTCTAGCCAGGAATAGCACCGGAAGTGGCAAATTCTCATGGCAAGATCAAGTATACCGCAAAAACGTCTTGTACCAACATCAAGATGCGCCGGTCGCATAAGAGCGCCGGTGAAGCAACGCGGATAGGAGGCCCTCCCGCAGCGAGAATGGCCCGGGATATCCCTGGCACAGAAAACATTCTGGACCGCAACGGGTTCGCCAAGAGATATGCCCGCAAGCGCTCTCGTGTTCGCCGACATTACGAAGTGCATGATCAATGCGACCTCCAACGTCAGGCTCGAGAAGGCCTCGAAAGACCCAGTGCCCGTCGCGATGGGTGGGAAACCCCATACACCACATCAACGAGGTTACCCTTAGATGATGGTTTGTAACTCTACGAATCTACGCCACAGGTAATGGGTTTGCTTGATCGCAACCACATACCCTATATCTTCAAGCAGAAGAGATACAGGCTCGTCACCTACCAAGGTAAAGCTACTAACGTGCGGGATACCGCCAGCAAACTGCTCAAGCGGAAGTCCCGTCGGCACAAGAAACACCCTGAGATTGTATGCCTCCGTCGTAATGTATTTCCCCAGTTACGGTTGTGATAGCCATAAACCTCCGCCCACTTTAGGCTAGATGGGAACCGGTAATTGACTGGCAATAACGTCAAGTCACTCTCCCTTATAAGCGTTCATTTGAGGCCTTGACACTTCTTCCTAACTTAAGGCCTTCTTTCCCGAGAAATCTGGCTCTGCTGCCTAATTCAGATTCAATCTTTAACAGCCTATTACCTGTTTCGTCGATGGCACCCTCCCTTAAGTGCCCCGTATTTAACCCTACCGCATAGTCAGCAATGTCCGCACCTTCTCCTCTGCTGCTGCAAGGCATGACTCCATAACCGTGTTGGTAGGCGAACTTTACCATGTCAAATGCCTCACTAATGGTCCCTTTCTGGTAGACCTTGAGCAACACTGCATTAGCTGCACCTAGTTCAGCGGCACGTTTAACGCGGTCGATGTTTGTGGCGAAAAGGTCATCCCCGACAATCTCGATGCCGAGTTCTTTTGTTAAATAAGCATGTCCTTCAAAATCATTTTCTTCAAGGGGATCCTCAATGATGACAAATGGGTAGGATTTCACCATTTCCTTATATAGCTCTATAAGATCTTCTCGCGTCTTATCTTCGGCTGAAAATAGACCCACATACCTCTGCTTCTCTTTATCAAAATATGTACTAGCCGCTACATCAACCTGGATCCCCATCCTGCCTTCATACCCAAGGTTAGTAATAGTTTCCGCCATAATGTCCCAGAATTCCCGGTCGTGTTCTACTACCTTGGAATTAATGATTACTCTTCCGTAGGACTCGAGGCTAAAGTTTAGATTAAGCTTTAAGTTCAGGATTCGTATGAACTCGGCAAATGCTCTCCAGCCGGCATAAGAGGCCTCTCGGAAACTATCGAATCCGTAACACATTATGGAATACGTAGGCTTCGTGCCAGCCCGTTCACCACCACCGTACCTATGAGGCCCCATAATTGTTAACACGCCTGGTACGGGGAGGGTATAAGCATTAATACCGCCTATATGCTGGTAAAGCGGTATTCCTAGACTTGCTGCACCAGCCTTTAGAACCGCGGCAGAAACGCTACCTGTAGCATTCGCTCCCAACTTGGACTTGTTGGGCGTGCCATCCAAATTGATGAGAACCTCATCGATTTCCAACTGTTTTGTAGCATCCATGCCCTTCAATGCAGGGCCAATTATATTGTTGACATTGTCGACGGCCTTCTGGACCCCCCGACCGAGCAAACGCTTATTCTCATCATAAACAAATCGAGCCTCTTGTTCTCCAACTGAGGTGCCAGCTGTTGCTATAGCAACCCCCGCTGCCCCATTTTGAGTTACTACCGTTACCTCCACCCCAGGATGGACTCGAAGAGAGAACACCTCTCGCGCCGTTACAGATACAATCTTGCTGTCTGATCCCATGTTATCTCCTCCCAAACTTGAACATCCTTATCCTTGACTCTGGATTTTTGTCTCTGGTTAGTCTAGGATAACCGTAACACCGAGATCGTTTAGACTTATATTATGAGTAGCCACGACCCCACTTTTGAGCTTCCAGAGAGCCACGGTGGTGTTGTGCCTTTTCAACTCTTTGTCAAGATCTATACCAACTTGCTTTGCTTCATTCACTGTTTCACCGTCTACGATACCGCCTGCTAGACAGGGGATATCTTCAGAGCCCTGTCGTAGTTGAGTGCCGGGCCCATCGGTCCCATCTGAATCTACGGCTCCCACTACTATTCGTTTACTCCCAGAGATCTTGAGAGCTGCAGATAGAGCATATTCCTGGTTCCGTCCTCCAATCCCTTTTTCTTTGCCCACCGTCACTAAAACTTCGCCTGATGTAAAGAGTGCACACGGTGCTTGGAATGGTTTATTCTCTCTCTCGATTGTTCTGGCAATCGTCGCTATAACTGAACCTGCCTGACTAGCTTCAGCCTGGAGATCTTTTGCCAAAACAATCGGTTGCAGGCCCAGTTCCGCGGCCTTCCTTTGCGCTGCGGGCAACATGCCAAGTTCTTCAGGCATTATCCCAAAGATCCGGAAAGACATCTTCTCGAAATCCTTGGCTTTAGGGGTTTCATATTCCGGGTCAGCCTTCTCCAAATGTCTTACAACCGAACGGGGAACTTCATCCCATGCCCCCCATTTCTTAAGCATCATAACTGCCTCCTGGAAAGTTGTACAATCCGGAAGGGTATGAAGCCAGCGGTTATTATATAATAGACCATCATAGCTTTCAGGTGGAACAGCTATGATGTGTATCATCCTTGCTGGATGAAGGTATTTGGAAATTCTACCGCCTTTCATCATATCTAGATGATTCCTTATTGGATTAAGCTCTGCAGTCGGTGCACCGTGCTCTATCTGCATGATATGGGTGGTTTTTCTTACATCTTCTAAACTCACTCCAGGTACGGGAAGCGTGAGGAGAGATGAGATTCCGTTGGCCGCAATGGTAAAAACTAAGTCCTCTTTCTTGAGGTCTCGTGCCATTGCCAAGATACTCTTGCACCCACGTATGCAGTCTTCATCAGGTAGTGGATGAGCTCCAAGGGTGACCCCTATTCTTTCAAGGATGATATCGCACCCTTTCTTGTCGATAACATGGCCCCCGGTAAGACGGTCGCCCAACACATCTTCTATAGCTTTGGCAATGCGTTGTACCCCTTTGCCTGCTCCAAAAACATAGATTCTATCGAGTTGGTCCAAATCATATATTTCTTCATCCTCTTTAGGGGCTCCATAAGGGTTAAACTGTTTGTTACCAACAATTAGCTTACCATCCTCAATACGGATAAGCATCTTTGTGTTGTTATATGGGTCAGCTGCTTCCAAACCTGCTTCAAGGATTTCTGCCACAAGTCTTCTCCCACGTATGTTGCCATGGGAAGTCAAGGCTTCCATGTTCAGAATCCTCACCCCAGCCTTACCTCCTATTTGTCTAAATCGAAATGGTAAACTTTTTCTATAACTAATCATTTTATAAGACTAAACACTGTCAAATAATCTATTGCCTCCCCCTTATGTCTCGGGTGCAATTTCATCTGCGGGTTTACTGCCGACCTGAGCCAACGGTTTGTGAGTAGGCGTACACCAGCATCACATACCCCCTACCCTAGCCCTTGACAGCTCCTGAAACCAAGCCTTTGGTAATATACTTCTGGGCTATCACAAAAAAGACTAAGCCCGGAGCAACTGCTAACATTTGGGTGGCAGCCAATGCATTCCACATGGCCATTTCATCCCCCAAGAGAGTAAAAACGCCAACTGTTATCGGATAAAGTGCCTTATCATTTAGCACTAGATAAGGAAACATAAAGTCATTCCAGTTCCAAAGGAAAGATACTATTGCAACTGCAGCTACGGCTGGGGCACAGATAGGGATTACAACTCGCACTAATGCCCCCAGCCTGGAACAGCCATCTATAGTTGCTGAATCAATGACTTCTCTGGGGAATGAGTCGAAAATCCCTTTGAACATCCATACAGCTAACGGATATACTAGGATCACTCCAAAGAGTATCACTGATAGCCTTGAGTTCAACAAACCGACCTGCGATAGCATTACGATAGCAGGTATCCATAACGCCTGGGGTGGAATGGTTCGAGTCAAGAAAAATGCGAGGAACACCTTGTCGCTACCCTTATATGGATAGAAAGTCAACCCATAGATCGTTATTGTCGCGGTTACCAAGACCAATAGTGTGACCGATGCCGAATAGATCAGGGAATTAAGTAGATAGGTGGGTACTGAAGCCTTCAATATGGAAAACTGGTAACCGGATAGGCTGAATTCCTTCGGAATCAATGTTGGAGGCCAAGAATATATTTCGTCTAGATTCTTGAATGAAGTCGTTAACGACCATAGGATCGGGAATAGGAGAAGTAGGGAAAATACCGAAAGTATGATGAACGGCGTCACGCGGGCCGTTATTACCCTATCTAGTAGAGTTCTCATTATTCTTCAGCACTCCCTTATAGAGAATGAAACTTGCAGGAACAGATACTATGAGGCACAGAAAAACACCGACCACACTACCATAACCAAAGTTCATATACTTAAATATTAGGTCTCGTAGGAATATGCCGGCATGATAAGTAGCCTTCCCTGGGCCACCGGCTGTTAAAGACATGAATATATCAGGTGTTCTAAAAGTAAACATCCACATAATAAGAGCGGCAATTAGAATTTGAGTCTTATTCAATGCAAGGGAAATGTGGAAAAACTTATCGATGCTGTCGGCACCATCTATTTCAGCTACCTCATACAATTCACTTGGTATACTCTCCAAACCTGCTAGAATCAAGACCGTCATAAAGGGAATATATGACCACGTGGTGGCTAGAATACCTGATAGCATTGGATAGTCTACTAGGAATTTGATATTCTGTTTTATGACCCCGAGCTCTGCCAACAGATAATTGAGTACACCCAAATCTGTATCCATTATCCACCGGAACATCATTCCTGAGATAACCCCAGGAACAGCCCAAGGGAGTATGACCATAGTCCGAAAAAAGGTTTGCCATTTTCTTATTCCATATAGACTGTGAGCCAACAAAAGAGATATTAACAAGGTCAACGCTGTTGTTCCAAGACTGTAAAACAGTGATACCCTCCAACTCAACCAGAAATCGGATGATCCGCAGATTTGCCTATAATTGGCCAAACCCATGAAGATGACTGGCTGAATGTTATCATATCTCATGAAACTAAGGTAAACATTATAGCCGAGTGGGTAAGAAAGCAAGATCGCTACAATAAGTAACCCAGGCAGGCTACAATAGGCTCCAAACTTTTCCCTAGATGTCATTAGGAGACTCCCCCTCATATATGGACGCCGGTGGAAGGGCCTCCTTAAGAGAGGCCCCCTCCTAGATTAGATTCTCTTGTACCCCATCCCTTATTGATATCTCTCAGCGAAATCAATTAATTGCTTGATTGCCTCATCTATTGAAATCTTACCCAAACCTGCGTTCGGGAAGACCTCACGCATCTTAACTAATACTTGAGGGTAACTTGGGGGGACTACATTAATTCTCCCATACTGAACTATCGTCTTCCTTATTCTCTTGTAAGGAAGATCAGTTACATGCTTAGGGTGTGGTATACCTAATGCTTCAGCCACGGAATCAGCAAGACGCCAATCAACTTTCGCTGCAAGTGTAGGATCATCGTATAGATTTACCATGAAACTTTCGTTTGCCTCAACAACCAACTCATTCCGCTGAGCTTCTTTGCTCCTTAGAAAATCCAGGAACAACATTGCGAGTGCTTGTTTCTTATCGTCAGCGAACTTGTTGACGAGACCGACATTGCTCTCTATCGTACCTGTTCGATATTTCTCGGGAGAGCCTGCAGACCACTTCAATGGAGGTAAAGCCTCCCAATCACCCTTAATAACCGGAAATTCGGTCTCATATTTCATGAGATAAGAAGTCAATGTCCCCGCTCCAAAAGCTGCCTTTCCCATGCCGAAGGCATTAGCGCTAGGTTGCCAACCAAAATTTAGAGCTTCCTTAGGTGCAATATCCTCTTTAACTGTCTGAACCCACGCCGTGAAAACTCGCCTAAATTCAGATGAATCAAATTGGAACCTGCCATTCTTAACTAATACTCCACCCTGAGAAAAGACCGCAGGTGCTAATATGCGTTGTTCGAAATCATAACCTGGGAAGATAACTCCATAATAGGAGTCGCCTAGATTATTCCTAGCCCATTCTCGACACTTCTTGGCCGCGACAAATAAGTCCTCCCAACTATCCGGAACTTCCACACCAGCCTTTTTCAACCAGGATGGCCTATAATATACGACACCATTTCCTAAGCAAGTAAATGGGGAACCCCACCAATGCCCATCAAAATACAGCATCTCCTTCAATGCCGGGGAATACAATTTCACTACTTCTGAAGGATAGAGATGATCAACCGGGGTGGACCAACGCCCGGCAGCATAGAATGATACCTCGCTCTGATTCGCCAGTAGTAAGGGCACGCTTTTATCTTTCGCTAAGAAAGTGGAAAGGGTCTTAATATATTCTTGATCAGGAGCCAACTCAATAGCCTTTACTCTAATACCTGTCTTTTTCTCGAAAAGCTTCATGTTTATAGCAGTAGCAATGTCACCGCTCAATCCACCAGAGTTATAAAAGACAAGTTCTGTAATACCTTTTGTAGCGTTTTTCCAACCCGCAGGGAGAATATACTCGTCCGCGGTCAATCTTTTCACCATAGGAACTGGCTTATTCCAATCAATTAACTCCCATGCATTTTTCTCCGCTCCATTAACGCCTACGCCGACGAGAGCCAACAGACAAAGCAAGACTAGAAAAATCTTGAAACCGTATTTCATGTCTGCTCCTCCTTTTGGATTTTTCATAAGAATTAGGTATACGATTCATATCCCGAGCTATAAGAACATAATTCACCTCCCTTTTGTTGCAAGTATAAGTCTCAGAAATCCCGAGGACTCAGTATCACTAGGGCTACAATATAGGTACCTCTTCCTCCCCACAGATGTAGGTTCCGTTAACTTTTCACTGCCCTCCCTTACCTCCTTCCCTGACTGTCTAAGACTATTACTCATCTATTTACCAAACTCATCTATTCCCTCCAAATACCATTTAGGATATTCTCGACTCTTTCGGTAACTAATAATTTGGATTGCCTTGAGACCCACAAGGTAATATCTTGTAGCAAAACTACGCCTACAGTTAAAGGATTTGACATGAAAACACTACTGAGGGCATTTTATACGGAAATTATAACCATGTCTAGCCCTGGAATCTCTCGCCTCTGCAGAATATTGCCGAAATATCTCAATTAATTCCTATGGACGCTTTCCCTCTCATATTTATTCTATTAGTCTAAAGGTAAGCCCTATATTGAAACCGAATCGATAAATTTAAACATGAAGGAGAAGTAATCTATGAATACTAAAACCGGCCCGGTGTCGATAGCGTCCAAGATCGGCAGGAAAATCGATCAAGCTCGTGGCAGCCTCTCATATATAGATTTTTCCAAAGCAATTGAGCAAGCTACGGGCACTTCTATCCATTTCACGACACTCCAGAAATACGTAACCGGCCAGCGACTTCCTTCGTTTGATAATCTCGCAGCGATAGCTGCATATTCCGGCAAACCCCTGGGGTGGTTCCTGGGGGAATACGATGAAGACGAAAAAGACACCGGGGTGGATGGCACCGCGTCGAAACCTGGAGTAGGTGCGAATAAAGAGGACCGGAAAATCCGTGAATTGCGGGCCGAATTCATCGCCCGCAAATTTATTGCACTTGCAGAAGAGATGAGGATTCGAATGGAGGATTTGGGCAAGCTTTTCGACGTATTCTCGGAACTCTGCCGACGGATAGCGCATCTCTCCAAGATAGATGGGGATCCAGCCGATGGCGGGATGGCCAAGCCGGGCGAGGTAGACCTGAATGCAAAAGATACAAGAGAGGATACAAACCATGAGTGAGGCATCAAGCTATGGTCCACAAGCTATGATGGCCATAAATCATTTGGAGAAATCAGAGTGTGCATCTACCAACTCTCCTTGATGAGCTCAATGGTTCGCTCTACCCCTGCGTACTGGTCTCCTTTCCCTTCGAATTCAACTGAGAGATACCCGTCGAAACCCGCATCCTTCAGAATGGCAATGCATCGCGCAAAGTCAAATTGAGGCACCTGGCCTTTTTCATCAAAGTCATATGTCTTGGCGTGGGCCATGACAGCATATCTAGCCATCGCCATAAGACCCTGGTACCGCACCTCTGGCGCGAAATTCCCGAAGTCGGGACATGCTCCGAAGTTCTTGTGGCCGATCTCTTCAAACAGCCTTGCTATATTTTCAGGATCCGAAGATATCCCGCCATGATTTTCAAGGAGTACCATAACCCCGATCTTCTCGCCGTATTCCGCAAGGTTGCGATAGGAATCAACCGTTATAGCTAGATCAACAATCCCCGGCCCCTGGCTTCCTGTGTTAACCCTCACGCTTGCACAGCCAATATATGCGGCAACGTCCATCCAACCTTTGATGACTCCAAGGTCGTGGTTGCGCTTCCGCTCGTCCAGCTGTGATATGTTCCCCGTGTCGATGGGCATATTCACCACCACAGCGCCAGCCATCCTGATACCATCCACGATCTCATCAAGGTACTTCGAGTCCTGGGCCTGGAAATGCATCTGGCAGAGCTCGACTGCGTCCACACCATAATACTCCTTCACGACGCCCGGGAAATCCTTGAGAGGGAAATCCTTATTCACATGATCACGTAAACTCCACGTAGATACTGCAACATTCACCTTTAATGACCTCCTTTTCTTCCTTAATGTTCCTTATGTTCCTTTGTTCGAACTTATGTTCCTTCGTTCAAAGCCCTATACCCAGCCCAAAGCAAATATATAAGATGACTAATGTCAGAATATACACAACCAATGCCGAAGTCGAATCGATGTCCAGACGCCAAGTGCGGGTGCCTACTATACAATGCCCTCTATGGTGCATGCAGATTTCAAGTTTGAGCTTAGTCATCTATAGATATGGCTCAACAAATATCTCTCCAACCTGAAAACCTGACTCAAAACTCAAACCCTCCCCAGCCTCCTCTCCACCTCCCGCCTGACCAGCGGCTTGATCTCGGGGACGGGAGCTAGGAACCTGTCTACCACCTCGACCAGCTTCTCAGGGGTGTCGCCCTCAAAGCGAAGGGTCAAGACGGGCTCTGTTACAGAGATGCGCACAAGGCCCCACCCATCAGGGTATTGAACCCTCACCCCATCCAGGGTGCTCACCTCAAAACCAGCATTCCCTTCCTTGATGCGCTCGAGGATGGCCTCCTTTTCGCCGGGACTCTTGCCTTCATACGGGATCCTCAGGTCAGGGGTTATGAAATACGGCGGGAACTGGTCGATCAAGTTCCCCAACTTTACATTACCGAGGCTCCCCTCCGCCAGGACCTTCGCCATCAAAAGACCTGCATAAATACCATCGTCGCCCCCCAGCTCCTCAAAGAAGAAATGACCGCTGATCTCCCCCGCCATAACCGCCCTCTCGCGCAATAGGGATGTCTTGATGAAGGCATGGCCCGACCGCTCCATAATCGGTTGTCCCCCGGCCTTGATGATCTCCCGTGGAACCATGCTCGCACACTTTATGTCATATACAACCTTCCCCAGCCCTGTTGCGCCCCTAGCCCTGTAGCGGCTCAGGCAATACCGGGCAAAGAGCGCGATCATCTTATCGGTCTCCACCACTTCGCCCCGCTCGGTGACAAAGGCCACACGGTCCCCGTCACCATCAAAAGCCACACCGAGGTCCGCGCCTTCCGCCACGACCTTTGCAGCCAGGTCCCTGAGGTGCTCTTTGATGGCAGGGTTGGGATGCCGGTTTGGGAAACGCCCGTCCACCTCGCAATATAATTCCACGACCTGGTGGCCCAGGTCCCTGAAGAGCCCAGGGGCGATATCTGAACACGTGCCGTTGCCGGCGTCGACGACGACCTTAAGGCCGCGTGGAGAGCTTAACCTGCCTACCAGGTCCTTGATAAAAGCTATGTATGAGTCCAGGACATCAACGCGCTCAACGCTGCCAGGCTCCCCTATACCATCTATGGAGTTACCGTCATCTATAGATTTACCGTCTATGAGGCCTCCCTCCCGGGCGATCCGCTCAATCTCACGGATGTCCTCCTCAGTTACCGGCCAGTCGCCCAGGCTCAGCTTAAAACCATTGAACTCCGGTGGATTATGGGAGGCGGTCACCATCACCCCGGCGTCCGCGCTGAGCAGCTTTTTCGCATAATAAAAGGCAGGGGTTGGGAGTAGACCTATATCGAACACTTGGCAGCCTGTCTCGATAAGGCCTTCTATCAGGCTTGCCTTGAGTTCAGCGGTGCTTGTGCGCACATCCCCGCCCACCACCACTTTTCGCCTTGCCCGGCCCGCAGGCGTGCCCGCGGCCGCCTCGCTCGACGATCCCGGCCGCCCCGGCGGCTGCGACAACCGCGACAGCCGCAGTGACTCCGGTAGTCCCGGCGACGCAGCCGGACATGCAACAGGACATGTAGCCCGCGATGCCGCCCGCTGTGCAGGCTCACCCAGCTCCAGCACAGCTAGCCTTGTACCCACGGCTTTGCCAATCGCCCTGGCGATAGGTGCATCAAGTTCTTTACCCACTACTCCTCGTATATCGCAGGCCTTGTATATGCTCATCGGCTTTTCCGCTCCTCCTCAGAAAATACCACTGCCCTCGAGGTGGCATTCTTATCCCCTGTTGGTGCCGCCTATGGGGCATGGGGGTCTATCCCGGAAATGACCCGGTCGCTTCCAGAGACATTTTCATTCTCTGTGGCGCCGCATCGCGGCATGAATGTCTACTTCGTTTCATAGACCCTGATATCGTTGCTTCACGCCCATGCGCATTCGCATGCGCATGACACCATGCGTATGACAACTTCCTTACCAGAGCGCACGCCGGGACGGCAACTTTTTTGGCAGGTTGCGTGCCGGGGTGACAAGTTGCAAGGCACAAAAATTCTTGGCAACTGTGCCGCGTTCACGGGTTAACCTGCTTAATTCCCTGGCAGGGGGGTGGGGCAGCCTGCCAAGTTTCTTTGCAGGTCAGGTAACAACTACCAGTGCCGCACAATGGCCGGTTACGAGATATAACCCCGTCTCGCGCACTCCCGGCGAAAAGCCTCATATCTCTCAGAGTAGGCATCGACCAGCTCAGCCTGCTGGGGCTCTATGATCGTCTCGACCTGGACCATATTCCTGGTGGCCTCGCAGATATCGGCATATGCGGTCTTGCTTGCGGCAACGATGGCCATGCCCATGTCAGACCCCGTGTGCCGGGGTTTGACCAGCGCCCGGTTCAGAATATTGGCCCTGATCTGGATCCATTCCTTGCTCTTTGTCGCCCCTCCGGTAGTGTATATCCTCTGGCCGATACTCGCACCTAAGCCCTCCAGCATCTCATACGCAAGTCTTTCAACATACCCTACACCCTCAAGATACCCAGCATAAAGCTCGGCCTGGCTCTCCGGCTTGCCCACGACAAAACCCTTAGCCTCGGGGTGGACAAAGGGGAAGCGCTCGCCCGTCCTCGTCAGCGGGAAGACTATAATGCTCGTTGGGACGACGCCTGGCACCTGCCGGTTCAAGCTATCATAGTCCAGGCCGTGAAATTCCTTTTCCAGGCACTCCCCGCCCGTGTTGCTCGCCCCTCCAGGCATCCAGTAGCCCTCGGGGTGCCTGTGGCTGTATATCCTCCCTTTCGGATCCTTCAATAGATCGCCCGTAACCCCTTTGATCACGAGTGTCGTGCCTATGGTCGTATTCCAGTCATTTACGTTCATCGCCCCGGCGGCCACCTGTGCCGCGCAGCCATCGGTCATGCCGGCTACCACAAGGGTCTCCGTCGATAGCCCAACGTCCGCCGCACACTTCGCGCTCAACCTACCGAGGATAGTCCCTGGTGCCACCACCTCCGGCAGTTTGCTCAAGGGGATACCAAGGGATTCCTCTATGAACTCAGGCCACCGGTTGTCGATCAGGTCATAACCTGTCTTCAGCGAGTTTGAATAGTCGGTAACCACCCTGCCGCCAAGGAGGTTGGCGACGATATAGTCGGCCGCGTGAAGGAAATACGCGGCTTGCGAAAATACTCCGGGCTCATGGCGCTTTAGCCACAGGATCCTGGGCAGGGCGAAGGATGAACCAAAACGATACCCAAGCTTTTCGGCGATATGGGCCCCCGTAGCCTGAACTTCCTTTGCCTCCTCACGCGCCCTGCTGTCATTATACATTATGGCGGGCCGCAACGGGCGGAGGTGGCGGTCGACAGGCACGATGGTGCCCGAGGTGGAGGTGACAGCCACTGCCTTGAGGCTCTCCGGCCCGATCTTGTGCTCCTTCAGCGCAGAGCTCACGCGCCTGAGGCAGCCTCTGGTGGCCTCCCACCAGGCATCGGGAAGCTGCTCGAACCATCCTTCGGGCAGGGATGATCGCACCCGAGACTCCCCTCCCCCGCCCCAGGTCTGGTCCCAGTCTGGGAATTCCTCCCTCGCCTCAGTTACGACATTCCCAACCCTGTCGGTTACAACCGCTCTCGCCCCTTGCGTGCCGACGTCGATCCCCAGAAAGTACACTTCAGGCACCTCCGGATATCAAGCTTCCTGCCTTTCAGGCTCTTCCTTCCCGATGTCCGTGCAGAATCGTCCGTGCAAAACCTTAACTCAGCCCTCAGCACTAAGGCCTTCGAGAGACGCTAAAACCTTGGAGAGCCCCGGGTTCTTGACCTCGGGGTTCTTGAAGAGCCTCGGGATTATAACAGTGCTCCAGGGTTGCCCATTAAAAAAGCGTTTCGAGTTCATCTGCAACCATGGATATTTCCCTGTGAGCATTCTGCCTCGAAACCCCCGCGATATGCGGCGTTACAGTCACATTATCAAGCTGCAGCAACTTATATCCTTGGGGTAGGTGCGCTATATCGAAAAGTCCAGCGCGGCGCCGGCTATCTTCTTCGACTTTAGCGCATTATATAAAAGCTAAAGCTTCATAATCCGCGAGGGAACCCCTTGCTGTATTTACAAAATAGGCATTCTCCTTCCTCTTGGCGAATTCCTTCTCCCCGAACATCTTTATTGTCTCAGGGGTAACCCTTAAATGCAACGATACTATATCAGACTGGCCTCAGCAGGCCCTCAAGGTCTGAATAGGTCACCCCGAGATCATCTAGTAAGTCATCTATATAAGATTAATGAAATCCTTCCTGTTTCATGTTTCATGCAGGTGAAACACTTAGAGTAGCGAATGCATCATTTGGCCGGCTGATTGCCAAAATATGAATATCCGGAACCCGAAAAGGTGATCGCGTTGACGAAGGATCTCATCGATGCCATTGAACAGCGCCGGAGCGTGCGGAGCTTCAAACCCGACCCTATTCCCGAGCCAACTCTCGGCCGGATCATCGACTGTGCTCTCCTGGCGCCAAGCGCAGGCAACATCCAGCCATGGAAATTCTGGATTATAAAGCGCCCCGAAGTAAAGGCGGCCCTCGCCCGGGCCGCTCATGACCAGGAATTTGTCGCGGAGGCGCCTGTAGTTATAGTCGTGGCGGCCGAACCCCGGCGCAGTGCAGCCCGGTATGGTAATAGGGGAGCCGAACTCTACTGCATCCAGGATACCGCAGCCGCCGTGGAGAATATACTCCTCGCAGCTGTCGCGTTTGGGCTCGGGGCTTGCTGGGTGGGAGCATTCAGCGAAAGGGCTGTGAGCCAGGCGCTTGGCCTTCCCGGCGACCTCCGGCCGGTCGCGATGGTCCCAATAGGCTACCCGAGGGAAAAGGGAAAACCTGTTCGCGGCTCACGCCCGCAGCGTCCCTGGGAGGAGACGGTGGTAGTGATCGAGTAGGCCCCTCAAGATGAAGATGGTCATAAACGACTAGGGGGCGACTTTCCGAGCAGATTCCCAAATAGGTTTGATAAAGCTCTCAAGCCCTGGCGCATCCTTTGATGATGCCGCAGCCTGACGCAGATATAATCCAGCAAAGGATGGGGTGATGGATAATCCCATTTACTTGAGGCTTTCGATAAGTTTACGAAAGGCCTCCAGAAATCTCTCGCATTCTGAAATCAGTGTCTTCACATAATCGGGTTCGAAAGTGATTAATGGAGCATAATCGCTGTCATTTCGATCTTAGAACAACCGGTCGTATAGCTTACTCCATTGCGGATCTAGTAGACCGCCGCCAATAATATAACGGTGAAAAGCGTTTCGGACCCCTGAATGTTTTTTAAATGATAGATTACGTTCGAGGAACCAAGCGCTTACGGCATAGAAAACCGCGTAGTAGCTTGATATTCCGTAGAGTCGCTCACAGTAGCATTCCTTCTTTTTCAATTTCGTCCTTAATCGGCAGAAATGATACTGGGCCTCGTTCCCAGGATTTGTGATCAACCACCAACGTGCTTAGGTTAGAACCATATCTGAGATTAATCTCACAGACCAGATCGGTGATTTCATGACGTTCCCATCGGTTTAGAGGCTTTTTTGTAATTACCAGTATATCCACGTCAGATTCATCATCCCCTTCGCCCCGCACCATTGATCCAAAAAGGATCAACTGTTCAACCTCGTGATGACGACCTAATTGCCGTCGTACCTCTGCCAAAGCTCGCATCTCGGCTGGAGGCAAGGAAAGCTGGATTGAGTCCCTCATGAGATAGACCCCCCACTCAAGCAACCCGTTGTTCAACCCTCAACTTTTCCGGGCAGTGCCAAACCCTGGTTGCGTGATAGCGCCTTTTCCCTCCGCTCTCGCAAAACCTGTCCTACCGTCCATTTAGGACAAACACGCCCTTAGGCCGAGCAATAAGATTATACCGTATCTTTTGCGTTGCTTATCCAATAGCCAATCGCCCTGTATCCTTTGAGCCGCCTCTCATACATCCGCATCAGCATGGGGATAAGGTATTGACCTTTCGCGCCGCTATGATCCAGGCAGCTACGACCGTCTTGCCGAATGCGGTAGTAGCGCACAAGATACCATTATCATAAGGTAGAATCGCATCAGCTGCCTGTTGCTGCAGGGGACGGAGTTCCCCCCGAAAAGTCACCTCAATCTGCGTCCCGGGGAACCGTTCGTCTAGCAACTCCGTCTTGATTCCATGGGTTTTCAAAAGCTCCAGTATATCGTCCAGACAACCCCGCGGGAGGCCAATATGGCGAGGGAAATCCTCCGCACATCCGATTACACGTGGCTTACCAACTCTTTAGCCCCCTAATCCTAGTGGAGGGAAAAGCCCAATGGGGTTTATAATACTGGAGTGGGGGTAGTAAAGATGCAACGGAACAAGTATTCGGAGGAGTTCAAGGAGCAGATCGTGCGGGAATGTCAGCAGGTCGGTAACATAGCCTTGGTGGCTCGGCGTCATGAGATCTCAGCTAAGACCGCT
>DUMQ01000124.1 GCA_012839815.1 Bacillota bacterium | reverse complement strand
TCGAAGATTACTGACGTTTTTCCAGGACTTACGGTGCTTGCGTGACGGGGCCTTTTGAAATTTGGCAAGGCCCTCACGCCAAATTTCAACGGAGGCGCGCCGCAAGCGCGCCGTCCCCGGAACGCAAGCACCGTAAGTCCTGGGACGTGCTGGTAAACTGGCACGAATTAAGGAACCTACACTTAGCGGCTTCAAGCGGTCGCACGTGACCATCCGTCGGTCGTTTGGCGGGGCAGGCGCGCCGGTTTACGGCCGACCTGCCAACGTGCTGCGGATAGTCACGTGCGAAGGCGAGCGCGCCTGCCCGGTAAACGTGTAACGATTGTGACGCTACGGTTGTAACGCCACGGGTAAATATATGGAGCAAAAAAGGAGATACGATTGAGCTATGGAACGTACACTTATTATAGTCAAACCGGACGGGGTTGCCCGCGGGCTCGTGGGCACGGTCCTGGAGAGGTTTGAGCGAAGAGGTTTTAGGATCCTGAGGCTCGAGATGAGGCAGATAGACCGGGCTCTCGCAGAGCAGCACTATGCGCACCTGGCGGGGAAACCTTTCTTCGAGGGGCTCCTCGAAGCTATAACCGAGGGACCGGCTGTCGTGGCGGTGCTGGAAAGGGAAAACGCCATTAAGATCGCGCGAAATCTTATCGGCGCGACGAACCCGGTTGATGCCGCGGCGGGGACGATACGCGGGGACTTCGGCGGGGAGTTACCGCGGAATGTTGTTCATGGTTCCGATTCGGTCGAAAGCTACCTCCGCGAGGCGGGGCTTTTCTTCCCCGGGGATAGGGACCTTTTACAAATCTAGTCCAATTTGTTAGCTCCAGGCTTGGGGCCCCGTGCAAGGCGAAATCTCGGGTCAGGGAGCAACCTGGCGTCATAGCTGGTGTCACAGAAGCTCATAGGTGAGGTGAATAGTATGGCGGTGCGTCCTCCTACCGAGATCGCCCAGGTCGTCTCAAGCGCCGGTGAGAAGAAGGCCTCGATGGCGACCGGGGGTCTCATCGTTCTTGGACTGATGGCCGGGGCGTTCATTGGATTCGGTGCCCAGGTCTCAATGACCGTGACACACGACCTGAGCGCTTTTGGTGGCGTTGGGGTGTCAAAACTCCTGGGCGGGGCCATCTTTTCCGTTGGGCTCATGATGGTGGTCCTCTGTGGGGCGGAACTTTTCACCGGGAATAGCCTCATGCTTGTGAGCCTGCTGGACGGCAAGATAAGGCCGGGAGGCCTTCTCAGGAACTGGGTTTGGGTTTACCTGGCGAATTTTTCAGGATCCCTGACCCTCGCGGGTCTGGTCTACGCATCGGGCCTTTGGAAACTAAATGATCTTAAGCTTGGTCTGTCTGCCGTGAATATCGCCACGGCAAAGATCCACTTAACTTTCGGGGAGGCTCTCGCCAGGGGGATTCTATGCAACTGGCTTGTTTGCCTGGCAGTCTGGGCGGCCTATGCTGCGGATGATGTGATAGGCAAGATCGGTGCCATTTTTTTCATTATTACCAGTTTCGTGGCCAGCGGGTTTGAACATAGCATCGCAAACATGTATTATATTCCTATGGGACTGTTTTTGAAGGCCGCCCCCGGCATCGCGGGGGCCGGGGTGGATACCTCGGGGCTCACGTGGGGTGCCTTCATATTCAAGAATCTGATCCCCGTGACGATCGGGAATGTCATCGGGGGGACCCTGTTCGTCGGGGGCGCTTACTGGTTTGCTTACCTGCGGCCGGGGTCGAGCGTGCGGGTGAGAGGAATTCCAGGGGCGCTATAGAATAGATATTCCCTGGCGACCCGGTTAGGCAAGGGATAAAAGTGCTGCTGGGAGGGGTAACACCCCTTATTTCCTTGTTGAGCCCAATTCCTCGTTAACTTACTGTCAGACCCGATACAGCCGGGCCGGCTTTATTCTTTTGTTATGTTATCCGTTTTGTTATGGTATTCGTTCCTGATCCTTTCTTGATATCCTGATTCTTTCTTGATGAGGTGGCGATATGCATTTATGAATCTACGTAGTTTTCTAGGGGGTACCCACGTTCCCCACTCCAAGGAAGCCACTGCAGCAAAACCTATCAGGGAGGCGAGGCTGCCTGCGAAGGTGACCATCCCTCTCCACCAGCATACGGGGGCCCCGTGCGAACCCCTCGTCAAGGTGGGCGACCATGTCCTGGTGGGCCAGAAGATCGGGGATAGCCCGGCAAAACTGACGGCGCCCGTTCACGCCAGCGTATCTGGTAAAGTTGCTGCAATAGGCTACTACCTGCAGAGCGGTGGGCGTCTGGTGAACTCCATAGTCATCGAGTCAGACGGGGAACAACAACTTTCACCTGATGTTAGGCCTCGTGGTACGGTTGAGGATCTTTCTTCGGAGGATATAGTAAACATCATCCGCGAAGCGGGCATCGTGGGGCTCGGGGGCGCGGCGTTTCCCACATACTTCAAACTTGTGCCCCCTCCGGGGAAGAAATTTGACACCCTGGTGATAAACGGGAGCGAGTGCGAGCCTTACCTGACTGCAGACCACCGCATAATGCTCGAGCGGCCCGACGACATCGTATATGGTATAAAGGCCCTGATGAAGGCGGCCAGGGTCGGCCGGGCCTTTGTGGGGATCGAGGATAACAAGCCTGATGCCATCGAGGCCATAAGACGGGCTGTCTCGGGTGTGCCCGGTATCGAGGTGGTGGCGCTTGCCACAAAGTATCCCCAGGGTGCGGAGAAGCAACTGGTGAAGGCGATCCTGGGCAGGGAGATCCCGTCCGGTGGCCTTCCCGTGGATGTGGGTGTTGTTGTAAACAACGTGGGCACGGCGGCCGCCGTGGCTGATGCGCTAAAGGAGGGCATGCCGCTGGTTGAGCGCGTTGTAACTGTCGCAGGTTCATGCGTACGGGAGCCCCAGAATCTGAGGGTCAGGATCGGCACCTCCATAGGCGAGCTTATAGAGGAGTGCGGCGGGTTTGTGAAAGAACCTGCCAAGGTGATAATCGGCGGACCGATGATGGGGGTTGCGCAATTCTCCCTCGATGTCCCGGTCACCAAGGGGACTTCCGGGGTGCTTGCCCTTTCAAGAGGCGAGGTCGAAGCCGAGGATGTGTCCATGCCCTGCGTCCGCTGCGGCAAATGTGTCGAGGTGTGCCCCATGCGGCTCTTGCCCCTCTTTATAAGCCAGCGGGCCGAGGCGGGGCGATTCGACGAGGCTGAGGAGTATAACGCCCTGGACTGCATAGAGTGCGGCTCGTGCAGCTATATCTGCCCGTCTCGCAGGCCCCTCGTCCAGGCGATAAGGCTTGCAAAATCCGAGATAATGGCCAGACGGCGGAAGAAACAATAAAGGGAGGGGTAACGGATGGCCGGAAATGTGGATAGTATGGCTGATAAAAGGTTTATCGTTTCGTCATCGCCGCATTGGAGATCACCCGTGGCGACACCGCAGATCATGAGGGACGTCATCATCGCCCTGCTCCCGGCGAGTGTAATGGGAATCATATTTTTTAAATTGCATGCCCTACTCATAATCCTCGTGAGCGTCATTTTTGCAGTCCTGACGGAAGCTGTGATACAAAAGGCGCTCCATAAGCCGGTCACCATAAACGACTATAGCGCGGCTGTTGCAGGCCTCCTGCTCGCCCTTGTCCTGCCGCCGACGGTCCCGCTCTGGATTCCGGCCATTGGTTCGATCGTGGCAATCGGGATTGCAAAGCATGTCTTCGGCGGGCTAGGGCAAAACCCTTTCAACCCGGCCCTCATAGGTAGGGCCGTGCTTCTCGCATCCTGGCCGGTGCTGATGACCCGGTGGGTGTGGCCTGTAAGCCAGGCACCCTGGATGCAAGGATTTGATGCCCTTACCACGGCGACGCCGCTCGCGCTGCTCAAGCTATCAGGGATCAAGACCCCGTATGCGGCCCTTTTCTTCGGGAATGTCGCGGGATGCATCGGTGAAACATCGGTCCCTGCCATACTCTTGGGTGCGCTCTACCTCATATGGCGTGGTCACATAACTCTCAGGATACCAGGCTATTTCATCGGCACGGTTGCCGTGCTGTCTGCTCTCTTCAGGCAGGACCCGTTATTCCATGTCTTGGCTGGCGGACTCATGCTGGGCGCCTTCTTTATGGCCACTGACTACGTGAGCACACCTGTGACGCCGAGAGGGCAAGCCCTTTTTGGCATCGGGTGCGGCGTCCTCACCGTAATGATCAGGCTCTTCGGCGGCTACCCGGAAGGGGTATGTTACGCGATCCTTATAATGGATGCGGCTACGGCTGTGCTCGATAAATTTACGAGGCCGAGAAGATTTGGGGAGGTGAGGCGGAGTGCGTGATGTTATAAGGCTTGGCGTCATATTGTTGTTAATATGCGGTGTTGCTGCTGCCGTTCTCGCTTATGTAAATGACATCACCGAGGACCGCATAGCCGCCCAGAAGGCCCTCGAGGAGGAGCATGCGCTGCAGAGCGTCCTCGCGTCAGCAAAGGATTTCCGAGATGAGACAGGGAAGATGAAATCCTATCTCACCGGACCCGACTCATCCATCGTTCGAGGCATCTATGTAGGTTACTCCGGTGGGAAGCCCGTCGGGGTAGCGGTCCGCGTGGCCCCTGCCGGTTATGGGGGGCCGATCGAGAGCATCGTCGGGATATCGTCGGATGGTGTCGTTCAAGGTGTGACGGTTATCAGCCAGCAGGAAACCCCGGGGCTCGGGGCGAACGTGGCGAGCCCGGATTTTGAGGGAAGATTCAAGGGCAAGGTCGCCGGTTCTCCTGTGAAGCTTACGAAGGATGGCGGGGATATACAGGGCCTTACGGGGGCGACGATATCGTCCCGGGCGGTCGCAAAGGGAGTCGAAGCGGCGCTTCGCACTTTCCAATTGATGCTCTCCAAGGGGGTTTTGGCGAAATGAGTGTCTTCTCGGATTTCAAGAATGGGCTGGGTAATGAGAACCCGACTTTCCGACTCTTGATCGGCATGTGCCCGGTTCTTGCCACGAGCCTGGCCGTTACAAACGGGATAGGTATGGGGATAGCGGCAACCTTCGTTCTGGTTGGGTCGAATGTCATAGTCTCGCTGCTCAGGTCGTTCATTCCTCCAAAGATCAGGATACCATGCTTCGTAGTTGTCATAGCCTCATTCGTAACCATTGTGGATCTCGTGATGGCGGCCTTCACCCCGGGGCTTCATAAGGTACTCGGGATATTCATCCCGTTGATCGTTGTCAACTGCATCATCCTGGCAAGGGCAGAGGCCTTTGCCTCCAAGAACCCCGTTGTGAACTCGCTAGCCGACGGGCTCGGCATGGGGCTTGGGTTTACGCTGGCACTCACGCTCCTGAGCGCGATCAGGGAGCTACTTGGGACGGGCACCATTCTTGCGGCGCCCGATTTCGGCTTTCCCGGCATCCACATCTTTAATAAGGACTTCGCTCCGGTCATGATGCTGCTCCCGCCTGGCGCGTTTATAACTCTGGGCTTGCTCATAGGATTGATAAACACGCTCACCAGGCGTAAGGCGTAGTAGGCCATCGCAGCGTAGCGCAGGACGTGAGGGAACGGGGCGGTAAATAATGGTTTGGTTGGATGGAAGTAATACCTAAGTGTAGTTGCATTTCGCGTTTGTTTCAGCTATGATCAGAGGAGAGTGAGGACAATGCGAGAGCTCCTGGTTATATTCTTTGCAGGAGTTCTTCTCAATAACTTTATCCTGTCGAGATTTTTAGGTATCTGCCCGTTTATAGGTGTATCCAAGCGGATAGAGACTGCGGCGGGTATGGGAATGGCGGTCATCTTTGTAATGGCGGTGGCCTCGGTGATTACCTGGGCGGTCCAGTATTATATCCTGGTCCCGCTCGACCTGGGGTACCTGCAGACGATCGCCTTTATCCTGGTTATAGCCGCCCTTGTCCAGCTCGTCGAGATGGTGATCTTGAAGGTGAGCCCGACGTTATACCAGGCGCTCGGCATTTATCTCCCGCTCATCACCACGAATTGCGCGGTGCTGGGTGTAGCTATTATAAATATACGCGAGAACTATGATATCATCCAGACTGCCGTGAATGGTATAGCAGGCGCGGCGGGTTTCACGCTCGCTATAATCCTGTTCGCCGGAATACGCGAAAGGCTTGATTTCGCGCCGATCCCTGAGGCGTTAAAGGGGTTCCCGCTGGCCTTGATAACGGCGGGCCTCATGTCCATTGCTTTTCTGGGATTCACCGGCTTCAAGCTGGCGGCCCTGTTCGGCCTATGAGGGCGGGACGTATGCATATGGGTGGCGCAGGCATAGGACGCAAGGTTCAAGGGACGTGAGGAGAGGAGAGTGGCGACTGGAATGATATACCTCAAGGCTATTTTGAGTCTTGCGGGGCTGGGGGCTGTATTTGGGATTATGCTCGGCCTTGCGGCGAAGAAGTTCGCGGTTGAATCGGATCCCAGGATCGAGAAGATCACCGGGGTCCTGCCCGGCGCGAATTGCGGCGGGTGCGGTTACCCGGGCTGCAGCGGGCTCGCGTCGGCCATTGTAGGCGGTTCGGCCCCTGTTGACGGGTGTCCCGTCGGTGGCCAGGCGGTGGCTGACAAGATAGCCGGGATCATGGGTATCCAGGCTGTCCATGCCAGGGAGCGCCAGGTCGCCAGGGTTATGTGCGGCGGCGGCGCAGATAAGGCCTCGAGCAGGTTTGCCTATATAGGCATAAAGGATTGCAGGGCTGCTGAACTCGTGAGCGGGGGGCCAAAGGCGTGTACATTTGGCTGCCTTGGCTTTGGAACATGCGTGAAGGCGTGCCCGTTTGGAGCCATAGAGATGGGGTCGGATGGACTCCCGGTTATCGACGAGATAAAGTGTACGGGTTGCGGCAAGTGTATCGCGGCCTGCCCGCGGGGCATTATAGCCCTTGTGCCCGTGTCCAAGAGGACTCACGTGCTTTGCAGGTCGCATGCACGGGGGGCCGAGGTCAGGAAGGTATGCAAGGTCGGGTGTATAGGCTGCGGGATTTGTGTTAAGACATGCCCGAATTCCGCTATCGTACTCGAGGATAACCTGGCTCGAATTATCCCTGATAAATGTGATAACTGTGGGAAGTGCATTGAGAAGTGTCCAACCAAATGCATAACAATGGCAAATGAAAGTGACTCGCGTGTCGCGGTGGAAGCTGGCGTGGGCGCCAGTGGGAGGCCCTCGACGAGGAATGAGGATTCCGCAGGGTGCTGCGTCGCGAAGTAGACGAAAGTGGAAATCGAAGTAAAAGTAGTAGATGATATAACAGTAGTAGATGGATAAGTTGTAAATTGGGAGTGACGGCTGGTGGATCCGGGAGAAGTCTCGGCGAGGATCATCAAATGGCTTGTGTCGAAAGTGAGAGACGCGGGCGCGAGGGGCGTGGTCGTGGGCTTGAGCGGGGGCATAGACTCGGCGGTCGTGGCAGCCCTCGCTAAACGGGCGTTCCCCGAGGGCGTCCTGGGCCTCATAATGCCTTGTCACAGCGATCCTGA
The DNA here is from genome assembly GCA_012839815.1 of Bacillota bacterium. GTDB lineage: Bacteria > Bacillota > SHA-98 > Ch115 > JABLXJ01 > JABLXL01. The sequence continues at coordinate 66,128 of DUMQ01000124.1, read as the reverse complement.
GGATGTGAAGGACGCCCTGGAGGTTGCCGGTGTCTTTGGGATCCCCACGCGAAGGATTGATCTTACCCCGGTGTATGACGCCCTCTTGCCCGTTCTTTCGTCGGTTCCCGCAGGGAGCGAGGATGGAGCAGGGGGAGGCATGGGGGAGTCGTTGTGTAATCCCACCGATCTTGCAGCCGCCAATATCAAGCCGCGCCTGCGGATGATCACCTTGTATTATTTTGCATCCAAGCTAAATTACCTCGTGGCGGGTACTGGCAACAGGAGTGAGCTCACGGTGGGCTATTTCACCAAGCACGGTGACGGCGGGGTGGACCTCCTGCCCATCGGTAGCCTCGTAAAGACCCAGGTCAGGAAGCTGGCGGAATTTCTGGGGATACCCGAGCACATACGCATTAAACCCCCGACAGCCGGTCTCTGGAAGGGTCAAACCGATGAAGGCGAAATGGGGATATCCTATGAGGAGCTTGACAGGTATATCCTGACTGGCCAGGCGTCGCCTGAGGTGGCGGCGCGCGTCCGGGAGCTTGCAAGACGGAGTGAGCACAAGAGATCACTACCTGCGATCCCGGGCCTGGATGAGCTAGGACTGGGTCGTGACCGGGTGTAGTCAGGTATAGGCATGCCAGATATGGATAGTACGGGGGAGAATCTTATGGACATGGGTGTGCGCGTGGAGAACCCGGGATACGGTCGATGAAAGAGAGGAGATTGATACTGGCATCCGCTTCGCAAGGGAGGAAGTGGGTTCTTGAACAGCTTGGCCTGAAATTCGATGTGGTGCCCAGCTGCGTGGATGAAGAGAGGTTTGCCACGGCCGACCCGGTTGAGCTGGTCTCGAAGCTATCGCTTGCGAAGGGGAAAGACGTGGCCGCAAGGATTGGTCCGGGGGAGGACGCTCTCGTCATTGGTTCTGATACCGTTGTCGTGCTGGATGGAGAGATTATTGGTAAGCCCAGCGACTTGGAAGATGCAAGGAGTATGCTGAGGAAGCTGGCAGGGAGGGCGCACCAAGTCATATCAGGAGTTGCGGTTGTGGAAACCGTGAGCCGGAGATACCAGGTAGCTTATGATGTTACAACGGTCAGGGTGCGTGATATCCCTCCTGATGTCATCGAAAAATATGTACAGACCGGGGAACCCCTTGGCAAGGCAGGCGCATACGCCATACAGGGCCGGGGCGCACTGATTATCGATGGTATAGACGGGTGTTATTTTAACGTCGTCGGCCTTCCCATAAGAAAGCTCAGCGACATACTAAAGAATTTCGGTGTAGAGCTCTTCCAACCCATCTGACGGCAGTCCAGGAGGAGCTCGGGGGGATGTGACATCGCAAGACCTAAACGCAAAGTGCACGTTCGTATCAAGGACATTCCCCGGGAGGACCGCCCGAGGGAGCGGCTAATGAAGCATGGTGCCGCTGCGCTCTTGACTGCCGAGCTCGTGGCTATAGTGCTGCGGACAGGCTCGCGGGAGGGAAATGTTGTAGAGGTAGCACACGAGCTCATGAAAACCTGTGGGGGGTTGAGGGGCCTTGCGGAGGCCGCGCCCGAGGAACTCGCCCGGGTAAAGGGGATCGGTCTCGCAAAGGCCATCCAATTGAAGGCGGCTCTCGAGCTCGGGCGGCGGGTTGCAGTATTAAACCCGCAGGAGCGGTTCACTGTGTCAAGCCCCGTGGACGTGGTCAGGGTCTTGATGCCGGAGGCTCGCCATCTGGACCGCGAATACCTCAAGGTAGTGCTTCTCAATACCCGAAATCAAGTCCTTAATATAATCACGATATCGGTCGGCAGCCTTGACACGGCCCTTGGCCATCCTCGAGAGGTTTTTAAGGAGGCTATCCGGCGCAGTAGCGCCGGAATCATACTGGTCCATAATCACCCGAGCGGTGATCCCACGCCGAGCGTCGATGATGTCAAGATAACCGAACGCTTGATACAGGCGGGGAAGATTCTCGGTATAGATGTGCTCGACCATATCATACTTGGCGATAATAAGTACTTCAGTATGCGAGAGAAGGGTTTGCTGGAAGGGAGCGCAATTTCATGATACTTGACCCTATTTTGGGCCTCTTTTCAAAGGACATGGGAATTGACCTTGGTACGGCCAACACCCTGGTTTACGTCAGGGGCAGGGGGATAGTGCTGCAGGAGCCCTCGGTTGTCGCCATCCGCCGCGATACGGATGAGGTCCTGGCTGTAGGCAATGAGGCCAACCGGATGGTGGGGAGGACCCCTGGCAATATCGTTGTCGTCAGACCGATGAAGGACGGGGTTATCGCGGATTTCGACGTTACTGAGACCATGATACGCCATTTCATCTCCAAGGCTCACAGGGGCAGGGGTTTTTTCCGGCCGCGGGTCGTCATCGGGGTTCCGTCCGGTGTGACCGAGGTCGAGAAACGCGCCGTGATCGATGCGGCTCTCCAGGCAGGCGCGCGCGAGGCCTATTTAATTGAGGAACCCATGGCTGCGGCTATAGGTGCCGGTCTGCCTGTGCACGAGCCGACTGGTAACATGATTGTTGATGTAGGCGGGGGGACAACTGAGATTGCCGTGATCTCCCTGGGTGGAATCGTCGCCAGCAAATCGATCCGCATAGCCGGTGATGAAATGGATGAGGCTGTAGCCCAACATGTTAAGCGAAGCTATAACCTCATGATCGGCGAGAGGACGGCGGAGGAGGTCAAGAAGCAGATCGGGTCGGCGTATCCTCAGGATGACCAGGATAATGACGAGACCATGGAGATCAAGGGACGCGATATGGTCACGGGCCTCCCCAAGACTGTGAAGGTTTCGGCCAGGGAGATACGGCAGGCGCTGGCTGAACCCGTGGCGGCGATTGTCGATGCTGTGAGGCTGACCCTGGAGAAGACCCCGCCCGAGCTTGCTGCGGATATAATGGACAAGGGCATTGTCATGACCGGCGGCGGTTCGCTCTTAAGGGGGCTTGACCGGCTCCTTGCTGAGGAGACCAGCATGCCTGTTCAGCGAACTGAGGATCCTTTGAGCTGTGTGGCACTGGGAACGGGAATAGCGCTCGAAAGCCTGGATACTTACAGGAGAGTCTTAATGACACCCAAAGAGAGCTGAGTTCGGTGAGGCGCGAGGTCTTTACGAATAGGAAAGTCCTGGGGGGCGTTTTTGTTATCCTTGCTCTCATCTCTTTAAGCTTTGTAACGTCGCGGGATCGCACAAGGCTGACGAGCGCGGAGTGTATTCTCAGGGATGCACTGTCGCCAGTGATCTCGTTTGTAGCAGAATCCACCCGGGGTTGCAGGGATGCCATAGGTGCATTGCTCCACGCCGGATCGCTCCGGGCCGAGAATGAGGAGCTCCGCATGGAGCTTGCGCGGCTGCAGGCAGAGATCCTCCAGCTTAAGGAATACCAGAGGGAGAACGAGAGGCTGCGGAAGCTCCTCGATTTTGATGCTCAGGCCCCTTATAAGATGATGGCCGCGCGGGTAATAGGCCGTGATCCGGCAAACTGGCTTTCGGTGCTCATAATCAACAAGGGGAAGAAAAACGGCATACAACGGAACATGGCTGTGGTTACCTTTGAAGGCCTTGTGGGCCGGATCATTTCAGTAACCAACACTACGGCCACGGTTCTTTTGATAACGGACCCTAAGAGCGCCGTGGGTGGGGTGCTTGATAGGTCGAGAGACCTGGTGCTCGTCGAGGGCCAGACGATGGATCCGGGGCTTCTGAGCGTAAAGGCGCTCACGTCCGATGTGGACATAAGGGTTGGTGACAGCGTTATCTCCTCTGGGTACGGGGGCATCTTCCCGAAGGGGATAATGATAGGCAGGATCAGCTCGATATCCGAGGGGAAGTATAGAGTGTCGAAGAGAGCCGTGGCTGAGCCCGCTGTGGATTTTGCCAGGCTTGAGGAGGTTCTGGTCATCACAGGCAAATGAAGGTTTTGCTCATTTTTTTGATCCTTGCGGCGTGCGTGGTGTTAGAGGCCGCGTTTTTTCCGTACCTCCCATTGGGGGGCGCAGGTCCCAGCCTCATCCTCATAGCCGCCGTCCTGGCCGGGTTCTTCCGCGGTCATGTGTGCGGGGCTCTTGTCGGGCTCGCCGGAGGGTTGCTGGAGGATGCAGTGACGGGGCGTGCCCTTGGGCTTTCCGGCCTCTCCAAGATGATTGTTGGTTACATGGCGGGGCGCGTGGGGGAGAAGGTTTTCAAGGGGAACTCCATCGTACCTCTGGTTTTCGTTTTTATCGGAGCCTTGATAGATGGGGTTATATATTTTGGAGTTGGCAGCTCATTTGGCCTGCTGGGTGATTTCCTGGCGAGTCTCAGGCATATAATCCTTCCTCGCGCCGTATATGACGTTTTGGTTACTGGTGTCCTGTACAGATTGACATGCAGGTTGAACCGGTACTTGGGAGAGGAACGACTTCCCAGGTATCGGGGCATTTAAGCCTTCAAGGCGCTTGCTTCCTGGAGGTGGCTTCCTCATTGGCCCCCAAGGAACTCGAACGTAGGTATAAGGTCTTCGGCACGATTGTTACGATTATATTTATCTTACTTGCGGCGCGGCTGTGGCAGCTCCAGATCATCAAGGGGGATTCATATGCTGCCCTGGCCGAGGGAAACAGGGTGCGCTTAATACGGGTTATGGCGCCACGTGGTAGATTCCTGGATCGAAACGGGGTGCCGCTCGTTGCGAGCCGGATGGCCTTTAGCGTGTCAATTGTGCCCCAGGCCACGCCGGATATAGCTGATGTAGCGGGAAAGCTCGCCAGAATACTGGGTATTGATGAAAAGATGATTTATGATAAAATAAATGCCCCGGGCCGGCGTCCTTTCGAGCCCGTCAGGCTCCAGACCAACGTAGATCCTCGTACTGTTATTGAGATCGAGGAACATCGCCTGGACCTGCCAGGGGTTATGATAGAGGAGATACCCGTCCGCGACTATATCAATGGAGAATTTGCGGCCCACCTGTTTGGGTATATAGGCGAGATCGACATGGGGGAGTTGAAAAAGTATCAGGATAGGGGGTATCGACCGGGCGATATCGTGGGCAAGACCGGGCTTGAAAAGATGTATGAAGAGTTCCTGCACGGTGAGGATGGCGGCGAGCAGGTCGAGGTTAACAGCATCGGAAGGCCGATAAGGGTGCTCGGATCGAAGGATCCCATTCCAGGTGATGATATAGTCCTGACCATAGATGCAAACGTCCAGGCGGCTGCGGAGCGCGCCCTCAGCGAGGAGTTGGAACTGCTTTCAAAATCCCGGAAGACGAAGAATGCACGCGCTGGGGCTGTCATCGCAATTGACCCGCGAAATGGCGAGATCCTCGCCATGGTAAGCAAGCCAGGCTATGACCCCAACTACTTTGTGGGGGGCATTACCCCCGAGCGTTGGAGGGAGTTGAATAACCCACTCAACCCCTTGACCAACAGGGTGATCAATGCCACCTACCCCCCGGGGTCAACGTTCAAGGTCATTACGGCCATCGCAGCTCTGGAGGGTAAGAAGGTCACGCCAGACGAGGAGTTCGTGTGTAGAGGACGCGACCCCATATCAAAGAAGGCGTGCTGGATTTGGTCGAGCAAGCATCAAGGGCACGGGCGCCTGAACCTTGTCGGCGGTATCCAGAACTCATGTAACATAGTCTTCTATGAGCTCGGTAGGCGTGTTGGTATCGATTCGTTATCGGCCTGGGCGAAGCGCTTCGGCCTCGGTGCCGCCACGGGTATCGAGTTGCCCCCAGGGGAAAGAGTGGGCCTTGTGCCGGACCGCGATTGGAAGCGGCGGAATTTCAAGGGTTCGAATCGGAGATGGTACCCCATTGAGACACTTGACGTTGCTATTGGACAGGGTGCGCTGAGCGTGACGCCTTTGCAGCTGGCAAACGTCTATGTGGCTCTCGCAAATGGTGGCACCTTCTACAGGCCTTTCGTGGTGCGGGAGATATTATCGCCCGATGGAACAGTGGTGAGGTCGTTTGGGCCGGAAATTACAGGCCATGTAGACATATCGGAGTCAACCCTTGCTACAGTCAAGGAGGGACTGGCGGCGGTGGTACAAAAAGGGACTGCTGCCGGCTCGTTTCGAGGATTTTCGATCCCGGTGGCGGGCAAAACGGGGACTGCTGAGAATCCTCCCCATGATAGCCACGGTTGGTTTGCTGCATTTGCACCGGTTGATAAGCCGGAGATCGTAGTCCTTGTCTTCGTGGAACACGGGACGTCAGGCGCTTTAGCGGCTGCTCCCGTGGCCCGGAAGGTTCTCGATGCCTATTTCAAATCCAAAGCTGAAAACGAACAAAAAGAGAATCAGAAGACGAATATTGACGAAAAAGTTGGTACAAGTGAAGGATTCGAGCAGGGTATGGTGAATTAATCTCTACCGTGAGAGCTTTTGAACGACTGTTTAGGTGCGTATCTCCGGTGGTGGGTGAAGCTGGGGTATATATATGCGGATTGACGATGTAGTCTTTAAGGGAACCAGAGACGGGATGCTTATCGTCATTCCCAAACGACGTGAATTTGAAGATATAAAGCGGCGTCTGGACGAGAAACTGGGCGGGACAGGCCGGTTCTTTGATGGGGGACGCGTCATCATTGATCTCGGGGATCGTTGGGCGAGCGAGAAGATGATCTCCGAGCTCATAGATATCGTTGAACGGCGCGGGCTCACGGTGCTTAAGGTTGTAGGGCCATTTGGGGTCAGGCTCGTTGGCGGAGCCGACACCGATCTGCCCTCGCAGAGCCAGTCGTGTGAGCCTGTAGCCTCCCCCGCGATCGCCGCCGGGAATACCTTGCTTGTTAAACGAACCTTGCGTTCGGGCCAGGGGATAAACCATCCCGGCAATGTCGTGGTACTGGGGGACGTGAATCCTGGCGCCGAGGTTATTGCCGGCGGCGATATCATCGTAATGGGGACCCTGCGGGGTGTAGCTCATGCGGGGGTCACAGGCAACGAGGGTGCTATAGTTGTAGCTTTGCGGCTACTACCCACTCAGCTGCGGGTTGCGAACGTGATCGCCCGGGCCCCCGATGAAAGGTCAAAAAGTCCTAACACACCCGAGGTTGCGCGAATTCGCGATGGGATGATCGTTATAGAGTCATATCTCACACCAGGCGGCAAGGTGGGATTCTAGTCCTGGCCGCAGGTTGCGAGGAGGTAGCGGGATGGAAGGGAGAGCACTTGTCATCACTTCAGGGAAAGGTGGTGTAGGAAAGACCACGACCGTCGCGAATCTTGGAATCGGGTTGGCGATGCTAGGTAGACAGGTGGTCATGGTAGATGCGGACATAGGTCTACGAAATCTCGATATAGTGATGGGGCTGGAAAACAGGATTGTCTATGACATAGTCAACGTAACCGAGGGTAAGTGTAAGATCAGGCAAGCACTCATACGCGATAAACGATTCGACAATCTTTTTCTCCTGCCGGCTGCGCAGTCCCGGGATAAGGATGCGGTCACCCCTGATCAGATGAAGGCCCTGTTGACGGAGCTGAAGAAGGAATTTGATTACATATTGATCGATTGTCCGGCCGGGATTGAAGGGGGCTTTAAGAACGCGATCGCCGGCGCTGATAAGGCTATTATAGTTACGACTCCGGAGGTCTCGGCCGTCCGCGATGCGGATAGGATAGTTGGGCTGCTCGAGGCGTCAGACCTGCCCGACCCGAGACTTATCGTAAACAGGGTAAAGATAGATATGGTCAGGCGAGGCGATATGCTGGATATCAGGGATATCCTGGACATCTTGTCCATAGAGCTCCTGGGGATTGTGCCGGAGGACGAAAACATCATCGTATCGACCAACAGGGGCGAGCCTGTTATCCTGGATGATGGGTCAAGGGCAAGCCAGGCGTTCCGCAACATAACGAGGCGGCTCGAGGGGGAGGAAGTTCCTTTTATGTCGCTCGAGCCGGGCAATGGCTTCATAGCGTTCATAAAACGCCTCATGGGTTTGGCTAGATGATCGTCCCTTTGTCCCCAGGATGGCATCGCTACAGGTGCTACAGGCCCCGGAAGGAGGAGTGTCGGTGTTTGAGCTGCTGCGTCGTCTTTTCAAAAAAGAGGAGGAAATGCGCAGTAAGGATCTTGCAAGGGAAAGGCTTCGGCTTGTGCTGATCCATGATAGGGCTGACGTCTCGCCGCAGGTTTTTGAGAGTTTGAAGTCAGACCTTATAAGGGTCATTTCAAAATATATGGATATCGACGAGGCAGGGACGAGCGTCGAATTGGATTCGTCCAAGGATTCAGTGGCCTTAGTTGCGAGCATCCCGGTCATTTGCGTGAAAAGGACGGCCGGGCAAGGATGAGGGTCATGATAACCGCTGGCTTTCTATGCCGGCCCTGGACGGGGGCACGGTGATACGAGGACATGCTAGTAGACAGGCGTCTTGCGAGGAATCTTGATTACGGGCTGTTATTCGCCACGCTTGCGTTGGTGGTTTTCGGCATTATCATAATATATAGCGCAACTTACGCTAATAAGGGTGAAAACCTGGGGGATCCATTTTATTTTGTGAAAAGGCAGGCGCTCGCGGCAGTGCTCGGGGTGCTAGCCCTCTTTATTATACTCAACATCGATTACCGGCTTTTTGAGCGCATAAGAAGTCCGATTTACTTTGGGAACATCGCTTTGCTGGCCGCCGTCCTTGTAGCGGGGCAGAGAATCTCAGGCGCTCAGAGCTGGTTCAGGCTGGGGCCTCTGGCTCTGCAGCCTTCAGAGCTCGCCAAAGTCGCCGTGATAATCACCCTGGCGGATCATCTGGTGAAAAGGGATGACATAGATTCGTTTTGGGGTTTGATACCCCCCTTTGTTCACGCGGGCATCCCTATGGCATTGATCCTGCTACAGAATGATCTCGGGACCGTTTTGGTGTTCGGCGCTATCGTCCTGGGCATGGTGTATGTGGCCGGCGCCAGGACGCGAGATCTTGCCGTGATAGCCGGGGGGCTGGGCGCGCTCTCACCCTTTATATATTTCTTCCTTTTGAAACCCTACCAGCGGGCCAGGTTATTGATTTTCCTCAATCCTTACCGGGACCCGATGGGTGATGGGTATAACGTTATCCAGTCAACTATCGCCATCGGCTCCGGGCGGCTCTTTGGCAAGGGCCTCTTCGGAGGCACCCAGGCCAAGCTCAATTTCCTCCCGGCCCATCACACAGACTTCATCTTTTCGGTTGTCGGCGAGGAGCTGGGGTTTATCGGGGCGGTTATTGTCCTCCTGGTTTACTTCTTCATCATCTGGCGCTGCCTGCAGGCCTCCTGGCAGGCAAAGGACAAGTACGGCTCCCTGCTTGCCGCCGGGGTGGCTTCGATGTTGCTATTCCATGTGTTGATAAATATCGGCATGACGATGAGCGTCATGCCGGTAACGGGGATACCTCTTCCTTTCTTGAGCTACGGGGGTAGCGCCATGCTCGCTGATCTTATCGCAATCGGCATTGTTTTAAATGTGCATATGCGAAGGCAAAAAATCCTGTTCTAGCCGTAGTAGAATTGGAACCCGATAAGCCCTGGCCCTACATGGGTCCCTATAACGGGCCCGACCTCTACGCTTTCGACTCGGAAGCCGGGGAACCGGTTCTCGAGGTCCCGGGCGACCCCCTCTGCCTTCTCCTTATTATCCGCATATGCAATGGCAAGTCGCGTTGGAAGGTCGCTACTGCCTCCGCCGCCGGCCTGCCTCATCAATTCCGTTATCCTGTCGAGCGCACGGCGCTCCGTCCGGACCTTTTCCAGGACTTCGATGCGCCCGTCGACGAAGTGGAGGACGGGCTTGATCTGTAAGATCGACCCGATTATGGCCTGGACCCCCGATAGACGTCCGCCCTTGTGAAGATACATCAGGTCCGTCACGACGAAAAGAGTCCGCATGTTTGCAATCAGGTAATCCAGTCGCCGCATGATGGTATCCTTGCTTTCGCCAGATTCGACGAGCGATACGGCCTCCTGGATGATAAAGCCGAGAGCGGGACCCGTGCATTTTGAATCGACTACTGTAATATCTGCACCCATGAGCATCCCCGCAGCGCTTTGGGCCGAATTGATAGTGCCGCTGATGCCGCCGGAGATGTGGATTGAGATAATCGTCTTGGCACCAGCGTCAATGAGGCTTTTATATGTTTCCAGGAATTCGCCCGCGGATGGCTGGGATGTCGTCGGCGGCTCCTTAGCCTGCCTGAGCCTGGCATAAAATTCGCTGTTTGTTATGTCGAACCCTTCCCTGTAGGTTGAGGAATTCATGGTTATGGATAAAGGGACAACTGTTACGCCATGAGCCTCGAGCCAGTCTTTGGGAAGGTAGGCGGTGCTATCAGTCACCACGCGGATTGGATTCACGCGTCATTCCCCCGATCACCCTTTTTAGTATAGTGGCCCCCTGCGGGAGGGCGGCGAAAATAAGGGAGGCCGGTGACCTCCCTCACAATCACACAGGCGCCGGTACCCCTCTGGCCCGGCTGCACCCCTATTTTATATTCTTTTCAAGAAGATGGATGATAAACCATACAACGACCACGAGACCGATCAACTCCAGCATGGTTCTTCCCCCTTTCTAAAACTTGCACCCTGTCCTAAAGATACGCGACCCGGATGCCGGCTAGAACAACTATTCCGCTTCAAACTACTCATGACCATATAATAGGGATTCGCAGGGCTCCGTGAATATCCGGCCAGAATTTCTTCTACACGCAGGCCTACAATTCCTTCTAAACTAATTTTTGGCGTCCCATCTTCATCTCTCCTTTTTGCCCCGCTGCTACCCTATTTCGTCGTATCTCGTTTTACCCTATTTCTTCGTTTTATCCTATTTCGTGCGGGCGTGTTGACGCCCGCGGGCGGGAGAATTAATATTTGTTATGGCAACCATGACTTCTGGCGCCTGTAATACTAAGTGTAAGTTCCTTAATTTGCGCCAGTTTACCAGCACGTCCCAGGACTTATGGTGTTGCGCTCCGGGAACGGCGCGCTTCCGGCGCGCCTCCGTTGAAATTCGGCGCAAGGGCTTTGCCAGATTTCAAAGGCCTCGTCGCGCAATCACCGGCAATCCCGGGAAAAGTGGCGGTAATCTTTGAACTTATTCTTAGCCGGAGCAGAAGCGGAAAGGGTGATTGCGGAATTGCCTGCCGCCAGGGATAGTTCATTTAAGGATCTTAAATCTAAACTAAAGGATTTTAGCAGGTCGATAGGCATTGAGGTTATAGGTGTCACCCATGCGTCCCCATTTATGCGGCTAGATGATGTGTTGAGAGAGCGGGACAGGGATGGCTATAGATCCCCTTTTGAAGAGAGGGATGTAGGGCTGAGGTGTGACCCGGGCAGGGTTATGCCGGGGGCGCGCTCGATCATCGCTATAGCGGTGCCATACGCTACGAGTGCGGGCCCGGGTGCCGCCCCATTTGCAGGGAACGCAGGGAAACCCGGTTTCGACGCGCAGAATCCAGAGCAGGAAACAAGTCAGGATCCACGCGGGAGACCCAGGGGGCGGATATCCATGTCTAGTTGGGGTAGGGATTATCATGTGGTTGTAGGGTCGATCCTGCAGCAGCTCAGCGATTTCCTGACTCAGAATTCCCCACGGCCTGTGCGGCTCGCAAGCTTTGTAGATACGGGCCAGTTAGTGGATCGAGCCATTGCCTGGCGGGCGGGAATAGGCTGGTATGGGAAGAATTGCAGCATATTCACGCGTAAATACGGGTCATGGGTTTTCCTGGGTGAAATCCTGACTGACCTCGAACTCGAACCTGACACACCCTGGGCCGGGGCCGGATCTCCCGAACCGGCGGCAGGTGAACGCTATGAGGGCGGCGAGGATGGTTGTGGTGATTGCGACATATGTCTAAGGGCATGTCCCACGGGCGCCCTGGACCCGCGCCGGCCTTACGTTACTAATGCAAATATATGTCTTTCGTATATCACGCAGGTGCGGGGTTTCGTGCCGCGCGATATGCGGACGAAGATGGGATTTCGTCTTTACGGGTGCGATACGTGCCAGGAGGTCTGTCCGAGGAATGAGAGGGTTGCCCCCGCCGGGCTTGACGCCTTCCGGCCACGGAGCCGGGATGATGTGGCCCCCGACCTTCTGGATGTCCTGACCATGTCTAATTCCAGATTCAAGGAAGTATATGGCCTCACGGCAGCAGGCTGGAGAGGGAGGACGGTCCTGCAGCGTAACGCCGTGATCGCCCTGGGGAATCTGAGGGATGATCATGGTATAGACGTAGCGATCCCGATCTTAAAGGCGTGTCTGGATGACCCGCGGCCTGTAATCAGGGGGCATGCTGCCTGGTCTCTTGGGACCGTCGGCGGCACGAGAGGCAGGAGGTATCTTGAGGACCGTTACCGGAGAGAGGATGATGCTCGCGTGAAGGAGGAGATTGTGGCGGCTCTAGACCAAAGTTAGTCGCAAAGATCTCTGCCTTTTTGGCACTCGCATACGGTGTCTCGCATCTCGCCACCCGGCGGAGAGATGCGAGACACCCCGGCTAATGTGAACTACTGGTAGCTGTTACCTGAGAAAGGTCCGGGTATTTTTGCGCACTAACTTACCGTAATGAAGAGAACGTATATGGGCAAACTACTACCTGCAACCATACAACCACAATTGCCGGCATGGAGGTCGCGCTATTCGCATGAGGTTTATCGCCGATCTACACATTCACTCACACTACTCCCGGGCCACGAGCAAGGATTGCGTGCCCGAGGGGCTCTACCGTTGGGCAGCCTACAAGGGCGTCGCTCTCGTCGGAACGGGAGATTTCACCCACCCCGCGTGGCGGGAGGAACTCCGGCAAAAGTTGGAGCCTGCCGGAGACGGCGATGGAACCTACATACTTAAAGATGAATTCCGCAGAACGGTCGCGGGCGAAGCCTCTGCCGAGGGGATCCCCTGGCTGGACAGTGTGCAGGTCAGGTTTATGCTCTCGGGCGAGATCAGCACTATATACAAGAAGGCCGGAAGAACCCGGAAGATTCACAACCTCATATTATTGCCCGGTTTCGATGCCGCCGATGAGCTGAGCCGGCGCCTGGATGGGATAGGGAATCTCAGCGCTGACGGCCGTCCGGTCCTCGGGATCGATAGCCGTGAACTCCTTCAAATGACGCTTGATGTATGCCCGGAGGCGTTATTCGTCCCCGCCCATATCTGGACGCCCCATTTCTCGGTTTTTGGCGCCCACTCGGGATTTGACAGCATCGACGAGTGTTACGGGGACCTGGTGGAACATATCTATACGGTTGAAACCGGGCTTTCGTCCGACCCGCCCATGAACTGGCGGCTTTCGGCACTCGACCGGTTTGCCCTCACATCCAACTCCGATGCCCATTCGCCGCGTAAGCTGGCCCGCGAAGCCAACATCTTTGATACGGAGCTGTCGTTTACAGCTATAAGGGAGGCGCTCCGGAGGCGCGACCCGGATAGGTTTATCGGGACCATCGAGTTCTTCCCGGAGGAGGGCAAGTATCATTACGATGGTCACAGGGCGTGCGGTGTCCGGTGGAAGCCGTCAGAGACCCGCGCCGCTGGAGGGGTCTGCCCTGTGTGCGGCCGCAAGGTCACCGTCGGGGTCCTGCACCGGGTCGAGGAACTCGCTGATAGACCCGAGGGGGCAAAACCCCCGGCCGCCCGGCGTTTCGAGAGCTTGGTCCCGTTATCTGAGATCATCGCCTCTGCTCTTGGGGTCGGCGAATCAACGAAGAAGGTCCAGACGCGCTATTACGCCCTGCTCAGGGAGCTCGGCCCGGAGCTTTCGATCCTGCGCCACGTTAGCATCGACGACCTGGCGCGCGTTGCCGGGCCGGAGGTCGCTGAGGCCGTCCGCCGGGTGAGGGCGGGAGAGATCAGTATCACCCCCGGCTTCGACGGCGAGTACGGCAAGATAGAGGTTATTTAGCCCCCAGCTTTGCCAGGCCCGCGCTGGCTGCGAGGACAAGCGCCCACATTATAACGGTGGCTGCCAGGGCCCGTGCGCGGGACGTCCTCCACAGCTCGGAGAGGCTGAATGTACTCAGGAAGATGTAAATAAGGGAGGTTATGTTCAGGTTTGTGAGCAACACCCCCCTGGGCGTCGCAAGCTGCTCCGGCGATAGGCCCATTCCCAGGCCGGGCATCACGGGGGATCCCAGGGCGAGCACGGTTATGGCCGAGATCAGCGAAGAGATAAACGCGGAGTAATTGAGATAGCCCGCCACCGCGAGGCTTTTCTTGAAATCAACGCGCGAACCGAGCGCGGCGCCGAGGCCCATGAATATGAGCGCCCGCACCGGCCACCAGATGAGGAGCATCACGAGGGCCGATACAGCCGCGATACCTCCGGCAAGGGCGGGGCTCATCAGAGCTGGCGGCATGCCGGGTTGCGGGGGCAGGTTCTTGACCGAATGCATCGCGACGGGAATGCCCAGAAGCGCCGTGAGGACCGCCAGGACAACAGGGATCGCGAAGTCCGGGCGCTCGACTATATCCTTGAATGTCCCTGCAGGATCGATCATAATGGTAAGAAACCGCTCGACAGGGTCGGGTCGGCGCTTATTCTCCTCGCCATTTCCCTCCATCCCCGGATTTATTTCAGAAACCATAGGAAATCACGCTCCTTCCGTATAATATGTTATATAATGATATCCGTGACGGTGATATTACGCTGTCCTATGATCCATCGGGCATGATCTATCGAACCAGCCGATCCTCCTTAATACTTCGGGCGCACCAGCCGTTTTCCTTCATGAATTACCTGCTCCTATTGCAAAATTATGATGGGCCCGGCAGGATATACAGGAAAAAAGAAGAACGTTAAAAACTTGGAGTATCGACTACATTGGAACACTGACTCCCCATTGCGGATTTGGCCATATAAGGCGCCAGCTAAGGCGAGGTGACACAAATTGTCCCTGAGATCATCCCGCAGGAAGGCGTTGTTCGGGCTTATCGGGCTCCTTGTTGTTGTGGTGGTGAGCCTGGGGATCGGCGTCGTTGCAAAGAAAAAGGGTGTGTTAAGCCCGCCCGGGAAATCCGTGGAGACGGCCGTTGCGCGGGAGGGAAGGTTTACGGCCACGGTGCCTGGCTCGGGCGTTATAGAGTCCTCCCGCTCATATGAGGTCAGGAGCCCGATTTCAGGGCTGGTCGAGCGCGTCTACGTCAAGGACGGGGATAGGGTGGACCGCGGCCAGGTTCTTGTGTCATTTGATTCATCCGATCTCAAGTTGCAGCTTGATGAGGCCAGGGCGGCTCTGGCGGCGGCAAGGGCTGATCTTGCGGAGCTCAATGCCTCAGCCGGAAGCAACTCCTTGGCCCGCGATGATCCTGGCAAGGACCCCAAGGTCGCCCAGGCGCGAGCGCGGCTCGAGGCGGCGAGGGCGCGCCTGGCGGAGCTCGAAGCCGGGCCCGATGATGCCGAGGTCGCCCAGGCGAAGGCGGCCCTGGACGAGGCCGGTGTGACGTTGCGCGATGCCGAGGTGAATCTTTCAAAGATGCGTTCCCTGTTTGAGGCGGGCGCTGTCTCCAAGAACGCGTTCAACGAGGCGGTTACCCAGGAGAAGATCGCGCGGGCGCGCTATGAGTCCGCCAGGAAGCAGTATGATGCTATTATCGAGGGCCCAACCGAATCCCAACTCATCGTGGCCCGCTCGGAGGTCAAGGATGCCGAGATCGGCCTGGAGCTCGCGATTAATGCTGCCAGGTCGCAGTTGGAGCGCAGGAG
Source organism: Bacillota bacterium (assembly GCA_012839815.1). GTDB lineage: Bacteria > Bacillota > SHA-98 > Ch115 > JABLXJ01 > JABLXL01. The sequence goes on along the minus strand of DUMQ01000124.1, from coordinate 50,448 downwards.
GGCCCTTGAGCTAAGGATACAGCAGGCTGAGGCTGCCTGTGCAAGGGCGGAGAGACAGCTTGCAGATAAAGATGTGAAGGCTGCCATTTCAGGGGTCGTAGCCGGAGTCAATGCGAAAGAGGGAGGGGCCGTGCAGGAAGGCACGCTGCTCATGGCTATCCTCGACCTTGATCGCATCATTATGAAGGCAAAGGTCGATGAGGTGGACATCGCCAAGGTGAAGGTGGGGCAGGCGGTTAAGGTCTCCTGCGATGCGGCTTTGTCGCGCGAATTCGCGGGGAGGGTTGAGAGGATCGCCCCGCAGGCGACGCTGGATGGGTCGGTCCCCAAGTTTACCGTGGAGATATCCGTGGAGAATGGGGACGGCATCCTGCGCCCGGGCATGACCGCTGATGCCCGGATAGTTGTGTATGACAGGGAGAAGGTTGTATCCATCCCGAGCCAGGCCGTTGTCGAGCGTGAGGCAACAGGCGCTACAGGCACTAGCCAAGAGCCGGGCGCTCGAAAGTCCCGCAGCGTCGTGTTTGTTGTAAGGGACGGGAAGGCCCGCGAGGTCGAGGTCGAGACGGGGATGGAAACCCCCACGGATACGGAGATCCTGAGCGGCATCAAGCCTGGCGATGAGGTGGTTGTCGGGAGCTACCAGGCCCTGAAAACCTTGAAGGAGGGAGATGTCGTAAGGGTAGAGATAGCGAGCACGGCGGCTGGAACGCATGAAGGGAAGAAACGCTGAAGAAAACGCTGAGGGGATCGCGAGAAACGCTTCTTGGAGGATAAGGATGATCATTTGCGAAAAGCGCTTGGAGGATAATGGATTGGTATGGGATTTAGGGAATATGTCAGCCTGGCTATCGCCAGCATCATGGCAAATAAACTCCGGTCCGCGCTTACCCTGCTCGGTATCGTCATCGGCGTTGCGTCTGTTATAACAATGGTTTCGATCGGCGAGGGTGCGCGCGTCGAGGTAACCGGGGAGCTCGAGGGTATGGGCTCCAATATGGTGTTCATCCAGCCGAACTATCACAATGAGGACGTGAGGATGGGAGACATCCCGTATTTATCATTTGAAGAGGTTGATCTCCTGAAGGCCGCATGCCCTCATCTTCTCTACGTGAGTCCCTACATCAATGCGAGGGGAACCGTAAAATATGGGCGCGAGGATGAAGGGACGACCGTAGTCTGCGTAAACGATGAATTTGCATGGATGCAGGGTTTCAGCATGGATGCGGGGAGGTTCTTCTCCGAGTCTGACATCCGCGGAAGGCGCTTCGTGGCGGTTCTCGGCCGGGATATAGCTGACAAGCTCTTCGGGCCCGGAGATCCCATTGGCGAGACGATCAGGATCAATGATCTCAGCTGCACTGTTATCGGTATAATGAAGCGGAGGGGACAGAGCGGCCTGTTTAGCGGCATGAACACGGAGGATTCCTACGTTTACCTCCCGGCGAGCATCGCGCGGAGGATCACCGGATTTGACAGGGTGAGTTTCATCATGGCGCAGGCGACTGATGTTGAGTCGGTGAGGCTGGCGGTGGATGAGGTTAATGGCTTCTTAAGGCGGCGCTATGGCGAAGATAACAGGTTTCTCACCCAGAGTTCCGAGTCCTTTCTTGAATCCGCCAGGGTGATCCTGGGGATCTTCACTGCGATCCTCGGCGGGATAGGGGGTATATCCCTGCTTGTGGGCGGAATAGGCGTAATGAACATCATGCTGGTTACCGTGACCGAGCGCACCCGGGAGATCGGGATAAGGAAGGCGGTCGGGGCCAGGAAAGGGGACATCTTGCGGCAGTTTGTTACTGAGGCGGTAATGTTGTGCCTTACAGGTGGCATTATCGGGATAATATTTGGAGCCCTTGGGGCCCATCTGATCGCTGCCGTCTCCCCAATTCCCGCTAGCGTATCACCCCTGGCAGTGGCTGTGGCCTTTGCCTCGAGCTCGCTTGTTGGCCTCATATTCGGGGTTTACCCCGCCTATAAAGCCGCAAATCTGGACCCGATCCAGGCCCTGCGCTATGAATGAAGCCTTGTGCAATAGCTACATATGCCACCTCTGGAGGCGATAGCAGTCGGATGAAGAAGCTGTGTATATGAACGACTTAAAGGCAGACCGGCACGGGATGAATGTCTAGTTCTTAAGTGGAAGCGTAATCATAAAAGCGGGAGTGACTTGACCCTTGAAGTTGGGGACTTTTTTGTATAATGGACGTAGTTTTGTCGGGGTCGTGGCCGGCCCCGGCTCCGAGGCTGGAGCTGAGCCCGGCTCAAGAGTGATTCACTTGAATGCAGCCTATCGCGCGCGCCTCGCTGCAGAGGGCGAACCGTGCGCGGGGCGCCTCGCCGATGCCCTGGTGCCTGATGATATGGTGGCATTTCTGGAGGGCGGCAGTCGAAGCCTGGAGGCTGCGGCGCAGGCGGTGGAATTCGCGATGACTATGACGGGTGAGACCGGCATTATCCATTCCATGGACGAGCTCAGAACCCTCGCTCCGGTGGCGCGGCCAGGGAAGATCATATGCATCGGGCTCAATTACCGGGATCACGCCGCGGAGATCGGTGCAGACCTGCCGGGCGAGCCGGTGTTGTTTTCGAAGTTCGCCAACGCCGTAATAGGCCCGGGCGAGCCCATAATCATACCGCCTGTTACAAAGCAAGTAGATTACGAGGCCGAGCTGGCGGTGGTCATCGGGAAGCGGGGCAGGGACATCCCTGCCGACCGCGCGATGGATCACATCGCGGGGTACACGGCCTTTAACGATGTGAGCGCGCGTGACCTGCAATTCAGGGATGGCCAGTGGATCAAGGGCAAGACGCTTGACACCTTCGCCCCCATGGGACCGTACCTCATAACGAGTGACGAGGTCCCTGACCCCGAAAACCTCGCGATCAGGCTTCATCTAAACGGTGTGGTCATGCAGGACTCCAGCACCTCGCAACTCATTTTCGGGGTAAGGCAATTGATCGCTTACCTATCGAGCTTGATGACGCTCGAACCCGGTGACATTATAGCCACAGGGACCCCGTCGGGCGTCGGGTTCAAGCGAAAGCCGCCCGTCTTCCTGGAGGACGGTGACGTAGTAACCGTCGAGATCGAGAGGGTGGGCACGCTCACCAACCCCGTGAGGAACTCCGCGCGGCGCTTGTTCTCTTGATCCTCTGAGTCGGAGCCCAGAACCTTAAAACTTCACTTCATCCTTTCGCATGGCGGCAACGCCGATGCAGGTGTCGGCGGCTCCATAGTACACGAAATAGGCATCATCGGTCTCGGCCGCACCGCAGCTGAATACCACATTTGGGACGAGCCCGTTTATCTCCCAGTCAAGCTCGGGCTCAAGGATCGGCTCGGGCCGTCGCGCCAGCACCCTTGTGGGATCCTTCAGGTCTAAAAGGGCGGCGCCAAGGCGGTAGACGCGTTTCTCGTCGACGCCGTGGTACATGAGGAGCCACCCTCCGGGTGTCTTGATGGGGGGCCCGGCCGCCCCTATCTTGTATGAGTCCCAGTTGCCGGGGACCACATCCATGATCTTTTGATGGTCGATCCAGGTTTTGAGATCATCCGAAAAGGCGATCCAAATGCCCGGTGGACGCCTGTGCAGCATGGCGTAGCGCCCCTGGATTTTCTCCGGGAAGAGGGCGGCGTCTTTGTTTGGCTCGTCGAGGACGACCCCGTGCCTCATCCACATCCACGGGCAGGCGCCGGAGCCCTCGGGCCCGAGCTTCTTTGTCGATGCCATGGAGATGCGCACGTCATCGAGGCTGCGGCCACCGAAGGCTGTATAGAGCATATAATAGGTGTCTTCGATCTTCGTGATTCTCGGGTCCTCGACGCCCCAGTCCTCCTGCGGCCCGAGGCCGGTGTAAATAGGCTTTTCAAATCGTGTGAAATGGATCCCGTCCTCGCTCACGGCATAGCCTATGCTGGATACGAATCTTACAGTGAAATCGCCAAAGGGCCGGTCTGTCGCACGGTAGAAGAGATGAAACAGGCCGTCATCGTAGATGGCGGCGCAGTTGAAGACTGCCGTCCTCTCCCAGTCATGATCGGCGATGGGGGATAGGATGGGTTTAGCGGTAAGTCTTTTGAGCTTCACGGTTTACCTGCGGCTCTCCTCTCCCAGATTATACTCCACTCCATCACCAAGGATAACAAAACCTTTTCTCTTGTCAATCGTTTATATATGCCCAGGACCCGCAGCAATCTGGGCTACCTGCCATATATTAGATCAGGTGGATTAGATCAGAGGGCTGTCACCATCGGGAACGAATCGAGATCGATGATGAATCGAGGTGCATGCCGATGAGACTGCAGGTCTGGGGCTATTATGGTGGTGAATCGATGCCATCCTTGAGGCGATTTTATCGCCATATGACGGGGATCTCGGGCTGGTGGTTTCGCCTGACCTCGGAGGGCGATGTAACCGGCTCTCCAGATATGGAGGCGTATGAATTTGCGCGGTCTAGAGGCCTGAGGGTCATGGGGACCTTTCACAACTTTCTTGAAGGAAGGTTCATACGAGAGATAGCCCACGCCGTGCTCGTGAACCCCATGGCAAAAAGAAGAGCTATTGATAATATCATAGCGGCAGCCCGGCGCTTCAGATTGGACGGGGTGCACATAGATCTCGAGAATGTGGACCCTGAGGATCGCCAGGCGCTGACTAGCTTTATGAGGGAACTCTACCTGACCTCGGGACCGTATCGCATACTGGTGACACAGGCCGTTCCGGGGAAGACCGAGGAAGACCCCAGGCACCCCTGGTCGGGCGGGTTCGATTACGCCGCACTCTCGCGGTATGTGGATTGGCTCGTTATCCTGGCATATGAGGAGCACTCGTTCACAGGACCCCCGGGCCCGATCGCATCCTACAATTGGTACAGGACGGTAATGAATTTCGCGCTTTCGCAAGTGCCTCTCAGGAAGCTGTTTATGGCCATAGGGGTCTACGGCTACGACTGGCCCCTCGCTCCCGTCGAGCCAGCTGCGACTGTAACGTTCAGGGATGTAGTAAGGATATCGGAAACGTATAATGCCCCGCTGGTATTCGATCCCGTGTCGCGCGAGTGCACACTGGTCTACCTCGCCCCTGGTACCGATTCGGGGAGATGGCATGTGGTCTGGTATCAGTGCTTTGAATCTGTCGACTGGAAACTGGCGCTGGTGCGGGAGCACGGGATACCCGGTGTCGCCATCTGGGAGCTCGGCCAGGAGGACCCGCGGGTCTGGACATTGATCCCGCCCCGGGCGGGCTAACTTGGGGCGAAAAGGCTGAGCTGCCCGTCTGGCCTCCCATCGCACCCTTTATTCGCCTTGCCTCCTTTAGGCTTTGCGGATCGAACTTCGCGCTGTATGAAATCTGGAGGGATCTCATCGAGGAAGCGAGACGGGGTGGCTGGCCTGCTGGTTCCGGATTGTGCCCGCCTGTGCGCCGACAGGAGGATGAGCTCATCCATGGCGCGCGTCATGCCGACATAAAACAGCCGTCTCTCCTCCGAGATTTCTGGGTCGTTGTCCTCGCCGGTATCGGTGGCGCCTGTACTGTCAACGCCTGGAGAACCCTTGAGCGGTATTATCCCCTCCTCAACGCCGGCGATGAATACCACGGGGAACTCCAGGCCTTTGGCTGCATGCATGGTCATCAAAGTTACCGCCTCGGGCGCGCTTGTAGAGGCCGCTGTGGCTGCCGTGGCCGGTGATGCTGACGTTCGTCCGCGGGGGCCGGGCCTTTCGTGATCGGCTTCCCGGGCGAGGTTGATTCCAACTATGAAGGACTCCAGGCTATCGAAACGAGAGGCCACCCTCATAAGCCGTCTCACGGCTTCATTGCCACGGGAACCAGGGTTACAGGCGGACTCCTCCTCGATCCACCGTGCCAGCAGTCGATCAGGCGGCTCGGACACGCTGAGGTTCCTGTATGCCTCGATCCGGGCCTTGAGAGCCTCCGGGTCTCCTCCTGCACTCGCATTCGACACAAGACATCGTGAGAAGTGGAATTCATCCGCAGGGTTCACCACGCATCTCAGGAAGTCGAGGGCTGCGCGCACATCTCTGTCTTCCAGGAAGCTCTCGCGCCCCACGATGCGGTAGGGGATGCCCTCCTTGAGGAAGCACTCTTCCAGGACCTCACCCTGGCGCCCTGTGCGGAAGAGCACGGCGATATCCGAGAAGCTCCTGGTTATATCCTGGAGGCTGGTGGCCGCTGGTTCCCCTGGTGCGGGCCCGCCTCGTGGGTCTGAGCCGCCGCCCTGGCCACTGGCCTGGTGGGCCTGGAGCATGGTTGCGCCCCCAACCATGCGCCCGATCTCCCTCACGATTGCGATACCCTCGGCAATCTCGCCGGGCACCTCGATGTGGCGAATCCTGAACCCGTTGCTTTTTGCGGCTTCAAGCTTGAGGCCAGCGCAGTCGAGGTTGTGAGCTATGAGCGCCGAGGCTGCCCCCAGAATCTGGGGCGTCGAGCGGTAGTTTATCGTGAGCTTGTAGACTTTGGAGGCGGGGAAATCCTCCCGCAGCCTTTCGAAGAACCTGTGATCCGCCCCCCTGAAACCGTAAATGGCCTGGTCCGGGTCGCCGATGACAAAGAGCCGGGTGCCGTCTCCGGCCCAGAGTTTCACGAGCTCATATTGAATGGGGTTCACGTCCTGGAACTCGTCGACCAGGAGATAGGTGAAGCGGTCGAGCCACCCCTCCGGCAGGCAGGACTCCCGGCCTTCTCGCCGCCTCTCCCGTCGCATCAGGTGCGCGGTCTCCAGCAGTATATCATCATAGTCGAGGGCCATGTAGTGGGCCAGCCTTTCCTGGTAGGCGCTGTAGATCCGGGAGAGTTCGCCCGGGACGAGGGCTCCGGCCTCGGGTGGCCGGATACCGCGGCCTTTTAGGAGGGAGATTTGCCTCTGGGCTTCCCGCGCGTTGATACCCCTCCCAACCCTGGATTCCTTCAGGACCTCCTCCAGGACCGACCGGGCATCGAATTCATCGAGAATGATCATGGTCTTAGACCCGGTGTGGCCTGCGCAGGCTTTGAGCATGTCCAGGCAGATGCTGTGGAACGTCCCTATGGTGAGGCCCTCCAGGTGACCTGCATGGCTGCCCTGATTGGCGCTATCGGGGTCTGGGTCGTTGAGGAGATCCTTGACCCGCGCCCGCATTTCAGCGGCGGCCTTATTTGTGAAGGTGACAGCTGTGATCTGAGCGGGATTTACATTACGCTCCCCGACCAGGTAGGCGATACGGTGGGCCAGGGTCCGGGTCTTGCCGGTGCCCGGCCCGGCGATCACGATAATTGGACCGGATTCGGCCATAACCGCCTCGCGCTGGGCGCGGTTGAGCCCGTCCGCTGGAAGGGGCGCGGCTGATGCCGTAGGTCGTACCGGTTCACCAGGTACAGGCGATACAGATGATGGCGATTTAGACGGTTCGCCCGTCCCGATGGGTATGCCTCGCTCCCTCGACTCTCCCGGCTCGCTGATTCGAGGAGCGGCTACAGCGGCAACAGATGCGGCCGCGCTACCGTGGAGATCACGGGACGCGCACGATGCCGGAGCTGCCCCGGCAAAAAGGGACCCAAACAGGCTGCCCTGACCCCGGAGACGCTTCCTATCCTCGTCGCGCATCACGACGATGCTCCCGTACTCGCCGTCGAAACCGGGTTTAATCTCAATTTCACCCGCCCTGACCCTTCGAATAGCCTCGGCTATAGCCGCACCTGCGGCCGGGCTGGCTGCGGATCTAACGTCCTCGAGGGATGATTCCCTCAGCACGGCGAGCTCCGGGCCGAGGGCGCGTATGAGTGCGGTGTATTGCTCGCGCACCTGCCTGGAGGATTCGCCTACGCCGAGGGCCGAGGCAATGACCTGGGCGAGGGGGACCAGGCTTTCGAAATGCCGGGCGGCCGGGGGTTTTGCCCCCTCGGGTCTATCGGCAAGCTCCTCGACCCGGTGCAGGACCCCGACGGTGACCTTGCGGCCGCACACAGGGCAAACCCCTCCAGCGGCGCGGGTCTCTGACGGCTTCCACCGGACCCCGCACGCCCTGTGACCATCGTAATGATACTTGCCCTCCTCCGGGAAGAACTCCAGTGTCCCTATAAATCGCGCGGGATCGCGGTCCCTTAGGGCTTTGCGTATGGCATCAAAGGACAGCTCAGTATCAAAGATGTTTGCCTCCCGAGCGAGGTTGGCCGGTGAATGGGCGTCGGAGTTGGAAACCAGCGCGAAGCGATCGAGGGCCGAAAGCCGCCAGTTCATTGGCGGGTCGGATGAGAGGCCTGTCTCGACCGCATAAATATGCCCCGTCAGATCGTCGAAGCACTCTTCGATCGCATCGAATCCAGAGTTTGCGCCGAAGAGCGAGAAGTGCGGGGTCCATATGTGAGCAGGTATAAACAGGGCATCAGGGCAGGCCTCCAGGGTGATCTCCAGGAGGACGCGGCTGTCAAGCCCTAGGATCGGCCGACCATCCGAATGGATGTTGCCGACCTGCTCCAGTCGCCTGCTCAACTCATCTGCGGCCTCGAGGCTCGGGAGGAGAATGAGGTGGTGGATCTTCCGGACTGCGCCAGCCTTCTTGTATATCGTGCTGATCTCGCCGGCGATGATGAACCCGACCCTGGGCGTATCCAACCAGGGGATGCCCTCGGCGGCCGCTCTACGGCTTGCAGACTTACGAAATTCATCCTTGAGCCTATAGATCCCGTAAGCTTCTCCTGCTGGCTCCAGTTTTTGCCTTAGCTCCTCGCGCCACGCGGGGTGGGTAAAATCCCCTGTGCCGACGAGAGAGAGCCCCTTACACGCTGCCCAGCGGTGGAGTTCCTCGGGCGTGCAATCTCCGCTCGTAGCCCTGGAGTAGCGTGAGTGGATGTGCAAATCAGCAATGAATCTCATGATCCCCTGTATCCCCCCTCAGCCCCTTCCCGCCACGCCGCGAGGCGCCTGAGGGCCTTTAATTTATCTGTCTGGCCCAGCCTTGCCCTCCGGAGCGCGTCCTCAAGGACCTGGATGGACCGGTCATAGTTGGCTCTATTAACGGGGAACGGGTGGCCATCCTTGCCACCGTGAGCAAAGGAGTACCTGACAGGGTCTCTGCGGCTCGGGCTGGCGCCATAAGCTACCTCGGCGACCATAGCGAGGGCCCTGATTGTAGCCGGACCGACGCCCGGAACAGAAAGTAGCGTTTCGAAGTCCTCGGGCTGGTGTTCGTAGGCCGCTCGGAGGGTCTTTTCAAGCCGGGCTGTTCCCGGGATTGCATGACTTGCGGGCAGGCTCAATACCTTCCGGACCTCCCCGAGGACCATGCTCGTTTCTTCCCTGGCGAGCCAGGCCGAGGCCTTGCGCGCCTCCTCGCTTTCAGCGGCGACCATGTTGAGGACTTTGCCGGCGTGGACGTGATCGCACGAGATACCCGCATGCGGCTCGCAAACGAAGCTAAAATCGTGTGAGAGCTGGCCAATCCAGTGGTAGCGCCTGGCCCAGCCCGTCGCCTCATTCATGCCCTGCTGGACCACCGCCCATTTACCATCCGCGGTGAAAACAAACAGGTGATGATATATGTCATATCCATCCTGGAGGGCCGCGGAATCGACCTTGGCCGCCATTTTGCTGGCATACTGGAGGCCGAGGAGCTCCGAGGGGAGGCCGTGCCTTTCGCAGGCATCCGAGATCTCCAGGGGCGTCTTACGGGATGTTGCGCCCTTGCCGCCCGCGAAGAAGATGCCGAGGTCTCCCTCGCGAGGGCGCAGTCCCTCCTTGAGGGCCCCACAGACGGTGGTCGTGATGCCAGATGAATGCCAGTCGAAGCCGAGGACGCACCCGAGGGCTTGAAACCACACGGGGTCGGAAAGGCGCTGCAGGACCTCTTGCGGGCCGAACTCCTCGACGATGATCTCGATTATCGCAGCCCCGAGCAACTTCATCCGGGAAAATAGCCACGCGGGGCACTTGCCGGAATGTAGCGGCAGGTTGGCCGTACCGCTTCTCATGTCAGGTCACTTCCTTAAGTTAGCGCATAGGGCTTTGCCACTTCTAGACTTGCCCCGGGCTGGCGCACTAACTTGATTATCCTATCCATGAGCATACCACAAGATGGTATGATGGACAACCATAATATCCGGACCTTTCGAAGGTGACATCTATAAGTGCCGCACAGTGGCCGGGGAGTCTCGCATCTCTCCGCCCGGCGGGCGCGGCTAAGTGCGAGTTCGAAGATTATAGACGTTTTTCCAGGGGTTGCCGGTGTTGCGTTCCGGGGACGGCGCGCTTGCGGCGCGCCTCCGTTGAAATTTGGCGTGAGGGCCTTGCCAAATTTCAAAAGGCCCCGTCACGCAAGCACCGGCAACCCATGGGACGTGTTGGTAAACTGGCACAAATTAAGGAACCTACACTTAGGCGAGCAGGCCGCTCCGTAATCTCCGGCCGAGGGCTCTTGGGCCGGAGATCAAGGCCGCCGGGCGGAGAGATGCGAGACTCCCTATGCGAGTGCCCAAAAGGGCAGGGACTTTTCCGCACTACTTAGAAGGCCAGCGCAATCAAGGGTGTGGAGGGAGCCTGACTATGTCTGTTGAAAGTGTTTCGGACTTTACAGAATCAGGCGGGGCATCATGATATGATATAATAATTGGAATACTACAAGGATCATGCTGATCGAGTGAAGCCGGGAGGGGGTGTCGGTGGCCCAGCACAGCTTGAGCCTGAAAAATCTCAAGAATAACACCAGGAGCAAGAGCTACAAGAGCCATAAGGGGAGAGCAAGAGGTGAGTTTGGGAATGGCCAGCAATGTATATTTCTCGGATATGCGCACCCGGAGCGGGAGGAACCTCCTGGACAAGGTGAGCGCCCTGTATGATCACGCGAACTTCGGGAGCCTTATTGAGAAAGGAGATTTTGTTGCGATAAAACTGCACGTGGGCGAGCCCGGAAACTTGGCATACATCCAGCCTCCGGTGGTTCGCGTGATCGTTGAGAAGGTGAAGGCGAGTGGCGGCAAGCCCTTCCTCACGGATTCGAACACTCTTTACGTCGGGTGCCGTTCCAATGCCGTCGACCACGCTATATCCGCCATTCAGAATGGCTTCAGCTTCGCCACGGTAGGGGCGCCGTTTGTAGTTGCTGACGGGCTGCACGGGCACAGCACAGTCAAGATCCCCATAAACGGGCCAAGGGTGAAGGAGGCGCGCATCGGGGCTGCGATCGCCGAGGCGGACGTCATAATAGCTCTGAGTCATTTTAAGGGCCACGAGGCATCGGGCTTCGGCGGGGCGATAAAGAATGTGGGGATGGGCTCCGCGTCGCGCGCCGGCAAGCAGGAACAGCATTCGAGCGTGAAGCCTGAGGTTGATGAGTCGAAGTGCCGGATGTGCGGGCGCTGCGTCAAGTGGTGTCCCGCAGGGGCGATCTCATTTGAGCCCGGTCGCCCCGCTCGGATCGACCATTCGAAGTGCATCGGGTGCGCCGAGTGCACCATCAGCTGTCTCGATGAAGCGATAGCGGTAAACTGGACCGATGCCGAGATCAACGGGTTCCAGGAGCGCATGGCCGAATACGCCTACGCGGTGGTGAGCACAAAGAAGGGGAAATGCGGGTTCATGAATTTCGTTATGAACGTCTCGCCTGACTGCGATTGCGCCCCTTGGAACGACGCGCCTATAGTCCCCAACCAGGGTATCCTGGCATCGACCGACCCTGTTGCCATCGACCAGGCTAGCGTGGACCTGGTCAACGCGGCGCCTGGCATGCCAAACACCAGGCTGGGCCAGTCATTCGATAGCGATGATAAGTTCGGCTCGATTCATCACGGAGTAGACTGGCGCATCCAGTTGATCCACGGGGAGAGGATCGGGCTTGGCACGAGGAAGTACAAGCTCCTCGAGGTGAAATGACCTGGCCCACATTATTGACATGGAAGTGGTAGGAGAGGTAGAATTCTACCAGGCGAGGCGTTCGTGCATTCATAGGATGTTCGTGCATTCGTGCGTCTAAATCGGTGCGTCTTTATATGAGTATGTATGGAGGGGTTTTTTTGCCGCTCCAGCTCCGCGATAATGGAAGATGCTTTGCTTGCGGTGCCCAGAACCCCATAGGTCTCAAGTTGGAGTTCGAAGAACAGGGACCTGGCAGGGTCGCGTGTCGCTTTACACCCCAGGCCGACCACCAAGGTTATGCCGGCATAACCCACGGCGGCATCATAAGCACCGTGCTGGACGAGGCGATGGCCCGTGCCATCATCACCCAAGGCATCGGCGCGGTGACCGCCTCCATGGAGGTGCGATTCAAGGCCCCCGTACCTACAGGCGGCACCGCAACCGCGGAGGGGTGGGTCCGGGAGGTGAGGGGGCGTTTGATTTACGCTGAGGCTCGTCTCGTTCTGCCGGATGGCACCGTGGCGGCCGATGCTATCGCAAAATTTATAATGGTAAGTTAAGGCTAAGATAAATACTAAGAGGAATTTTCGCGAAGGGGTGTTGCAGCGTCATGTCTCCAGTGCTTAAGGTTTTGGCCCTCGACCTGGGAGCAGAAAGCGGCCGCGCTGTCCTCGGTAAATTCGATGACGAGAGCCTTTCCCTTGAAGAGGTTCACCGGTTTCCTAACGAACCCGTTCGCATCCCCGGTGGGCTCCACTGGGATGTTCTGAGACTGTTCCACGAGATGAAACGCGGCCTTGCACTGGCAATCCAAAAATACGGGAAGGATCTTGGAGGGCTGGGCGTCGATACCTGGGGCGTCGATTTCGGTCTCCTCGGTCGCGGTGATGTCCTCCTGGGTAACCCTTACCACTACCGGGATCGCCGGACGGATGGGATGCCGGATGAGGTATTCAAGATCGTGTCACGCGATGAGATCTTTCACAGAACTGGGATTCAATTTATGCAAATAAATACCATCTTCCAGCTCTGGGCCATGAAGAGATCACGCTCGCCCCTCCTGGAGGTTGCCGAGACCCTCCTTATGATGCCCGACCTATTCAACTTCCTTTTCACCGGCAGGAAGGCCAGTGAGTTTACGATTGCTACCACGTCGCAGCTCTACGACCCTGTGGCGGGCGGCTGGTCGCGGGCTATCATCGATGCCCTTGGCCTACCGGGCCACATATTTACAGATATAATCCCTCCCGGCACGATCATAGGGACCCTGGAGCCCCGGGTGGCTCGCGAGGTGGGGACGGGCGAGATCCCGGTGATCGCCCCGGCCGGTCACGATACGGCGTGCGCCGTGGCTGCGGTGCCTGCTCAGCAGGGCGATTACGTGTATATCAGCTCCGGCACATGGTCCCTGGTGGGGGTCGAGGTATCCAGGCCAGTAATCAACGAGCTTACCCTGGCGTTGAACTTTACCAACGAGGGGGGTGTCGCGGGTACCTTCCGCCTGCTCAAGAACGTCACGGGGCTGTGGCTGGTCCAGCAGTGCCGCCGCGCCTGGGAGAGGGCCGGCGAGGCGCTAAACTATGACCAGATCACCGATATGGCGCGCCAGGCCAGGCCCCTGGCATCCATAATAGACCCCGATTGTGACCGCTTCCTCAACCCTGAGGATATGCCGTCCGAGATCCAGCGTTACTGCGAGGAAACAGGTCAGCCCGTGCCCCGGACCAGGGGCGAGATCGTGAGGTGCGCGCTGGATAGCCTGGCCTTGAAGTATCGCTGGGTGGTGGAAAAGTTGGAGGCGATCCTGGAGAGAAGGCTTCCGGTCATCCACATCGTCGGGGGCGGAACGAAGAATACGCTCCTCTGCCAGCTTACGGCCAGCGCCACGGGGCGGCCGGTGATAGCCGGGCCCGTCGAGGCGACGGCCATCGGCAATTCGGTGATGCAGGCGGTGGCGCTTGGCTATTTGAAGTCGATTGCCGAGGCTCGGAATATTGTGCGCCGATCCTTCCCTCTCCGCACCTACGACCCGGTGGCGGCGGAGCAAGGTGCCTGGGACGATGCCTACGAGCGGTTTCTCAGATTATGCCACTGAGCCATCAAGGTGTCATTGACCGAAAATTGGCCGCTAATCCATTGACACCGTCCCGGTGCCGTGGTATCATGAAATTTAATTCCCGAGGAGAGGAGCTATTTTCGAGATGCAGTGGATCTATATTGATGGCAGCTTCTATCCTAAAGCCGAGGCTAAGATCTCTGTTTTCGATCACGGTTATCTCTACGGCGACGGCGTTTTCGAAGGCATAAGGGCGTACAACGGGCGCGTATTCAAGTGCAGGGAGCACATTGACAGGCTCTATAATTCTGCCAAGGCGATAGCCCTTGAGATTCCCATGTCAAAGGAAGAACTTACCGAAGCCATGCTGGAGACCATTCGCAGGAACGAGCTCCGGGATTGTTACATACGGCTCGTGGTATCGCGCGGCGCAGGCGACCTGGGGCTGAGCCCGACGAAATGCCCCAGGCCGACCATCGTCATCATCGCAGACTCCATTTCCTTGTATCCCGACGAGATGTACGAGAACGGAATGTCCATAATAACCTCGTCGGTGCGTCGAAACAGCCCTGCGAGCATCGATCCCCAGATAAAGTCCCTGAACTATCTCAATAACATCCTGGCCAAGATAGAAGCCAACAACGCCGGCGTGCCGGAGGCGTTGCTCCTGAATGAGCACGGCCTTGTCTGCGAGTGCACAGGGGACAATATATTCATTGTCAAGAACGGCATCGTTATGACCCCGCCCATCTATGTAGGGGCATTGGATGGCATCACGCGACAGAGCGTGATAGACATCTGCAGCAGGCTTGGGATTCCTTTTCAGGAGAGGGAGATCACCCTGTTCAATGTGTATGGCGCGGACGAGTGCTTCCTGACCGGCACGGCGGCCGAGCTGATCGCGGTTACCAAGGTCGATGGCCGGGTGATCGGGAGCGGTAAGTGCGGGCCGGTCACTGCAAGGCTGCTTGAGGAGTTCCGGAGGCTCACGCGCTCCGAGGGGCGGGAGATATATTAGGAGGAATTTATGTGCCAGGCGGGGTGCCTGCCGGGCGGGTGCGCTACAATGAGGCTCCACCCGGGGCGGGTACCCCGCTTTCCTGACTGGTAGGCCATAGCTTGCCTCGCCATATTCAGGCCATACTTTTTACTATATTCGGTAGAATCCCATAGACTATTATATTTGACAATATCAGTACATTTCTTCATCCCTGACGACGTGAGCGCTATCCTGGATTTTGCCCCCAATGTAGCAGGAGCGGGGTTCGGCAGCCCGGGTCGTGGCCACCTTGGCGATCACAATGGTATCGCCTTCGATGGTAAACTCGAGATCATCCCATGCTCTGATGCCTAGTCCTTCCCTTATGGGAGGCGGTATCTCGATCGACCCGTTGCTGAGCATACGTATTATCTCCTTTGCCATGGCGATCTTCCCTGAGTTCTCCTGTTTTTGCTCTTCTCCGGACGTGGTGCTTGGATTGCACTCCATCAATTAATTCTCCTTTCTTAGATTAATACTTATAAATTGTTACAACATATTCCATTATATAGGATATATAAGGTAAATCAAGAGGGTTCGGGAATATTCGATACAAAAATTCACTTTAATGTAAAATAATTATTATAGAGTATATTACTGGGTCCTGAATGTGTACCGTGGGAGTAGATGGGAAAGATCAGGGAATCAATGACGTGGTTTAATGAGCCTGACCTTTCTTACAAATGCCGCATAGGCCCTATTCTCCTCCACGTAATTAATATGAAAGAGCCGGTTGTCGGGAGTCAGGAATTCATCACCGGGATAGACCGGGAAATCGACTACCATGAGAAATTCCAAGGTATCCTGGTCATATATCTCGTAGTACGGGTAAGTATTGAACTCCCTGGCATCGAGTGATAAATTCAAGTCAGGGGCTTTCCCTCCGAGATCCGCCACATCGAGCCTCGACGTGGCTACTATAATTGAAAACATGATGACCATGACCGCGAACACAAAAGAGGCTGGCGTGCGGAAGGAGAATTTGAAGGGGAATCTATCTCCGTTCAAATCAGTCACCACCATTTTTTATATATGTTATACATGGGTGTCGCATATACCAGTGTCGCTCCTCGCCGGATAAAGACTTCTTGATGTTTAGCATATCCATGTTCGGCTCATGGTTTTCGCTCGCCCGCCCGACGTGCGGGAATGGCGGGAGGAAGGAAAAGGAAGGGGATAAGAGCCTTGGTTTCATATGTAGGATTTGAGACGAGCATCGGCCGGATGCTGGTGGCCTCCTCCGAGAAGGGGGTCGTAAGGCTCCTGCTTCCGGCAGAACCCGAGGGGGAGTTCTTTGCCTGGCTGCGCAGGGTATTCGGCGATGAGAATATCCGACATGATCCGGGAGCGGGCGACGATATCAACGAGCTGGCGATCGCCGAGATCAACGCCTACCTCTCGGGCAGGCTGAAGGCCTTTTCCGTGCCGGTCGACATGCGTGGTACGGATTTCAGGCGCGCCGTATGGCGCAAGATAGCGGAGATCCCTTATGGCACGACTGCCACCTATGGCGAGATCGCAGCCGCTATCGGGAGGCCGGGAGCCGCGCGGGCGGTGGGCGCGGCGAGCGGGGCCAACCCGGTCCCGGTCATAATTCCATGTCACCGCGTTATAGGATCCGGCGGGAGTCTTGTTGGCTATGGCGGTGGCCTCGATCTGAAGAGATTCCTTCTGAACCTTGAGACCTTGAATCTGGAGGCTGGGAACCAGTGAGTAACGAGGAAGCGATCAAGGAGGAGCTAATAACCCTCCCGGGCACAACCGCGAGCCTGAGCTTCTTTATGGAGGATTGCCTGGAAGGGATGGCTAAACGCCTCGCCCCCGGGTCGGTTGACGTTGTAGTGACCTCTCCGCCCTATAACCTCGGGATAAAATACAGCAAGTATGATGATACGATTGATCGGGATAGGTACCTGTCATGGACGCGGAGATGGGCCTCTGCCGTGAAACGGGTGCTGGCGGAGGAGGGGTCGCTCTTCTTGAACATAGGGTCCAAGCCAACGGATCCCTGGGTACCCTTTGAGGTGATAACCACGCTGCGAGATATATTCTGCCTGCAGAATGTAATCCACTGGATTAAGTCAATAGCTATAGCCCGGGAGGATATGGGAAATTATCCCGGGGCCATATGTGACATATCCGTGGGACATTACAAGCCCATCAACAGCAACCGGTTCCTAAACGACTGCCATGAATATATATTCCACCTGACGAAGTCGGGCGATGTCGAGCTGGACAGGCTCGCCATAGGCGTCCCATACCAAGATAAGTCCAACGTAACCCGCTGGAGCGGCAATGGCGGCGGGAGGGACCTCAGGTGCAGGGGCAATACGTGGTTCATTCCGTATGAAACCATACGCAGCCGCAACGACGAGCGCCCTCACCCTGCAACGTTTCCGCCCAAGCTCCCGGAGATGTGCATCAAGCTACATGGGCTCGAACGTTGCGCCCTCGTAATGGATCCGTTTTTGGGGATCGGGAACACCGCCATCGCCTGCGCGAAGCTGGGGAAGTCCTTCGTCGGCTTTGAGATAGACCCCGGCTATTTCGCGGAGGCGGTGTCACGGGTGCGGCGTTCTGTAACGTGTTCCCCGCCCGGTGACGGTGAGACCGGCAGCGAGCACCAGACAACCCTGCCGTTTGTATAGAGCCATATCAGGAGTCGCTGCAGGCTGGCCGGGCGGTGATGGCGTTTTTGAAACCCTCCACAACCGCGCGGACGCTGGCCAGTGCTGCGGGCCCGGTGCCCATGCTCGTGGTCACGTCGTGGATGGTCTTGACTATTGCACTACCCACTATCACTGCATCGGCGTGGCGGGCTGCCTCGCGGGCGTGCTCGGGCGTGGAAATCCCGAAGCCAACTGCCACCGGCTTATCCGTCAGGCTCCTTACGCGGCCTATAAAGCCCTCGAGCCCGGCAGGAAGCGAATCCCTCGCACCCGTGACCCCCGTGAGCGATACACAATATATGAAGCTACGGGCGATGTCCGCCGCAGCGCGAATCCGCTCATCGGTGCTGGTCGGGGCCACCAGGGGGATGAGATCCATAAAAATGTCAGGGCCGGACATGGCATTTATAAGTTCGGCGCTTTCCTCCTCGCCTGCGGGGAGATCCGGGACTATGAGGCCGTCGACGCCGGCGGCTGCAGCATCCCTGACGAATTCAGCGAGGCCGTAACGATAAACCGGGTTGAGATACGTCATCAGGACGAGGGGAATCTTGGGGAAATCATCCTCGTATCGCAGGGAGTCAACGAGGGCCAGTATCTTCTTCACGTTCGTGCCGGAGGCCAGGGCACGCGTGGAGGCCGCCTGGATCACGGGGCCATCGGCGAGCGGGTCCGAGAAGGGCACCCCGAGCTCGATGACGTCGGCCCCAGCCTTTGCTATTGCCTTTGCCATGTTGAATGTTGTGCGGATATCGGGGTCGCCGGCACAAATATATATGATGAGTCCTTTCCTATTATGGGCGCGAAGCTCGCTGAATTTTTTCTGGAGCCTCGAGCGCGAGCCTGCGTTCTCATTCGTATTCATAATGTGATCATTCATGATGCAAACACTCCCTTTCATGTTCATGGTGCCCTCATTTCATGCACCCTTGCAGGACTTTTTCCACCGTCTCAACATCTTTGTCGCCGCGCCCGGAGAGGCAAACGACAACTATGTCATCGGGTGTTGTCTGCGGCAGGAGCTTATCCAGATACGCTATGGCGTGCGCGCTCTCAAGCGCAGGTATGATGCCCTCGACCTCCGAGAGCATCAGGAACGCATCCAAGGCTTCCTTATCGGTGGCCGAAACGTAGGTGGCCCGCCCGGTTTCCTTAAAATAGGCGTGTTCGGGCCCGACGCCCGGGTAGTCGAGACCAGCTGAAATGGAGTAGGCAGGCAGGACCTGGCCGTCATTGTCCTGGAGGAGGAAGCTCTTGGCGCCGTGCAGCACACCGGGGCTTCCGGCTGTGAGCGTGGCTGCGTGTCTGCCCGTCTCGATGCCCGCCCCGGCGGCCTCGACGCCTATGAACCTGACAGTGGGGTCGCCCACGAAGGGGTGAAAGAACCCCATGGCATTGCTACCCCCGCCCACGCAGGCAACCAGGTAAGATGGCAGCCTCCCCTCGACGGCGAGAACCTGTTCCCTGGTTTCCATGCCGATGACCGACTGGAAATCCCGGACCATTGTCGGGTACGGGTGAGGCCCAACCACCGATCCTATCACGTAGTGAGTTGTGGCAACGTTTGTCACCCAATCGCGGATCGCTTCGTTGATAGCATCCTTGAGCGTGCGACTCCCCTGCGATACGGAGATTACCTCCGCGCCGAGCAGCCGCATCCTAAAAACGTTCAGCCTCTGGCGTTCGATATCCTCCTCGCCCATGTAGACGGCGCACGGTATAGAGAATTTAGCGCACGCTGTCGCCGTGGCTACACCGTGCTGCCCGGCTCCGGTCTCCGCTATGATCCTCGTCTTACCCATGCGCTTTGCGAGCAGCACCTGGCCCAGGGCGTTATTTATCTTATGAGCGCCGGTATGGGCAAGGTCCTCCCGCTTCAGGTATATTTTGGCCCTCCCGTAATGTCGCGTCAGACCCTCGGCAAAGTATAGCGGCGTTGGCCGCCCCGCATAGCACCGCAGGTAGTATTCGAATTCCTGCCTGAAAGACTCATCAGCTCTGGATGCCAGATAGGCCTCCTCGAGCTGGTCCAGGGCCGGCATGAGGGTCTCGGGTACGTACTGCCCCCCAAACGATCCAAATCTGGCCGGGAGGGCATTTCTTGCACTAGTCATATCGGTAGCTCTCCTTCCCCTGAATTGGCATTTTCGAGAAATAACCGTATCAACCCTGCATCTTTCCTGCCATTGGATTCCACCCCGCTGGACACATCCACTCCAAACGGCCGCGCGATGCTTATAGCGCGAGCGACGTTTTCGGGTGTCAGGCCGCCCGCCAGGATGACCGGCCGGCGGGCCCGGGCCACGAGCGAGGCGGCGACTGCCCAGTCGAAGGACCTGCCGGTCCCGCCCGGGTTACCGGCGACGTAGGTGTCAAGGAGGAAACGGGCCACATTGGTCACGGCGGCGTACCGTTCCATGATCTCGGCAGGATCCTCCACGTCCAGGTCACGGGCGCCGCGGGCATCCCGGACCCTGAACGCCTTTATAACCGGAAGGCCCAGTGCCCGGCAGTACTCGGGGCTCTCCCTGCCATGGAGTTGGACGAGGTCAAGCCCGCAAAACCCGGCGATCTGGGCGACCTTACCCGGATCCTCATCTACGAAAACACCCACCTTCTCGATGCCGCGAGGCAGGGAATTAGATATCCGCCGGGCCGTCTCGGGTGATACCCGTCTCGGGCTCTTCTCGGCGAATACGAAGCCAATGGCGCTTGCCCCGCATCTTACTGCAGCTTGAGCCGTTTCAATATCGGCTATCCCGCATATCTTGACCCATATCTGGCAGTCGTACGTGCCCTGCATATCCTTCTCAGCTGTGTTCATAGAGTTCCCCGGCCTCCTCCGGTTCTCCCCATTTGACGGGGTCCAGCTCATGTCGCTGCGGCCTTCCACCGGCGGCGGGTGGTCCACTGGCAGCGGGTATGCCACGAGCAGCGGGTAGGCCCTTCAAACTTCTCATCTGCTTGCCTACGTCGGCCGCGCGCATCAGGGACTCCCCCACCAGGATGGCGTTCACGCCTGACCTGGCCACCATCTCCACATGCTCACTCGTCCATATGCCACTCTCGCTTACGATGACCCTGTCCCTGGGTACAAGAGGCGCCAGTTCAAATGTTACCGCCAGGTCCACTGAAAACGTTTCGAGGTCGCGGTTATTTATACCTATGACCCGGGCCGGGGTGTCGATGGCGGCCAGGAGCTCATCCTTTGAGTGAACCTCCACGAGGCATTCGAGGCCGATCTCGTGAGCAAGGGTGACGAATGCCTCCAGCTCTCTCCCGACGAGCCTTGCGATGATGAGGATGGCATCCGCCCCCAGCAGCTTGGATTCGAAAATCTGGTAAGGGTCAACTATAAAGTCCTTCCGGAGGACCGGGAGGTCAACGGCGCCCTTGACCTTGGCGATATAACCCGGATCACCCAGGAAATACCTGGTCTCCGTCAGCACCGATATGGCAGATGCTCCGTGCGTTTGGTAGGATCTCGCCATATCGACCGGATCCAGGTCGGGCCGTATCATCCCCCTGGATGGTGAGGCACGTTTTATCTCTGCTATGATATGGACGAGCCCATCACGCGGTGGCGCCGAGAGGGCCTTTGTGAAGCGTCTCGTGCCATTGAAGGGGCCGTTGCCGACCCTGGAGAGGAGGGCGTCGAGGGGCAGGCGCAGCCGCGACAATGCCACTTCCTCCCGTTTATACCTTGCAATCTCGTCCAGGAACATAGCATATCACCCCCTGAGTGTAGGCGCGCATGCGGCACTTGCAAAACGTCCTGTAAATCTCCTTACTTCCTCGACCTTCTCCATGGCGCGGCCGGAATCTATGGCTTCCCTGGCGAGGCCGATGCCCTCGCCGATATCCCTTGCCGCTCCTGCAGCGACGAAGGCAGCAGCAGCATTCAGGAGCACGATGTCGCGGCGCGGGCCCCTGGCTCCACCAAGGACATCCATTATGATCGCGGCGTTCTCAGATGGCGTCCCACCCCTTACATCATCCAGGGAGGCGCGCGGCAGGTCGAAGTCCTCGGGTTCTATATAATAGCTCCGGATGTTCCCGTCCGCAAGGTGTGCAACCCTGGTGCCGGCTGAAATGGATATTTCATCCAGACCATCGAGTCCATGGACGACGAGGGCGCTCCGGACGCCGAGGTTTGCGAGGACCCGGGCTATGGTCTCGACAAGCCCCTCGCTGAATACGCCGACCACCTGGCACTGTGCAGAGGCTGGATTTGTAAGCGGGCCCAGGATATTGAATATGGTGGGAATCCCAAGCTCCCTCCTGGGTCCAATCGCGTGCTTCATCGCCGTATGGAGGTGGGGCGCGAATAGAAACCCGAACCCGGTCTCATCCATGCAGAGGCCCACCTGCTCGGGCGAGAGGTTGATGTTGATGCCCAACGCCTCCAAGACATCGGCGCTCCCGCTCATGCTGGAGACCGACCTGTTGCCATGTTTGGCCACGGGCACGCCCCCGCCAGCCAGGACAAACGCGGCAGCCGTGGATATATTAAAGGTCCGCGCCCCATCCCCGCCGGTACCGCACGTATCGATGACTGTGGGGTGCTTCGTCTTGACCTTTACGGCCTTCGACCTCATCGCGCGGGCGGATCCCGTTATCTCCTCGCAGGTTTCGCCCTTTACCTTGAGCGCTGTGAGATAGCCCGCTATCTGGGCGGGCGTCGCAAGCCCGCTCATCACCTCATTCATAGCGGCTTCCGCCTCTTCAACTGAGAGGTTCTGCCTGGATGCAGCCTTGGCAATAAATTCCCTGATCATGCCGATCCCTCCGTTCTAATAAAGACCTATATTTACCCCAGGATGCTCTGCTAAGTTAGTGCGCAAAAATATCCAGACCTTTCGCAGGTAACAGCTAACAGTGCCGCACAGTGGCCGGGGTGTCTCGCATCTCTCCGCCAGGCACACCACCGTTAATATCGTTAATATAGAGCCGGCCGCGTCGGCAGTCACACTGGGACACGAAGTTGCGGAGGATTGACTTGCCGGCCGGCGTCAGAACCGATTCAGGGTGAAACTGCACCCCCTCGACGGGGTATAGCTTGTGACGAACACCCATGATGGTCCCGTCATCCGCCCTCGCCGTTACCTTCAGGCAGGAAGGCAGCGAACTCTCATCTATCACCAGGGAGTGGTAGCGCCCGCCGACGAGGGGATTGCTCAACCCCTTGTAGATGCCGAGCCCATCGTGGGTTATGACAGATGTTTTACCGTGCATAAGCGTACGGGCCCTTTTGATCCCGGCCGAATAGGCCCGGCCAATCGCCTGGTGGCCGAGGCAGACTCCGAGAATGGGCGTAGTGCTGGCAAACTCGCGAATGAGCTCGACGGATATGCCCGCATCGTCGGGCGTGCCGGGGCCGGGGGATATAATGATAGCCTCGGGCGCGAGCGTCCTCACCTCGGATAGCGTGATTGCATCGTTTCTAAAGACAGCTATCTCCCTGCCCATCTCTGCAAGGTATTGAACAAGGTTATACGTGAATGAATCGTAGTTGTCGATTACAAGGATCATCTACGCTTCCTCCCTTTGCATAGACTCTTCCGCGGCCCGTATGGCCACGATCAGCGCCTTTGCCTTATTCAGGCTTTCCTCGTATTCCCTGGCGGGATCGGAATCCGCTACGATCCCGGCCCCCGACTGGACGTAGGCTACGTCCCCGTCAATGATGATCGTCCGTATCCCGATGCACAGGTCCATATTCCCTGATAATCCCAGGTAACCGACGGCGCCTCCATAGGGACCACGCCGCGTGGGCTCGAGGTCATCGATGATCTCCATGGCGCGGACCTTCGGGGCGCCTGTCAGGGTTCCGGCCGGGAAACAAGCCTCAAAGGCGTCGAGTGCGGTCTTGCCGTCATCAAGGGTCCCTCGAACGGTTGAGACCAGGTGCATGACATGGGAATAGCGTTCGACCCGCATGAAATCCGCCACCTTGACCGTGCCGGGGCGGGCCACCTTACCGATGTCGTTTCTGCCCAGGTCGACCAGCATGACGTGCTCGGCTCTTTCCTTTTCGTCTGCCAGTAGCTCCCTCTCGAGCCGGGCGTCCTCTTCGGGGGTGCGGCCACGGGGGCGGGTGCCGGCGATCGGGTTGGTTTCCACGATGCGATCCTCGACCCTCACCAGGAGCTCGGGGGACGACCCCACGAGCTTGACCCGCCCAAAATCGAGGAAATAGAGGTAGGGAGATGGGTTTAGGCGCCGGAGGGTCCTGTAGACACTGAATGGATCCACATTTAGTCTGGTCTTCAGCCTCTGGGACAGGACCACCTGAAAGATATCGCCGCACGCGATGTGCTCCTTAGCCTTTTTTACAGCATGGACGAATTCATCGCGGTCGATGTTGGTTTCGATCACATCGTCTTTGTCATCGCCGGCATATCTCATCCCTGTCTCACCCACAACCCCCGCCCCTTGGGATCCACCCGGGCCCCGGAGTATGCTGAGCACCTGCTGGATCCGGCTGCGGGCCAGCGTGTATGCGGCGTGCAGCTTCGCCGTTCCGCCTGGCACCCGCTCGCCCGGCACCGGTCCGCTCATGCCTCCTTTGCAGCAGTCACCCCCGGCGGCGATCGCCAGCACGATAACCCTTGCCGTGGATGTAACGTGATCCAGGGCAATGACCATGTCGCTCAGCATCAGGAGCATATCGGGGAGGTTTGCGTCATCTTCCGGTCCCCCGGGCAGGGTTTCAATGAACCTGACGATATCATAGCCGAGGTAGCCCACCAGTCCCCCGTGAAAGCGAGGCAAGCCCCGAACTGGCGCCGCCGGATAAATTGAGAGGAGCCCGCGGAGGAACTGGAGGGGGTTGGCGGCATCTTTCAAGCCATCCAATAAGTCATCCAACGCGCCTGTATGTTCTGCAGCCTCTATGGTAATGGCATTCCCCTTTGACGCGATCACCGCCCTGGGCGCTATGCCGATAAAGGAATAACGCGCGAGCCTCTCACCGCCTTCTACGCTCTCGAGCAGGAACGACGGCAGTGGTCGCCCGTCCATGCCCTGGAAGGTCGGGGAGTTCCGGAGTTTAAGGTATAGCGAGATGGGCGTCTCCATATCCGCTGGAATATCGCACCACACAGGAACGACTCGATAGGTTTGGGCCAGTTTGATGAATTCGCCCTCGTCCGGGTAGATGCCGGTGTTGCTGATGCTGTCATAGAGCATATCTTAAAACCCCCTCGGCAAAATAAAAAGCCTTCCGCCCTGGATAAGGGCGAAAGGCTGAGCTTCCGCGGTGCCACCTTAATTGGACGAATGCCTGCACGCCAGCCCGGTAAGGGAGGCAATGCGTGGATCGTCTATCTCTACAGGTACGGGACCACCACCTATATAATGGGTTCATCACCGCCTGGCAGCGATGATCCGATACCGTCTCCCTTTTAACGGTGGAAGCTCCGTGAAAGCCTACTCTGCCCGCTTGCAGGATTTTCCCCTGCAGGATTGCGATACACAACTACGGCACGATCGCATGGGGTCGCATGGCATTTCGGTTTCAAGCTCACGGGGCCATTCAGTTGCCGCCAATCGGGCCGGTATCTCACCACATCGTACCTGCTCTCTGAACCGTGGCCTGGCACTTACTCGTCCCGGTCATCGCGTTTGCTATTTAAAATTATCCGGGCAAATTGCCCTTGCCGTAAGGCATATCAACTATATATTTGCTTGTAGTATAGCATGGTATCTTGGCGCGGTCAATATGCGATTTTATGCTGGTTGCCGCCAAAAACCCTGGACCACCATGATTTACGAAGATTCATCCGCTCCCGGGCCATCCTAACGAGTTCTCTGTCGTGTCTTTCGACCGCCCGCCGGAGTTCCTGGATCTCCTGTCTGCGCTCCTGGTCCGAGACTTCGGTATCGTTTATGACCTGCTCAACCTTTTGTTCCAGCCCCGCAAGCCTCATATTCTGATCGGCCACGCTTTCGAGGGCCACAGCCACCTGACTCCAGGCCTCTGTGAGTTTGGTAACAAGCTCCATGCTAGAGGCGGCGTTCGCGATTCGCTCGCGCTCGCGTTCGCCGGTATCTGCGATTTCAACGGTCATAGTGAACTCCCGGTTCAGGGCATCTGCGATCTCCTGCGTTTGATACCCCTTTTCGCGGTATGCTGCGATGCGGCGAAATACCTCAAGAGCCAGGTTTCCATACTTTCGCGTCTTGCCGGAACCGCGCGCCGGCACAAACTCGGCAAACTGGTCTCTCCATGTCCGCAGTGTCGATTCAGGGACTTGAAGCATATCCGCGATTTCCCTGAGTGAATATACTCTCTCGTCCACCATTTACGCACCCCTCTTCTCGCGATCGTGTATGGCATATATGAAAATTTTTATTCTATATTAAACCTTTAGAATCCTTCTAAGGTGCTCCCGAGGTCCTGAAAAAATCAGCCGGTGGCACCAGGAGGTATAATGTGGTATAATTCCACAGTAGAGACGGCATAGTAGTTACTGCACCGGGCAGGGGTGAAAGAGAGGCGCTCCGTTTATGCACTAACCTGAACGCAGGAGGTTTGTAACATCCTTGGCATCGATACACCTGGCCATTTGTGATCTTACGTGCTCATACGGCTCTAACATCGCCCTCGATGGCGTTACCTTTCAGATAAGGCGAGGTGATTTTGTCGGTCTGATCGGTCCGAACGGCTCCGGCAAGTCAACCCTTTTAAGGACGATCAGCCGCGTTCTCCGCCCCCAGCTGGGGGAGATACTCCTGGATGGGCAAGATCTATCCCTCTTTAAACAGGTGGACCTGGCGCGACGCATGGCTGTCGTCTCCCAGGAGAACCCCGTCGATTTCGATTTCACCGTGGAAGAGATTGTAATGATGGGCCGCTATCCTCATCTCTCGCGGTTTGAACGGGAGAAACCGGGGGACCTTGAAAAGGTCAGGCAGGCCTTGGAGATGACGGGCACCCTGAGTCTCGCCCGCCGCCCGGTCACAGAGCTCTCCGGCGGGGAACGGCAGCGGGTGATGATCGCAAGGGCCCTTGCCCAGGACCCGGAGGTGCTCCTCTTGGACGAGCCCACCTCTCACCTGGATATCGGGCACCAGATAGAGATACTGGATATGGTGAAGAGGCTCAACAAGGACAGGGGACTTACCGTCATAGCGGCGCTTCACGACCTGAATCTCGCCGCTCTTTACTTCGACCGGCTTATTCTTGTAAAGGACGGCAAGGTCTTCGCCCTTGGGACTCCCGTCGAGGTTATCACCAAGGATAATATACGGGCCGCCTACGGGAGCGAGGTTCTCATAACCCGTCACATCCTTTCGGGGCGCCCACAGGTTGTCCTCCTCTCGGGTGAAGGTTTGGGCTCCGGCCCGGGATCCGCTGCGGGTCCGGCGCCGCCCGCGGGGTGGCGCGTGTCCCGGGTCCGGGTGCATGTAATCGGAGGAGGGGGGATGGGTGCGCCTCTCCTCGAGGGTCTTGTAAATATGGGCTTTCAGGTGACAACAGGGGTTCTGAATATCGGCGATAGCGACTGGGAGATGGCCAGGACCCTCGGTATTGATGTTGTCGAGGCCCCTCCGTTTTCCTACATCGGTGAGAAGGAGCATCTGCAGAATCTTGAGGCCGTGAAAGGGTCGGACGTTATCGTTCTGGCAAATATCCCTTTCGGGAACGGCAATCTTAAGAACTTGGAGGCGGCCATACAGGCAGCGGATAGCGGCAAACTCGTGATCGTCATAAATGATCGCGGGGCGGGCCGGCGCGATTACACCGGCGGGCGGGGCACCAGGAAGCTTGAGCAATTGCTGGAGAAGCCCGTCATCGTCGCCAGGGATGACAGGGAGGCCCTGGAGATCCTGGTGCAGCGCGCGCCGGAGCTCCTGGCGGCAGGTCACCGTTCACCGGCCGCCGGTCATTGATCCCCGGCCGTGGGTGACCCAAGCACGCTCCTTGTGCCTGCGTCAATCTCCTCCGCCAGCCGCGAGGCGGTGACCCGGCCGCGCCAGAATTGCGCCAGGGCCGGGGCAAGCACTTTCTGCCTTACAGCATTCAGCTTTTCAATGTCTCCGGGTAGCTCCGGCGTGATTGAGCGGGCATATCTTAGACTCTCTCGAATGAAAAGGTCGGCAAGGAGGCCGACCTGGAAATCATCGGCCCACCAGGCCTGATCGGCCCTGAGGGCCGGGATGGCCTTCAACCTCGCGGCAAGCCAGGCCCCGCGCCCCGAGGCCAGGTGTCGGGCCAGCTCTACAGCGATGCGAGCCGTCTCATCCGCGCTGGCGCTGTCCCCAGGGCGAGGACGCCGGAAGATATGGAAAGCCACTGCCGCGGCGGGTGTCGCCCTCAATTCTCGCGTTCTGGAGGGGATGGGGAGGAGCACAGGCTCAACTTGTGCGGGGGCAAGAGTTGAAGTTGCGAGATTTGCGGGGCCCGGGTTGATCTGGCCAAGTCTTACACGTTCTCCCCTTTCCCACAGGTGGCGCAGGAGAGCGGGACCGACCGGCCCTATCACCGCGGTGCGCCCTTCCCAGAATAGCTCCAGGAGTTCGCCGGAGGCCGTATCTGGCTCGGGAGGCAGTATGCCCTCGTTGCCAAGCACTTCAAGAAAGGCGGCCGTCTCGGCTATCTGCGCTCTGGTCCAGTTCAGGGGGGCCGCCCCGTCATTCAATAGAAGGTGCTCAAACGCGTCGGTGCGTGTTGTGTCAAGAGTGAGCCCGTAGATCCTCCATTCAGGTTTCGTGAAGGCATTCCCTTGGGTTAGCTTCCGCCCTATTTCGATGAATTCACTCCAGGTCCAACCGTTTGAGATTATATAGCCGGGTTCGATGCCCGCCTTCCGGAGGAGCTTCGCGTTACCGGCCCACCCCCAGAGCTCAAGCCATCTAGGCCAGGCCCAGATATCGCCCCTGCGGGTCGTGAGAGTTATGGCTGCAGGCTCAAAAGCCGCCCGTTGCTCGTCTGCGAAAAAGACAGTTAGGGGTACGCCGAGCCCGCTTGTCATGATGCGAGGGTTGAACGGTCCAATATATATATCGGGTGGACTGGCTGCATCCAGGGCGGATTTGAGCCGCTCGCCCGGGTCGCTGTGGAAGGGCAGGAATGTGCACTCAATTGAGACGTTGGGGCGGCGCTCTCTAAATTCAGCGATCAGCTTCCTCAGGAACTCACGGTAGGGCACTTTTCCCGTGGCCTGCACAGGCCAGTCGGTTTCCCATACCTCGAGCTCATATCGCTTGTTGGGATCCATCGGCACCAGGGGGTGGACTCTGATGCCCCGGAGCCTATAGTAGACGGCGCGGGGGTGGTAACGATGCGGGGGCAGCACCTCAGGGCGGGCGAGCGGGATACCCACCGCGGCGCAGGCGCCCAGGGCTAAAATGACCACTGTAGCCCACTTTATGATCTTTATTATTTTCATCCCGGAGCCTATCCAGATTCGGGCCGGACCTGGCGGCCCGCTCCCGGGGTCTATTCTCCTGGCCAATGTAGCACCCCCTGTCTTGAGCCTTGAGCCTTAAGTCTTGGTAGCTCTTAAGTGTTAGTCATCGCAGGCCCAGGACGTAGAGTTCATTTGACCCTACCTTGCCGGTGGCGGGCAGCCCGTAGAAATCCTGCAGCTGCCTGACTGCGCTTTGCATCGCCGGGCCAAACCACCCGTCGACAGGCCCCGGGTCGAAGCCCGCCTGGCGCAGGCGGTATTGCACATATCTAATATCCTTGCCCGTGTCACCGGGCTTCAATTCGCGTTCCACGCCGGTCACCAGGTCCTCTTCGAGATACTGCCCGGTTATGATAACCTTTGTACCTATTGATACCCAGTCGAATATCTCCTCCACGTGTTCGTTAAACATCCTGATACACCCCTGGCTCGCGGCCGTACCGATGCTCCAGGGCCGGTTCGTACCGTGGATACCGTAACTCCCCCAGGGGACATTGAGGCCGAGCCACCTCGTGCCGAACGGTCCGCCCGGGTTGTAGCCCTTGTCTATTATCGTGAACTCGCCGAGCTGGGTTGGCGTTGTCCATTGACCAATTGCGATGGGATATGTCTTGTATGGCTTGTCGCCTGAGTAGACTGTGAGGGTCAATTCATCCACGTTTACGAGGAGCTTGATCTTGCCAGGGGGGCGTGGGACTGTGGCCTGGCTGGCCGGGACGTGGATGCCCTCGCCTAGTTTATCCCATGTCTCCCCTCGCACGACCCCGTCCGGCCTAAGCCCGGCCTGTGCCTGGAATTTTTTGACGGACTGGGCCGTGGACCTGCCAAAGATGCCATCAATCTTTCCCTTGTAGATATTGAGCTGCTTGAGGCGTTGCTGGAGCTCAACTACGTCGTGACCCCGGAACGGCGGGTCCTTGAGATAGAGCTCCCTGTCGACCTCGCACTGCAGGGGGCAGGCCCTGAAGCCTGCAGAGCCGGTGGTAGCGTCACTGGGCATGGTAGAGTAGGCGCCGCTCACGACCAAAGCGACCATGGCTGCCAGAGCTACCAGGGTAAGCATAACCGGTCTATTAAGGGCTTTCGTTCGTCTCACAAGGTCATCCTCCTGGATGCTTCCGGCATACGTTCTCTAAATAAATTATACGAATGGCATGGGAGGTGCATGACTCGCCGGGATAACCGCAGGGTAACCGCGGGATGAGGTGGAATCATGCAGGGTGTGCGAAGGGATTTGTGACTTCCTGTCGAACTCATAATATTGCCGAACTCATAATATTTAGGTAATATCCTACGGGGGCCGGGGCAGTGAACCAGGTTTATGCTCATACCTGTGCCGGTAATATACTGGAAATGCGCGGTGTTACGACGTATCGGGCCAACGGCTTTGCCGTGCTAAACCACGTCAGCCTGGACCTGCATGAGGGCGAGGTTCATGCGATAGTAGGGGAAAATGGGGCAGGCAAATCAAGCCTCGTTGGCGTGCTGGCCGGTGTGTGCCCTTTAAGCTCGGGGGTGGTAAACCTTTACGGAAGGCCCCTTACTTTGAGGGGACCTGGCGATGCACAGCGAAATGGGTTGAGTTTCGTCTACCAGAACCCCCAGCTCCTCCCGCAGCTATCCGTCGCAGAGAATATCTTTCTCGGCCGCCTGCCCACCCGGGGGCGCTCGCGCTTCGTGTACTGGGCCGGGTTGTACGCCTCGACAGAGGCCCTGCTCCGGAACCTGGGAATCCGTATTGATGTAAAAGAACTTGTAAAGAATCTCAACCTTGAGGAGAGGCAGTTGACGGCCATAGCGAGGGCTTTTTCGACCGGGCCGCGCATTGTGGTGATGGATGAGCCTGTGGACAATTTAGGAGAGCTTGCGGCCGCAGATGTTTTCAGAATCATCAGGCGCTATGCTGGCCAGGGGACTAGCTTCCTGTATTTCTCACACCGCCTTGAAGAGGCCTTTCAGGTCGCCGATAGAATAACCATCTTGAAGGACGGCGAGGTGAGAGCGACCTTATCCTGCACTGCAGCCAGGAGAGCCCCTGAAAGGGTCATTCGGCTGATGATGGGGCGCGATGACCCCATAGGAGAAATTCCAAATACGGGTGAAGCCGTGAGCTGGGGAGGGCATGGGGCGCAAGACCAGGATATACTCCGCGAGACCGGTGAGGTGATCCAGGCCATTTTGCGCACAAGCGAGTTGCTGGCTTCCGAATATGAGCTGCAGGACGTGCTAAACTTTCTCGCCGAGCGCGCCGTTAACATCATGAACGCAGATTCCTGCGTAATTGAGCTTATCGACGAAGATTCGAGGGCGGTTGTAAATAAGGTGAGGTTCAACCGCGGGGAAGAGATAGAGGTTGACGTCAAGAAGGAGATGCTGGGCAGGGTCATCTCCGGGGGATCCCCTTTTTTCGTATCCGATCTCGGCGCGAGCGAGTTTGCGGACGTCTACGCCAAGGAGCCCAGGCCCTCTGTCAGGTCCCTTATCTGCGTGCCCATCAAGGTGAGGACGAGGATAGCCGGGGCAATAGAGGTCTTTTACAGGCGCCCCCACCTTTATTCACAGAAAGAGATCGAGCTTCTCTCGGCCTTTGCTAGCCAGGCTGCGATCGCCATCGAAAATACCCGGCTCATGGGAAGATCGGCCCTTTTGAAGGAAGCCCATCATCGCATCAAGAACAACCTGCAATCGATTGTAAGCCTGCTTTCGCTCCAGATGCTCTTTAAGGAGTCCAGGCCCGTCGAGGCCGTGTTGAGAGAGAGTATTGCGCGGGTAAAGGCGATCGCTGCGGTCCATGATCTCCTGTCCAAGGATGAGAAGGATATAGGCGTCGTTAATGCGAGGGAGATAGTAAAGAAGGTTATTGAGCTAGCGAGCGGGAGGAACCTGTCGAGATCTATTCAGGTCGAGCTCGAGGGAAGGGATATCATGATGACCTACAGGCGCGCCACGTCGCTGGCCCTGGCCGTAAATGAGCTTATAATCAACTGCTTCAAGCACGCCTTCCCCGGTCGGGATGCGGGTTCTATAAATGTCTCTATGGATGAAACCGAATCGGATATTATCATCGAGGTGCTCGACGACGGCGTGGGTTTGCCTGCGGAGTTTGATGCCCGGACCTCGGCGCACCTCGGGTTGTCTATCGTAAACATGCTTGTATCCAAGGATCTGCAGGGGCACTTTTCTATCGAAAGGCTCGGGCCGGCGGGCGGCACGCGTGCTACGATAAGGATCCCCAGGGTCTGACCCGTTTTCGCGCGCCCCGCACGGATATACGAAAATGTTATGTGCGTGTAAGCGGTGGCACGAGGAGGGGGAAAGATACTCAGATATCAGTCGGATGTCCGATGTAGAAGGGCCAGCGCGATGGGGGTGGCACATTATGGGAACGTTGAGGGTCTTGATCGCGGAGGATGAATCCCTTGTGGCCATGGGTATTAGAGCCCAGCTCGAGAGCCTCGGCTACGAGGTGGTGGGCGAGGCCGCTGACGGCGCGGAGGCGGTTTCTCTGTGCGAGCGGGTGAGGCCCGATGTGGTGATAATGGACATAAATATGCCGCGAATGGACGGGGTGGAGGCTGCAAGGGCGATCTCCGAGAGGTGCCCCACGCCGGTGGTCATACTCACCGGGTACTCAGACAGGGAGCTTGTGGAGAGGGCAGCAGATGCCGGGGTATTCGCTTATCTTGTAAAGCCTGTTGATGAACATGACCTGGGGCCGGCCATCGAGGTCGCGCTGGCGAGATTCGACGAGGAGAGGCGCCTCGCGGCCGAGGCCCGGAGCGCCAGGGAGGCCCTTGAGGCGCGAAAGCTCGTCGAGCGCGCAAAGGGGATATTAATGGATAGACTGGGGCTCGGGGAGGCGGAGGCCATGAGGCTCCTTCAGAAGAAGAGCCGCGATCAAAACAAGAAGCTTGTGGACATGGCCCGCCAGATAATCGAGGCCGATAAGATATTGAGCTAGCCTGCCCTCGGTCGGGGTCGACCGGGACCGGGAAAAATACTTGCAGGCTCGACACGTGGAATGGTAAGATGTTTGAGTTTGCCGGCAGGAATTGTGAGATATTTGTCGTATAATTAAGCATATAGTTTAACATTGAGTGATATTGAATTTTACTAAACCAAATCTTCAGGATGATTTTTACTAAATCTTACTAAATGATCCCGCGCTCATGGTTGGCGTGCGGATATGGAAAAGGTCAAGGATGCCTTTGGTTTCTGAGGGCATCCTTTATTTTGGGTGTGGTTTTATCTCAGGGAGAGGGGAGCGTGTGATCGATGCCGATGACCGCGCGGGAGAGGGTAGTGAACACCATTGAATTCAAGCCTGTTGATAGGATCCCTATTTTCGACATGATTCATAACATAGCGCTTCTGGAGCGGTGTACAGGGGAGAAGGTAACACGCGAGAACGCCTTCGACCTTCTCTGCAGGACGATCAGCATGAACCTTGACGCTACAAGGGGCGTCACCCCGCCGGCCGAAGAAAAGATCTTTGCCGACAAGGATGGTTTCGTCTACAAACAAGAGTGGTGGACGACGTGGCTCATCGAGAGGCCGTTCAAGGATAGCGCGGGGTTGAAGGAATATATCCGGCGCAACATCGATGAGCTCCAGGACTACCACCCCGGTGATATCTGGACCTTTGCGGGCAAGGCAAACGTCTGGGGCCAGGCCGACGCGAGCCCCCGGGAACAGTTCCTAGCGTTACAGGAGAAGCTGGGGGATACCGTGCTCTTCCCCGCCGAAAGCCCTGTTGGCCTGGATACGGCCTGGATACGCGCCGGACTCGACCTTTTCATCTACACCTATGCCGAGGACCCCGAGCTTATATCCAGGTGGCTCCAGGCTCTCGCGGATTTCGAAGTCAGGAGGATCCACGACGTAGCCGACGTTGAACTATCGCCGGTAGCGCTGGTCTATTCGGACCTTGCGTTCAAGGGCTCCTTGATCTTCTCCCCCGCCTTTCTCCGCAAGGAGTTTTTCCCCAGGTTAAAGCAGGTGGTGGATGCATGGCACAGTCATGGGATCAAAGTTATCTACCATTCCGATGGGTATCTCATGGAGGTGATGGATGATTTTGTAGCATCCGGGATAGATGGCATAAATCCCGTTGAACCCGTGGCAGGCATGGATATCGGCGAACTGCGCAGGAGATATCCCAGGCTGACCATGATGGGTGGGATTGACGTGAGCCAGCTCCTGCCCTATGGGACCGGGGAAGAAGTCGAGGCTGCTGTAAAGCGAGCCATTGACGAAGGATGGAGGGGAGGTGGGTTGATCGTAGGGTCGAGCACTGAGATTCACCCCGACTGCAAGGTGGAGAATGTCCTCAAGATGTGGGAGACGGTCAGAACCTATGGCAGCTTCCGGTAAGCTGCCAATCAGCTGGCCCAGCAAGTTTCTGGCCGCCCGGCGAACTTCTGGTGTACCGGCACGAGCCCTGAGTCTTGAATTGAGTTGGTGACTGCTAGACCATCAACATGAGGGGGGAAACGGGCATGTCTAGGAGGCTGAAAACGTTAATCGTTGCGTTCGTCCTGGGGGTGTTCCTCTTTACAATGGTTGGTTCTGAATTCATGGCGGGCGCCGAAATAATGGGGATGCTCTCCAAACAGGAACTCCAGAAGATGGTATCCGAAGCCATGAAGGTAAGGCCGCCGAGAAACGGCAAGAGTTATGTATTCGGCTTCGCCAACCTCCAGCGCGATATACCTTTTTGCATAGATGTTGAAAACAGCATCAAAAAGAATTGCGAGGCGGCAGGGATCGATCTCATCGTCGCCGACAACAGGCTCGACGGTGCGACAGCGCTGGCCAACGCCGACAACTTTGTGACGCGTAACGTCGATTTCGTCATCGAATTCCAGACCGACGTCAACTTTGGTCCCATGATCATGGAGCGGTTCAACAAGGCCAAGATCCCCGTTATAGCCATCGATATACCAATGCCCGGAGCGGTATTCTTCGGCGTAAACAACCATCTTGACGGCTATCTCGCCGGCAAGGCCCTCGCAGAGGCCGCGCTCAAAAAGTGGGGCGATAAAGCGCCAAAGGGGGTCCTGGTCCTTGGCGAGCTCCCGCAATCCGGTGAAATACCGGCCAGGCGCATCCAGGGCGTGGTTGACGGGTTCCGCGAGATATTGAAGGGATTCCCCGAGAAGCAGATAATCCGATTTGATAGCAAGAATACTCTCGACTACTCGCGGCAGCAGATGGTTGATATTCTCGCGAGGATCCCCCAGGGGACGCCTATCATGGGGACTGGCATAAACGACGAGGTTGCCATGGGAATAGTTGCCGCCCTTGATTTCGCGCGGCGCAAATCTGACGCCCTCATAGTGGCGCTCGGGGCCGATCCACTAGGCCGCGAAGGCATCAGAAACGGGAGTCTGATCGGGGCTACTGCTCATTTCCCCGATCGCTACGGCAACAAGGTCATCCCGACGGCGCTCAAGATGCTTGCGGGTGAGAAGGTGCCTCGCGAGGTGTTTGTGGATCACGTTTTCATTACACGTGACAACGTAAAGGTGTACTACCCTGGTGAATAGGTGGGTAGGTAATATAGATAAGCGGATAGAATAGGTGAATAGCGAAAAGGTAAAGGAAAAGCGGAGGGCAAAGCGGGGGAAGAGGTAGAAGGATGGGTAGGCTCGCCGCGCATCCCAGCGAGGTGACCCACGGCGAGGCGAGCCTGCCGCTGTCCAGAGAACAGCAAGCGCTAATGGTGCCGGGACCTTCTCCCGGCATATCCGGAGGAGAAGGGGAAATGGTGGTGGCGATGGGCGTGGCCGCGAGGGGTGCAGACGCTAGCGCAAAAGAGAAGCATTCACCGTATGTCCTGGAGATGCATGGGATTACCAAATCGTTCTCGGGCGTCAAGGTCCTCGATGATGTGGAGCTCACACTGAGGCGCGGAGAGGTCGTGGCGCTGCTTGGGCAAAATGGGGCGGGCAAGTCTACGCTAATTAAGATTCTAAATGGCGATTACACGAAGGACGCCGGTACGATCATCATCGACGGAATGAGAGTAGAGATGGAGACCCCGCGGGATGCGATAGCTCGCGGGATCCGGGCTATTTATCAGGAGCCCAATACAGTCTCCGAGTTATCGGTGGCGGAGAATATACTTCTCGGGAGGCTCCCGCTTCGTAAGCCTAGGGGCTCCGGGGTGCCTATAGTGGATTACGAGGGGATGCGGCGGGAGGCTATGCGCGTCCTGAATATGCTTGATGTGAGGATCGACCCCGATGTGGAGGTGGGGCGCCTTACAGTCGCCGAGCGGCAGATCGTGGAGATAGCCAGGGCGCTCTCGGCCGAGGCGAAGATCCTCATAATGGATGAGCCGACTGCGGCTCTTACCGACCGGGAAATAAAGAGGCTGTTCGAGGTTGTGGAGGGGCTCAAGAGCAAAGGCGTCGGGATAATATATATCTCCCACCGGCTCGAGGAGGTATTCAGGATCGCGGATAGGGTTATGGTCCTCCGCGACGGCAGGAATGCCGGGATATTTGAGCGCAATAGATTTACGCACCAGGACCTCGTGCGTGCAATGGTCGGGCGAAGCCTGGTCCAGGGCCACCTTGCTCCAGCCCGTCCGGCCGGGCCCGCAATATTGTCGGTGGAGAACCTGTCGCGGCGAGGGTGCCTCGATTATGTATCATTCCAGGTTAGGGCGGGCGAGGTAGTGGCGTTTTTTGGCCTCATGGGTTCGGGCACGGATTATCTGGCAAAAGCCCTGGTTGGTGCCGTGCCGGTGGATGGCGGGACGATCGCCGTGGACGGGGTGCCGGTTCACTTCAAATCCCCGGGCGAGGCCAAGATCCATGGGATCGGCCTTGTCCCGGCCGATCGCAAGACGGAGGGGCTCATATTGGAGATGAGCGTGGAGGAAAACATCACCCTGCCATCGATGGATAAGCTGACGAGGGGTGGCTTCTTGAGGCGTGACGAGAAGATCGCCGTTGCAAGCAGGTGGGTGAATGGGCTCGGCATAAGGTGCAGGAGCCTCTTCCAGCCGGCCAGATTCCTGAGCGGCGGCAACCAGCAAAAGGTGCTCCTGGCGAAGTGGCTTGCCCGACACATGAAGGTGCTTGTCATCGATGAGCCGACGCGAGGCGTGGACGTGGGGGCGAGGGAGGACATCTACGGGATCTTGAAGAGGCTCGCAGAAGAGGGGATGGCCATCGTGGTCCTGTCCTCGGACCTACCTGAGGTCCTCAGGATCAGCAACAGGATTCTCGTGCTTTACAAGGGCAGGGTCATGGCCGAGTTTAGCGGGGAAGATGCAACGCAGGAGAGGGTGCTTTACTGCGCCATGGGGGGAGTGTCATGATGATTGGGACCGGAAGACCCGGCGACGCGGCTATCCGCGAGACCACCCAGGCCGTGCGGGGAACTCCCGGGGTGTTAAAGTGGTCGGGAACGGCGATCTTGCTTGCCTTTTACGCGGGCATGATCATATTCTTTTCTGTAGTTTCCCCGTATTTTCTTAATGTACGAAACTTCCTGAACATCGGGACCAACATGGCCTATATAGGGATAATGGCGGCGGGGTCGACCCTCGTGCTCATTGCCGGGG
Source organism: Bacillota bacterium (assembly GCA_012839815.1). Taxonomy (GTDB): domain Bacteria; phylum Bacillota; class SHA-98; order Ch115; family JABLXJ01; genus JABLXL01. The sequence goes on along the minus strand of DUMQ01000124.1, from coordinate 12,836 downwards.
GCCTCGATCTATCTGTGGAAGCGGTGGCCGCCATCTCGGGCGTGATAATAGGCATTATCTACAGGGCCGGTTTAGGAATATGGACCGGAGTCATAGTCAGTATAATCCTCGGGACCCTGGTCGGGGCGGCTAACGGGCTCTGCGTGACCAGACTCAAGATAAACGCGTTTATCACGACGCTCGGCAGCATGTCGATAGTGCGCGGAATCGCCTTCGTCCTTACCGGAGGGCTGACATCGAGCCTCCTCCACCCGGGGTTCAGGTTTATCGCCATGGGCGACGTTGCGGGGATTCCCTTTCCGCTCCTGATGATGGCCGTTGTCTTTGCGCTGGCGTTTATTGTGCTCAACTATATGCCGTTTGGCAGGTCCATCTATGCGATCGGCGGCAATGCAGAGGCTGCGAGGCTCTCAGGCATCAACATAGACCTTATCACTATGCTGGTTTACGTGATTTCCGGCGCGGCTGCCGCTGGGAGTGGGGTGCTACTCACCTCGATGCTTGGAGCAAGCGCCCCCCAGGCGGCAACGGGTGTGGCCCTCACCGTGATCGCCGCGGTGATACTGGGGGGCACGAGCCTCTCGGGCGGTAAAGGGAGCATATGGGGTACGCTCCTCGGCACCCTCATACTGGGCACGCTCAATAACGGCCTCGTCCTGCTCAACGTCTCATCCTTTTACCAGGACGTGGCGCGCGGCGCGGTGCTCCTGCTGGCCGTGGCCCTTGACAGGCTGCGGGAACGCGGGGCGGTGTGATAGGCCAGGCACACGATCCTCAAAGCTCTTTTATGCGCTCGCACGCCTTCCGGAGCGCAGGGTGTAGTTCCGAATCAACCTTTGGCAGTAGAACCTCCAGGAGCTTGTCGCAAGCCTCGCTCTTGTCTTTGAATACCTTATCCGCCACGGAGGCGTCTACGGCCTGCCTAAAAGCATACTCGATACTCTGGCCCATCTTCTTTGCGGTCGTGAATATGTCCTCATATTTTTTTGTGCCCTTTTTGCCCCCGAAAAGCCCGGATAGAAATCCCGCCATGTCTGGCAAACCCCCTCAATCCTATTATATGGTGCTGACCCGTTCTATCCCTTCTTACTTATGCCTTGCATGCACTCTGCACGTTCCGTCGGCTTCCTGGCGTCTTACCCACATTGCTTTGCCGCAATTCTTCTTCGACGGATATGTAAATAATCCTTCTCAAGATATGAGGGCAAGTGAGAAAAAGTGTCAAGATTTGCTTGATGCAGGGATGCATTGTCTCCTATATAATATTTTTCGTATAGACTTTGGGAGGGGAGAGAATTAAATCATGCCTTGCAGAATATTTAGGATAATAACGGCGGTCATTTTGGCGGCCGTGATTATAGCATTCTCGTTTCAGGCCCTCGGGCGCGGGCCCGGGGGACACGGGCAGGGCGGTTGGCCCTTTGACGCAAGTGGGACCCCGCAAGAGGTAACTCCAGAGGCAAAGGAGGGTGGGGGTGAGGGCGTGAATACCGGTAGCGGACCTGGATCCACGGAAGGCGTCAGGCGCGGGAGCTCATCCAGCCTCCCTGATTACGGGCCGTTGCGGGAGCAGCTTATTGACTACATCGCGACCACCGGGGCGACCTACGGCGTCTACCTTAAAGACCTCGAGTCCGGGGCAACTATGGAGATCAACGCCGGGGAGCCGATAACGGCCGCGAGCACGGTTAAGGTCCCCGTCGTCCTGTACCTGAATGAACTCGTAGCCCAGGGCAAGCTGGATTGGGATGATCGTGTCACGTATCACAAGGACACCGATTACCAGGAAGGAGCTGGAATATTGCAGTTTACGGCGCGCGAGGGCGACCGGTATTCGCTTAGGGTGCTCGCCAACCTGGCGATCACCATAAGTGATAACGTTGCTAATAGGATGCTCATGCGTTACCTCGGCAAGGAAAACATAAAGCTGTTCATGGAGAGGGTCGGCGGCAGGACGGTATTCCCGGGTGGCGCAAACATCACCACGGCCGCCGACATGGGTGCTTATATGGAGGCCGTGCTTGACTTTAGTAAGAGACATCCAGAGCTTGGAGCGCGTCTCCTCGATGACATGTCACATCCCATATATCATGTGGGCCTGCCGGGGAAACTCCCGGAGGATGTAACGGTGGCTCACAAAGAGGGCGATGTTTGGGGCGTGGCCAACGATGCCGGTATAGTATTCGCCCAGCGGCCCTATATTCTTGTTGTGCTTTCAAAGGGAATCTACGATATAGACCAGGGTTTTGGCAATATAGCTGAGATATCGCGCATGGTATACGACTACCAGATGAGTGTTTCGAGGTAATAAGGCCTGAGCGCGGCGTCGCCTGTGCGTGGTTGTGTGTGGTATTTCTCTGGTTGCCCGCGGCGGAAAATGGTCACACTAATGTAGAGCCCGCAGGCCATATATCTCTTATAGGTCTGTGGCTTAATCTTGCGACCATGGTTAGGGGGATCTTTGAGAGTGGGCATCCAGGCAATTGAGAGACCAGGGACCTTCGAGGCGCTAGAGCTTCCCGCGTCGGGTGTCGCCGCCGACCTGAAGCGAGTCGAGGAGCGGCTCCAGGAGGTGACATCGTCCCATTCCCAACTCATCGGCGACGTGTGCAACTACCTCATCTTCGGGGGAGGCAAGCGCATCAGGCCTTTGCTTGTGCTCTTGTGTGCACGCTCCTTCCGGCATGATCCCGAGGGAGCTATAGACGTAGCTGTTGCTACCGAGTTGATCCACATGGCCTCCCTGATCCACGATGACATTATAGACAACGCGCGCACCAGGAGGGGCAGGGCAACTGTGAACTCCCTATGGGGGAATCGCACATCGGTCCTGGCAGGCGATTTTCTATTTGCCCGTGCTCTAACCATCCTGAGCCGGATGGACCACAGGAACCGGCTTGGTCTCGTGAGGCTAATGGCCGAGGCGATCACGGTCATGTGCGAGGGAGAGATCGAGCAGGCGTGTCAGGCCTTTAACTGCGACCTTACCGAGGCCGATTATATGGAGCAAATCCGCAAAAAGACGGCCCACCTCATGGCAGCTTCGTGTTACGCCGGTGCCGTTATCGGGCGGGCATCCAAAAGAGAGGCAGGGGCCATGATGCGGTACGGGCTTGAACTGGGTTACGCATTTCAGATAACAGATGACCTGCTCGACTTCACCGGCGAGGAGAGGGTCACCGGCAAGCCGGCCGGGCTCGATCTATCATCTGGCATCCTGACTCTCCCTATCCTCCACATACTGCGAGATGCAAGGTTTTCGGCGGATATAAGGAGGATGCTGGCGGGACGCCGGCCGTCTCGGGACGATGTTAAGACCATATGCGACTGGGTTAGTTCGAGCGGCGCACTGGAGTATGCCCGCCGCAAGGCCAGGCACCACGTGGAGGCGGCCAAAGCCTGCCTCGCTGAGATGCCCGAGGGGCCCTCAAGGGCCTGCCTGGAGGACATCGCAGACCGGGTCCTGGTTCGCGACAGGTAGACAAGTAGAAGCGGATCGTCTAGAGGGACGGGGTGTGCGCTAGATTATCCCCGCGCGCCGGAGCTGGGCGCAGAGCCAGCGGGCAGCCCTTGCCTCCAGGCCGGCAATTGCGAGAAGCTCGTCAGCAAGATGCCCCATGCCCTGAGCCTCGACCTTGGGGTCCGACAGGTAGAGGCCAAGGAGACCCTTGACAACGGCCCTGTGGAACCCGGGGTTGGGCAGGAGGGATGCCCTGGCGAGGGATTGGGCCACAAAAAACTTGAGCCTTGAATTTCTGGTTTCATCGTCGGGGTAACACCTTACAAAATTCAGTGCCCCGCTACCCTCATCCTCCCCCTGGTCGATGAGATAATCCAGGAGGATATGAAGCCCGCAGATCCATGGGAAGTACGATTCGATCGTGGCCCGGACCTCATTTTCCAGGAGGTGGTTCCGGGCCCGGGTGGCGGCGCTAAACAAGGCAAAGACGCACAGGGTGGAGCCTGCGGCGGCCGCAAATTCCCACCAGTAAATCCCGGGAAACTGGTGCTCGTAGCGCTGGAACCACCTGATGAGACGGGCCTCCCTGACCGCTGGATCGAGGTGCTTGTAGACCTGGAGGTCGCAGTAGAGGCTCGTCAGGCGGGCCGCCTCGCTCCGGATCGCTTCAAACGCCGGCAGGTCCCGTGCATTGCGCTGGCACTCGCCCACCAGAGCGGCAAGGTAACCCCCATCGTTTCCATGGGGAAAGACCCTGTAATATGGGTCATCTTCTCGTTTCGTGCCGGGGTGGGGGCCGGGGTCGAGCGCATCGATCATGGCAAGGTGGAGGGACCTGAAGGCTTCTTCATCGAAGCACTCCATATAGTCGCAGAGATTATCCAGGTAATCGCTTATCGTTTGAAAGGCGACTATCAGGTTTATGACCCGGCGCCGTGCTCTCGGGGACACTGGGTGGAGGAGGGCATACATGCTTCCTCCCTGGGCGTGAAATCGTTTAAGGCGAATGCTGGAAAGCGCTTGCGCCCTCAGCTCCGGGTCCGCACATGCCTCGAGTTTGGCCGTCCACCTGGATAATTCCGCGGATACTGCAGGGAAGACCCTCGTTACGATCTTGAAGAACACAACCAGGTCCGCTATAAATCCCGCTAGTCTCTTCAAGTCGCCTAAATCTGTAATGCTACCCGGATTCGCATGGCCCTGTCTCACGGCAAACGCCCCCGCTTTTCTATCCAACTCTTTATCCTATCTTTATCTTTATTGTGTCTCAATCCTGCTCTTAATTTTTCCACAGGTTTGCCGGGAAAATTAGCGCCTGTCAAATAGTAGAGTCAAATAGTAGTAATTCCGGCAGGTTCCCTTGTCTGGTGGGCCGAAAATGGATAGAATAAGCTAAGTAGTGGGGATAGAAAGGCTGGGATGCGAAGTGACTCGTGATGATTTTGCTCGTGATGATCTTATAACGGTGACGATCACCCCTCCCGCCACCGCTCCCGCGAGAAGGTGCCAGGCGGCGCAAGAGGGGGAGAGCAAGAAGAGGGAGAGGGTCCCGAAGGGGATATCCCTCATGGCCCTGGCCCGGGAGCACGGGGGCGCGAGACCATCGCCAATCGTGGCCGCCAGGGTCAATAATGAGCTTCGTGAATTGACATACCAGCTCGATGAGGACGCATCCGTTGAGTTTCTCGATCTTGAGACGGAGGATGGGATGAGGATATACCAGCGCAGCCTGGTATCCCTCCTGGTTATGGCCGCCAGGGAGATCCTCGCAGGCTGCAGGGTAAGCGTGGAGCATTCGCTCGGCAATGGCCTGTATGGTGAGATATATTGGGAGCGGCCAGTCACTGAGAAAGATATCGAGAATATCGAGGCGAGGATGAAGGAGATAGTCAAAAGGGATGTTCCATTTGCCAAGAGGACCATACCAAAGGAGGAAGCCGTAGCCCTTTTTGAGAGGGACGGCCAGCATGACAAGGTTCGCCTTCTCAAGTATCGCAAGGCCCCAACGGTCAACATATATACCTGCGACTGGTTCAGTGATTACTCCTATGGGTATATGGTGCCGAGCACGGGCTACCTGCGGCTTTTCCGCCTCAGGTTTTACCTGCCTGGCTTCATCCTCGAATTCCCATCAAGGAGCGACCCTACCAGGATACCAGAGTATGTGGAGCAGGGAAAGCTCGCGAGCGTCTTCTTTGAGGCGGAGAGGTGGGGCCAGGTGCTCAATGTTTCGGATGTGGCCTCTCTAAATGACATCGTATCACAGGGCAATATCGGCGATATTATACGGGTGGCCGAGGCATTTCACGAAAAGAAGATAGCGAAGATAGCTGATCTAATTACGGAGAACAAGGACAGGTTGAGACTTATCCTTATAGCGGGGCCGTCGTCCTCAGGGAAGACCACTTTTGCCCAACGGCTGGCGGTCCAGCTAAGGGTAAACGGCTTGAAGCCTGTATCGATATCCTTGGACGACTATTTCGTGGATAGAGAACACACCCCCCGGGATGAGGCGGGGAATTACGACTTCGAAGCCCTTGAAGCCATAGACCTTAAGCTATTCAATGAGCACCTGGCCAGGCTCATCCAAGGCGAAGAAGTAGAGTTGCCGGCATTCAATTTCCTTAAAGGAAAGAGGGAGTCTTCAGGGCGCAGGCTCAGGATTAGGCCTGACCAACCTATCATTATCGAGGGGATTCATGGTTTGAATGACCGCCTCACCCTCTCCATACCCAAGAGCCGCAAGTTTAAGATATACGTAAGCGCCCTCACGCAGTTAAATATCGATGATCATAACAGGATCCCAACCACGGATGTCAGGCTTTTAAGGCGAATAGTCAGGGATAGCCAGTTCAGGTCGCACAATGCCCTCGAAACGATCCGGCTCTGGCCGAGCGTGCGCAAGGGGGAGGAGAAGAACATTTTCCCGTTCCAGGAGGAGGCTGACGTTATGTTTAATTCGGCGCTGGCCTATGAACTTGCGGTCCTGAAAAAATACGCGGAGCCCCTCCTTGAGCAGATTGACAGGTCGGTACCGGAGTATTCCGAGGCGAAGCGGCTTCTCAAGTTTCTAGATTACTTCCTTGAGGTGGATCCCAAGGATGTGCCTGCCAACTCGCTCTTGAGAGAGTTCATCGGTGGGAGCTGCTTCGTATAGTCTTTCCGTTGAATGTTCGCATTTGGTATGCATATTCAGTGCAAAATTCGTTCTTTACGGCTTGATATGGAACGGAAAGTGAAATACAATATACTTGGTCGTCATGAAAACGAGCGGCCACGGCTCAAGGATAGAGGACGGGGGGAAGGTAAATGCCTCCGGAGCGCGCTGTGTTCACGCTGGACGAACTTGATAGGGCCATCATGAAGATACTCCAGAGAGACGGGCGCGAGACCTACACCGCGATCGCCGGAATGCTGGGTGTTGCTGAGGGGACCATAAGGAAACGCGTTAATCGTTTGATAGAAGAGGGCATAATGAAGATCGTTGCGGTGACTGACCCGTCCAAGCTCGGGATGAATTTCATGGCGATAGTTGGGGTACACGTCAGCAGCAGCGATCTGGGCAGGATCATAGAGACGTTGTCAGCAATGCCCGAGGTCAGGGAGATAACGGTGTGTACAGGTACTTATGACCTGATCATCGAGGTCGTGGCCAGGACCAACGACGACTTATTCGGCTTCTTGACGGAGAAGCTGCGCAAGATACCCGGTATAGCGGGTTCCGAGACTTCTCTTGTGCTGAAAGTCCCCAAGCACAGTTACTCATGGGATGGTTGGCGCGCTTCGCAAGCTGCGGGTAGGGGGATCGGTGAAGCCGGCGAGATCACCGGTGAGAGAGTTATAGAGAATGCGCGGGCGCGGGAGCAAGAGGGGGGGCGAGGCTCAAGGGAACCATATCAAGAGGAGTCATAATCTAAGCTGAGAGGGGAGATTGTTTTATGCCAATTTTGAAGATGAAAGAGGCGAGAAGCAAAGGGATCGCCGTCAGGGTGTGTATTGCTGCTCTTGCCCTCACGATGTTGATGGCGGCTTTTGTCCTGACTGCGCAGGCCAAGGAGACGTCCAAGAAGATTAAGATCGGTGTAATGCAGATTGTTGAACATCCCTCGCTTGATGCCGCGAGGAAGGGCTTTGTTGACAGCCTTGCGGAGGCGGGATATGTTGAGGGCAAGAATGTGATCTACGATTTTCAAAATGCCCAGGGTGATATGTCCATAGCTCAGTCGATCGCGCAGAAGTTTGTGAACGATAAGGTGGATATGATCTTGGCGATAGCTACGCCGACGGCACAGGCCGCAGCCCAGGCGACGGATAAGATCCCGATTTTGATTACCGCGGTCACGGATCCCAAGGCTGCCGGGCTTGTAAAGAGTATCGAGAAATCCGGTACAAACGTCACCGGCACGTCAGATTTGAACCCTGTAGCCCAGCAGGTCGAGCTGGTCCTCAAATTCGCCCCCAAGGCGAAGAGGGTGGGCATAATCTATAATGCCGGCGAGACCAACTCCCTGGTCCAGGTGGATCTCGCGGAGAAGGCGGCCAAGGCGCTTAAGCTTAACCTTGTTAAGGTAACATGCAGCAATTCGAGCGGCGTGTATGAGGCAGCGCAATCCCTTGTTGGACGGGTCGATGCCATTTACGTCCCCACCGATAATACAGTTGTCTCTGCCCTCGAATCCGTTATCAAAGTGGCGGAGCAGGCCAAGCTTCCCCTTATAGTGGGGGAGGGTGACTCCGTTAAGAGGGGCGGGCTCGCCACGGTGGGAATTAATTACTACGAGCTGGGAAAGCAGACGGGCAGGATGGCGTTGAAGGTGATAAAGGGCGCCAACCCAGCGGATATGCCCATAGAATATCTTGCTGGCAAGGCGGAGCTCACCATAAACCTCAAGGCCGCCAAGAGTATGGGTGTGAAGGTGCCTGAGAGCTTGATCAAGGAGGCTGACCACGTTATCAAGTAGGTGCGAACTAACAGCTGCGCACTAACCTGGAGAACTATATAGACTTAAATTTGGATAAATTTGGAGAATGGCTGGAGGGCACCACGGCATGTGTGTGCTCTCTAGCCTGTTTGGGTGTAAAGGGGTTGACTTGATGTCGCTGTTTGCGTTGGCCGGCTCGCTCGAGCAGGGGCTTGCATTTGGCATAATGGCACTGGGTGTTTACCTCACCTTTCGAGTCCTGGATTTCCCGGACCTGACCGTTGATGGGAGCTTCCCGCTCGGGGGAGCAATCGCGGCCACCATGATTTTTAGCGGTTATAATCCTGTACTGGCTACCTTGGTAGCACTCCTCGCCGGTTTTATTGCGGGGGGTGTAACCGGCCTGCTGAACACCAAGTTGAAGATATCGGGACTCCTCGCCGGTATACTGACGATGACAGCCTTATATTCCGTAAACCTCCGGATAATGGGGCGCCCCAATATACCACTTCTTCGCCGGGATACCCTGATAACCATGCTTGAACATGCCGGCCTCCCCAGAGCATTTGTAGCATTGATTGCTTTTCTGGCATTAACTATTATATTAAAACTCCTGCTCGACTGGTTTTTGTCGACGGAGATCGGCCTGGCCCTGCGGGCCACGGGCGACAATGAAGCTATGATAAGGAGCCTCGGGGTGGATACGGACGCCATGAAGCTGCTGGGCCTGTGTCTCTCCAACGGACTTGTAGCTTTGTCCGGTGCGCTTATAGCACAGTATCAAGGCTTTGCAGATGTGGGCATGGGCGTGGGCATGATCGTTACAGGCCTTGCTTCAGTAATAATAGGGACGGTCCTTCTCGCCCCCCGGAGTATAGGTGCTGCCACCCTGGGGGCGATTCTGGGCTCGGTTGTATACAGGTTTGCAGTCTTTTTTGCGTTACGGGCCGGGTTCGCCCCAACCGACCTGAAGATCGTGACTGCTGGCCTTGTCGTGGTGGCCCTGGCGGCTCCCACGCTGCGGTCGCGCGCGAACACGCGCGTGGCTGTCCGGTCGCTCTTGAATGGAGGTGGATCAGGGAATGGCAATGCTGGAAATCAAGGGACTGTACAAGGTATTCAATCCGGGCACCAAGAACGACAGGGTTGCCCTGAATAATATAAACCTTAGCCTGCGCCCGGGCGAGTTCGTTACAATTATAGGGAGCAACGGCGCGGGGAAATCGACGCTCTTGAACGCGATTGCCGGTACGTTTCCCGTGGATATGGGGATTATAAAGATTGATGGTCGTGACGTCACGAGGTTGCCTGAATACGCGCGAGCTGCGTTGGTGGGCCGGGTCTTTCAGGATCCCCTTCAGGGGACGGCCGCGAGCATGACGATCGAGGAAAACCTGGCGATGGCGTTTAAGAGGGGAGTACGCCGCGGGCTCGGGCGCGGTGTTACGGCAATCCAAAGAAAGTCTTTCAAGAGCTATCTTGAGGTGCTGGGTCTGGGACTGGAGTCAAGACTCGGAGACCCTGTGCGCTTACTCTCGGGCGGGGAGCGCCAGGCGCTCACACTCCTGATGGCTACAGTAGCGAAGCCCAAGCTCCTTTTGCTTGACGAACATACAGCCTCGCTCGACCCCAGGACTGCTGAACAAATACTGGCGCTCACGGACAGGATCGTGCGCCATTATAATCTCACGGCTCTGATGGTAACTCACAACCTTAGGTACTCGCTGGCAATGGGGACGCGGACTATCATGATGCACGAGGGCGAGATAATCCTAGACGTAGCCAATCCTGCGCGAGCGAGGATGTCTGTGGAGGATCTCCTGGATCAATTTGCGCGGGTCCGCGGTGAACGGCTGGCGGACGACCGGATATTGCTGGAACTCTGAGTTGGCGCGCCCCTGGCGAAGAGTTGATTATCTTGCCCGGCAATAGTATGATAGTAAGCGATAGGCAATAGATGATGGTGGATATAAACAATAAGTGGATATAATAGGATATAGTCGCAGAAACACATCTTCTTAAAGGAGTGAAGCTTGTGCGAGTCGAGGTGGGCCAGGATCTCTGTATTAGCTGCGGGACGTGTATAGATTTATGTCCTGAAGTTTTTGATTGGAACGATGACGAAAAAGCTCAGGCCAAAGCCGATGAGGTTCCGGAAGAGTTGGAGGATACTGTGAAAGAGGCGATTGCGAGCTGCCCGACGGAGGCTATCCGGGAGGTTTGAGATCTGGTTCAGGCTGAGGCCTCATTTGAGCTCAATAGCGAGATGAGTTCCCCGGCCTGGCATAAAGCCCGGCTGGGGAACTCTAAATCCTAAGGAGTGTGCTGGATTGACATCCAATGAGCGACAGGTGATCATGCGGGGTGTAAAACGGCTCGTCGTCAAAGTGGGGACAAGTTCCCTGGCCTATCCCAATGGTAATTTGAACGTGCGACGCATGGAGAGGATAGTCCGGCAGGTATCTGACTTGAGGAACCGCGGACTCGAGACGATCCTGGTCACATCGGGGGCTATTGCCGCCGGGGTCGGGCGAATGGGCCTTGCGAAGCGGCCAAGTGATCTCGCCGAGACCCAGGCGCTCGCCGCCATAGGCCAGGGTATCCTCATGCACATGTACGAAAAGCTGTTTTCAGAATACGGTCATCCCGTGGCTCAGGTTCTTTTGACCCGCGAGGATGTGGCGTCGCCCGTGCGGTATCATAATGTTCATAATACGTTCGAGGCCCTCCTACGTTACGGAGTTGTGCCCATTGTAAACGAGAACGATACAGTCGCAGTTGATGAGATAAAGTTCGGCGATAACGATACCCTGTCTGCCCTGGTCGCAGTCATAACCGGGGCCCGGCTCCTCATCCTGCTGTCGGATGTGGAGGGACTCTACTCGGGCGACCCGAGAAAGGATAGCGGCGCCAGGCTCATCCCCTTGGTTTCCAGTATCGATGATAGTATATGTCATTGTGCTGGCGGGGCTGGGTCCGGCCTCGCAGTGGGTGGCATGGCTACCAAGATCGAGGCCGCGAGGATAGCCACGGGCAAAGGGGTTTACGTCGTGGTCGCCAGCAGCGAGCAGGAGGAGATCCTCGAGAGGATAATCGACGGTGCGGAGGTGGGGACCCTGTTCCTCCCTCAGCAGCTAGATCATATAGGGCAGAGGAGGCAGGGCTGTAGTGGCTGAATATGGTGAACTTATCGAAAAGGCAAAGCTCGCCAAGGATGCGTCCTATAAGCTTGGCCTCGTGGATACCGTTACGAAAAACAAAGCCATCGAGGCGATGGCTTCGGCGCTCCTCGAGGCATCCGGCGAAATCCTGGAAGCAAACCGGAGGGATGTAGAGCTTGCTCGCTCCGAGGGGGCAAGCCCCGCTTTTATCGACCGGCTCTCACTAAATGAAAAGCGCATCGCGAGCATGGCGGAGGGGCTCCGGGATGTCGCGAAACTGCCGGATCCCGTAGGCGAGGTCATCGCCAGCTGGACGAGGCCCAACGGGCTAAGGATAGAAAAGGTTAGGGTGCCGCTCGGCGTGATCGCCATCATTTATGAGGCCAGGCCCAATGTCACGTCGGATGCGGTCGGGCTGACGTTGAAGTCTGGCAATAGCGTAATCCTGAAGGGCGGCAGCAGCGCCTTGAATTCCAACGCGGCCATCGTTAAGATCCTTGATAAGGCCGCCAGGGAGAGCGGCATACCTGCGGGGGCCATAAACTTTATCGAGTCAACGGAGCGTGAATCAGTTTATCAGCTCCTGAAATTGCGCGAGTATATAGACGTGGTCATACCGCGCGGGGGGGCAGGCCTCATAAACATGGTGGTGGAGAATTCCACAGTGCCGGTTATCGAGACGGGGACAGGGAATTGCCATGTTTATGTGGATGCAAGTGCTGATGTAGATATGGCACGGGAGATAATCGTGAATGCGAAGACGCAGAGGCCGGCCGTTTGTAATGCCGCGGAGACCTTGCTTGTGCATGAAGATATCGCTGCCCGTTTCCTGCCGGAGGCTGGCGAAGCTCTCAGCGCGCGCGGCGTCGAACTCCGGGCGTGCCCGCGGGCGATGAAGTATCTGCCCGGCGCAAAGGCCGCCACAGAGGACGACTGGGGGACGGAGTTTCTTGACTTGATACTCGCTGTTAAGGTGGTATCATCCCTTGATGAGGCCATTGATCATATTCAGAGGTACGGGACGCGGCACTCGGAGGCCATCGTGACCCGGGATGAAAGGAATGCAAGGGAGTTCCTAGACAGGGTCGATGCCGCTGCTGTCTACGTCAACGCGTCGACCAGGTTTACGGATGGCGGGGAATTCGGTTTCGGCGCCGAGATAGGCATCAGCACCCAGAAACTACATGCGCGTGGCCCGATGGGCCTCCCGGAGCTTACATCGATAAAGTACAAGGTGTATGGCAACGGGCAGGTCCGCGGATGAAAAAATAGCGGGCGAGAAAATAAAAGGAT
>DUMQ01000123.1 GCA_012839815.1 Bacillota bacterium | reverse complement strand
CCTTGCCAAATTTCAAAAGGCCCCGTCACGCAAGCACCGGCAACCCCTGGAAAAACGTCAGTAATCTTCGAACTTACACTTAGCCGCGTCCGCCTGGCGGAGAGATGCGAGACTCCCCGGCCATTGTGCGGCACTGGTAGCTGTCACCTGCGAAAGGTCCGGGTGTTTTTGCGCACTAACCTTAACAGTATGAATCGACGTAGTATGAATCAACGATAAAGCTCGAGCTTCTTGCCGAAGCTTGCCGCCTGAAACCTTTGAAGCTCAAATCCCTCTCCGGGCGAGATGCCTGCCTCCTGCATCGCCCACGAAACTGCCTTGGACCATGTCCTCGCCTCCCCGGGGAGTATCACCCCTGTACGGCCTCCCCCTCCCGGAACCGGGGTCACCAGGACGCCAAACTCTCCCGGGTCGAACTCCATACCCGGGTCCACCCGCTCGACTCTCCCCACGATCGCCACTGAATAACTCAGCTTATCGAGCTCATCCTCCCGCACAGGTGGGTGTCTCATATCAGCGCTTGCGGCCATTATTGCATTGTGAATTATCTCGGCCTCCATAGAATCCTGCTGGGGGTAGATGCTGCCAATGCAACCGCGGACCCTGTTGTCCGAGATGATTGTAACGAACACACCCGCGCGCTCCGCGAGCAGCCGGTCAACCGCTTCCCGGGTCGCTCCCTGGCCAGCAGCCGCCTGGCCCGCGCGCGTGCGGCTCACCCGGTAGCCTGCGGTCCCGGCCACGGCACCGGTCTCTATCACGGCACCGGTCCGCACAAAATGCTCTACAGCCTCCTTCGCGAGGGCAGTCACCCGCCGTTCGAAGTCAGGCCCGGCCGCCCTCACGCGGTCGAGCAGGTCACCCCCACCGCCCCCGCTAGGGAACCGAGAGGCAGCGGGCGGCGCGCCGGTGGATAACGCACCGGACGGCGGGCACGCAGGTTCGGGGGGCCTCGCCCGGTTATTTAATATCCCCGTAAAACCCGCCAGCAAGAGGGCGATCAAAAGTAGACCGGACATGAGGAGAGCCCGTCCTGCGACGGGTTTTTCCAGATGTTGTCTTCTATTTTCCGGGTGATGTCTCCTGGTCATATCAAAACTACTATTCTCCGCGAGATGCGTATTCCCTTCCCCCTCTCCATGATACGAGAAAATCATTTACCTGATAATCTTCCTGCCGGTCCTGGTCGCTACCTGACCGAGGGCGGGTTGGATGTTCCTCGTCGTTTGGCGAGAAAATATTACCTATATTAAGAAGGAAATTTGTTAAATATAGCGAAAATAATATTGTGTAAATTTAAACGTTTAGTAAAACGTTCTTACTTCCCTTAGCGGCCCGGCTTCCGGGCCGAGTCAGCCGATATATCTCTGCCGCTTCTAGGCTTGACCTTGACTCGGGTCGCACACCTCCCCTTCGCCCGGCCGGGAGGGCGCGCACGCATGAATACTGGAGGCATCGCCCGTGGCTACCATAAAAGACGTCGCAAGGCTCGCCGGGGTTTCAGTGGCGACCGTGTCAAATGTCCTGAACAATTCAAAGCCTGTAAGCGCGAGGCTCCAGGAGCGCGTGTTCCTTGCCGCAAGGGAGCTAAACTACCATCCCGATGCTAACGCCCGCGGTCTCAAGGAGAGCCAGTCGCGCAACATCGGCATCCTGGCAAACAGCATACAGGATGCATTCACAGCCGAGATGGTAACGGGCCTCCACACCTCCCTTTTGAAGCGGGGATATCACTTATCCATCTTTACAGCCCAAGATATACACTTCAGCAGCGAGGAAGCGTTGAAGGCGCTGAGATCAAGGCGACTAGATGGCCTGATAGTAGCGACTTCAATCCCGGATGACGAGACCCTGCTGAAGCTTCAATCCAGAGAGATCCCGGTAGTGCTGGTCAACCGCCGGCTCTCCACGGGGGAGCTAAATTCCGTGGTCATGGATGATTCGCGGGGTGCATTCGAAGTCACAGCCTATCTAGTCGAACAGGGATTTCAAAGGATCGCATTCATAACGGGATACTGGGATACATGGTCGGAGCAGATGAAACTCGAAGGCTATAAAGAGGCACTCCGCACTCACGGCATTCCCTTTTGCGATGGGTATCTCCAAAGATGCAATCCTAATGTGCCAGGTGGACTACGTTCAGCTATACACCTACTGGAAATGCCTGATCCCCCTGACGCAATTATATGCGGTAACAACCTGGTGGCAATCGGCGTCTATCAAGCTACAAAATGGAAAGGACTTCGCATTCCCGATGATGTCGCGGTCGCAAGCTTCGACGAAACAGCCTGGGCCCAGATTGCATCACCACCACTTGCCACAGTGGCTCAGCCTGTTTTCCGACTTGGCGAAACCGCCGCTGACTTGATAATCCACACAATAACAGGGGGACCCCTGCGGGATAGTAAGGAAGTGGTCTTGCCGTCGCGATTCATTATACGCGAGTCCGCCCGGAGAAATGCAAAGACCTCGACAGGCGGTGATAGAGGCTCCCGCGGTGGCATGGACTCCCGCGGCGACATGGACTCCCGGGGCAGCAGTATAAAATCGCCGAAGGGAACCGAAGGCGAAAGCGGGAGGGCGAAAAGAAGCGGAAGGCGCCCGGTGCTTCGAGGAATCTTTCTTGAGACCCCGCTTGCCCGAGCTGTAATTTCACTGCTCCCTGATTTTAGGCGGGGGAACACTTGCGATGTCGAGATCGAGCTCGCCCCGATCGAGGAGGTCTATTCCAGGCAGGTCGAAACCCTGCGCGCCGGGAAGGGGACGTACGATATCCTTATGATCGATAATCCCTGGCTTCCCGAATTTGCTGAAACAGGTCAACTGCTCCCGCTGGACGATATCATCAAAGCATGGCCCACCGACTACTTTGAAGACTTTATACCTGAAATATATCGGCTATACGGTTTATATAAAGATACACAGTACGGGCTTCCATTCTTGCCTGGTGTGCAGATACTGTTCTACCGGAAAGACCTGTTCGAGGACCCCTTATACCAGCAGCGCTATCGCTCGAAGTTCAAGGCGGAGCTAAAGCCGCCCACGACCTGGACCGAATTCAACATCATAGCACGATTCTTCACCCGGAAGTTCGAGCCTGAATCCCCCACTCTGTATGGAACGACCTATGGCTCTCAGTACCCGAGCGGGGCCGTCTGCGAGTTTTGCCCGCGGAAGTGGGCGTACGGCGGCCGGGCCTTCGACGAAAACTTCGACGTTCGCATCAACAGCCGGGAATGCCTGAAAGCCCTGACAAGCTACATGGAAAGTGTTGTCTATGGGCCGCCGGGATTTGAGGATGCGCTCTGGGATGAGCAGGTTGAGGTGTTCGCCAGGGGCGACGCGGCGATGATGGTGCTATGGGATAGTTTCGCGACGGCCTTGAATAACCCATCTACCTCCACTTCCAGGGTCATAGGCAGGATCGGCTACGCCATCGTGCCGGGCGGCGTACCAGTCCTGGGCGGATGGGCCCTGGCGGTTAACCGTGCTAGCCGGCACCTTGAAAAGGCTGTAGCTTTCTTGCGATGGGTGACCGGGATGCGCGTCGCCAGGGCACTGGCGCTCCTGGGCGGGACCCCTGTGCACGAAGCCCTGTATGATGACCCTGATCTCCTTGATCTCTACCCGTGGCTCAGGATCGCCCGCGACAGCTACAGGCTGGCCAGGCAACGTACAAGCCCCTATCGTGGGGGACCCATTATAATACCCGAATCGAAGTACGAAGAAATACTCGGCCGTGCGGTGTATGATGCCGTGAAGGGGGCGGTATCCCCCCAGGAGGCCCTCGCCAGGGCTGAACGTGAGCTCAGAAAGTTGGTGAGCGAGTCTTGAGCAAGTCTAATCTATAGCAGGTCCCAGGTCTATGTCATGTTCAGAGGCATTTTGAATAGACCTCGAGGCCGCGGTGCAGCACGACAGAGAACGAAAATGTTTCTGGATTTAGAATTAATTACATTATTTTCAATCTTACTTAACTTAATGCGCAAAAATACCCGGACCTTTCGTAGGTGGCAGCTACCGGTGCCGCACACTGGCCGGGGTGTCTCGCATCCCTCCGCCAGGCGGACGCGGCTAAGTGTAGGTTTGAAGATTACTGACGTTTTGCCATGGGTTGCCGGTGTTGCGTGACGGGGCCTTTTGAAATTTGGCAGGGCCCTCGCGCCAAATTTCAACGGAGGCGCGCCGCAAGCGCGCCGTCCCCGGAACGCAACACCGGCAACCCCCGGGACGTGGTGATAAACTGGCACAAACCTATGCGAGTGCCAAAAAATGTAGAGATTTTTGCGCGCTAACTTAGATATCGGGCCGCTGGAGGTGTGAGAAGTGATGAAAAAGTTAGGTATAGGGATTCTGGGATCCGGATTCGTAGCTAACATCCATGCCGAATCGTATGCAAGGATCCCTCAGGCGGAGGTGGTGGCGGTTTATTCGCGCCGTATTGAATCTGCACGCCGGTTCGCCGAGGTACACAAGATCCCCCACTGGTTTGAAAACTATGAAGATATCCTTGACATGCCCGAGGTGGACATCGTTGATATCTGCCTGCCAAACTTCCTGCATGCGCGGGCGGCTATCGACGCCGCTAGCGCTGGAAAGCACGTAATCGTTGAAAAGCCCCTCTGCCTTACCCTGGAAGAGGCGGATGAGATGATCGAGGCAAGCCGCAAAAATGGCGTCAAACTTATGTACGCCGAGCAGCTTTGTTTCGCCCCCAAATATGAGCGCGTCAGGCAACTCGTAAATGAGGGGGCACTGGGCAAGATCTACCTGCTAAAGCAGAGTGAAAAGCATTCCGGACCCCACTCGCCCTGGTTCTGGGATGTCGGCCAGTCCGGTGGCGGGGTCATGATGGATATGGGCTGCCACGCCCTGGGGTGGTTCAGGTGGATGCTCGGCGGGAATCCAAAGGTCGAAAGCGTGTGGGCCCAAATGGGAACCTATGCCCATAAAGAGAGAACCCGGGGGGAGGACAATTCCATATGCGTTGTTACCTTTGAAGGCGGGGTTGTAGGGCTTGCCGAGGATAGCTGGGCAAAGCAAGGCGGGATGGACGACCGGATCGAGGTCTACGGCACCGGAGGCGTATCCTACGCAGACCTTTTCATGGGCAACTCGGCCCTCACTTTCAGCATATCAGGCTACGGCTACGCACTCGAGAAGGCTCCCGAAACTAAAGGCTGGACCTTCACCGTTTTTGAGGAGGTGTTCAATCAGGGCTACCCATACGAGCTCGCCCACTTCGTTGAGTGTGTTCGCGATGACAAGCAGCCGATCCAGACGGGCGAAGACGGCAAGGCGGTTCTCGAGATGATCTATGCTGCCTATGAGTCTGCCAGGACCGGGTGCAAAGTCGCGCTTCCCTTCAGGCCCAAAGTTAGTAAGCCGATCGATCTCTATCTGGACCCTGTACAAGGGGGGTGATATACGGGACTGCGAGATGGGGGTCACAAATGGTCGCAGGTAGATGGATCCACGGGGAATCAGCGTCAGAGAGATCCGCGGCACAGTTATGGTGAAAGCAAGATGAAGGAGGCAGGAATGAAATGAGTCGGAAAATCCGGGGGATTCTCATAACAATACTGGTGCTTACGTTAGCGGTTGTGGCGGTAGGCGAAGGGCCCGCTGCCGCCGCCAAATCCAAGCCACCGTTTACCATCGCGCTCAGCAATGGATTTATCGGGAGCGAATGGCGGCACCAGATGGTGGAGCGTGCAGAGGCCGTATTCAACTACTATAAAGAAAAGGGCCTCGTTACGGGAAAACTCATAGTCCAGCATGCCGGCCTCGATACCACAAAGCAGATCGCGCAGATCCGGAACATGATCAACTCAAGGGTCGATGCCATCATCATCAACCCCAATTCCCAGACGGCCCTGAACCCGGTTATCGAGGAGGCCGTTGATGCAGGTATAGTGGTTATCTGCATAGACCAGGCCGTTACGAGCCCCAAGGCCATCAACGTCGTGATCGACCAGAGCAGGTGGGCTGCGATATCGGCCGAATGGCTCGCCAACAAACTTGGCGGCAAGGGCAATATCGTCGCCATCAACGGCCTCGCGGGGCACCCGGCGAACGAGGACCGCTGGCGCGGTGCGAAGTCGGTGTTCGATAAACATCCAGGCATCAAGATTCTTACTGACACCAATGCCAACTGGGACCAGGCTACCGGCCAGCAGGTGATGTCAAACCTCCTCGCGACCTACCCCAGTATCGATGGTGTCTGGGTCCAGGACGGGATGGCCGAGGGCGCTATCAAAGCTATTCTGGCCTCCGGCCGCAAATTCCCCATCGTTACCGGCGAGGCGCGTGTCGGGTTCCTGAAGCTCTGGAAGGAGCTACACGACAAGAATCCCTCGTTCACTTCTATAGGGGTCGTGAACCCTCCGGGAATAGCTGCAAGCGGCCTGCATGTGGCCATGCAGATTCTCCAGGGACGCAAATTCAAGGATGGGGCATTGAAAAATGGGAACACGCTCTTTGTGCCAATCCCGGGCGTCGTAACCCAGGAGAATTTCGACCAGTACTGGAAGGAGTATAAGGATAAACCCGACACCTATACCCTCGACGGCTGGATCAGCGAAGAGCAGGCACGCTCCTATTTTAAATGAAATACCCAATGCAGTACCCGTCTCAGGGGCTCGGGGCCGGATTCCCTGCCCCGGCCCCCCGGGGAGGTGGACATTGTGGCTATTTTGGAGGCGAAGGGGGTCCACAAGCGATTTGGCGGGGTCGTCGCACTGGATGGTGCCTCGCTCTCCTGTGAACGGGGTGAGGTGCATGCGCTTTTGGGCAGCAACGGCTCGGGCAAGAGTACGTTGGCCAAAGTCATCACAGGCGTTGTCGCCCCCGACGCCGGCGAGATAAAGATACGGGGTAAGGTGGAGGCCCCGCGTAGCCCCGCCGATATGCGACGCCTCAGGGTCGCAGCGGTATACCAGGATCTCAGCCTGATACCCCAGCTTACAGTCGCAGAGAACATCCTCCTTCACGAGGAGCCGAGAGGGCGGTGGGGTTTCATCGACAGCAAGGCGCTCCGGAGAAAGGCCGCGACCGCCGCCGAGCAGTTTGCAGAGGCCCTCGGGCGCTCGATACCCATGGACGAACTCGTAGGAAACCTCTCCCCTTCTGAGCAACAGACCGTCGAGATAATCAAGGCCCTCGCCCGTAACCCGGAGATCTTGATCCTCGACGAGGCGACGGCATCGCTGCATAAGGGAGAGGTAGATGCCCTGTTTGAGACAATCACCAAGCTTAAAGCCAAAGGCTGCGCAATATTGTTTATCTCCCACCGTATGGAGGAGATCTTTCGCTTCTGCGACCGCGCGACGGTCCTCCGTAACGGTCAAACCGTCGGCACCGTTAAGCTTTCGGAAGCAAGTGAGGGCGACCTCGTAGATATGATGGTAGGCCAGAGAATGGATGAGGTCAGGGCCGGGCGAGGGCAGGCAACCCGGGGCAAGGAGAGCCAGGAGGGACCGGAAAAATTCCAGCGTGAAGGGTCTCAACCCGTGGTGTTACGTATTCACAACCTGCGCGCCGGTGACGGGGCAGTCCGCGACGTCTCCCTGGAGCTTAGAGAGGGCGAAGTTGTTGGCCTCGGCGGGTTGCAGGGCCAGGGCCAATCTGAATTGCTCAAGGCCATCTTTGGAGCCCTTCCCTTAGAATCCGGGAGAATAGAGATCAACAACAATCCTGTCTCGATTTCAAAGCCCATGGATGCCATCCGAAACGGTATAGCCTTGATCCCGGGCGACCGGGCGCGAGAAGGGCTCTTCCCGGTGCGACCGGTGCTCGAAAACCTCAACATCGCCAGCATGCACCGCAGGAGCGCGGCCGGCTTTTTAAGGGCCCGACGGGAAGAGGCAGCAGCTGGCAGCATCGTCTCGGATCTCCAGATCAAGGTGGAGGACCTATCTCACCCGGTGCATACATTAAGCGGTGGCAACCAGCAGAAGGTGGTGGTTGGCCGCTGGCTTCTCAACGGACCCAGGATCCTGCTTCTTGATGACGCAACCAAAGGCGTGGATGTTCACGCAAAATCTGAGATATACGCCATTATAGAACGCTTGAGGGAACAGGGGGCAGCCGTGCTCCTCTACTCCAGCGACGACCTCGAGCTAGTTACACTCTGCGACCGTGTGCTGGTGCTCTATGAGGGCAAAATCGTAGAAACGCTCTCCGGCGCGGACCTCACCGAGAACAGGTTGGTGTCGGCTGCGCTCCGGCTCGCTCCCAGCGGTAATGGGAGTGAAATTTCTCCGGGCCGCGCATACGACACGGGAAGGGACAACATGGGAAGGGGAGGGTTGCATGGAGTCAGCTGAGTCAGTTGGGACCCGGACCCGGACGAATCTGTGGCAGCGATTGCTAAGGCGACACCTTATTACGGTGGCCACGGCGAGCCTCCTGGTGCTCGCCATAGCCATGAATGCCATCCTTCAATCAGACTTTTTTACCCCGTCGGTCATCAGGTCCAATCTAACCAGCTTCGTCCCGCTGGTTGTGGCGGCAGTCGCTCAGACGATAGTAATCCTGGCGGGGGGCATCGATCTTTCGCTAGGCGTCATAATCACCCTGGTCGATGTAGTCGTGGTGAGACTTATAGGCACGTCATCAAGCCCCACGGTATTGGCGCTATGCCTGGGGGCAGGCCTTGCAGTCGGGGCCCTGGCCGGGCTGGTAAACGGCATCGCCGTAGCGGTAATTCGTCTCCAGCCGATTGTCGCCACGTTCGCGACCAGCTTTATCTGGTCAGGGCTTTCGCTCCTCGTAATGCCGCGGCCAGGCGGGCAGGTTCCAACATTCTTTTATAGGGGTTACCGCCAGGTTTTCCTGGGAATACCTGTCGCCGCGTGGATCATTGCGGGCGTCCTGGTCCTGTGGCTTATCATCAAGCGTCTTCCCCTGGGGCGCTATATTTACGCAGTGGGAGGAAACCAGCAGGCAGCCTACGCGACGGGCATAAATGAGAGTGGAGTGAAGATAGCCAGCTATGTCCTCTGCGGGGTTTTCGCGGCTATCGCAGGGCTGTGCATCGTTGCAGATACCGCCACAGGCGACCCCTTTGTGGGAGCGCCCTTTACCCTCACGTCCATTACAGCCGTTGTAATAGGCGGAACGCGGCTGACCGGGGGAGTTGGAGATGCAGGCAACTCAGTCATCGGGGCTATCATCCTCGGCCTGGTGACCAACATCATCTTTTTCGCCAACGTGCCCTCCTTTTACCAGGAATTCATCTTTGGAGTCATCGTCGTCGCGGCCCTCGCCGGCGCAGGGATGCTCACCACCAGGAGGCGATCATCATGAGCGATCCAGTGGAACAAGCCAGGCCATCGCCACAGCTCGGAATCATGCCCGGTCACGGACCCGGGCCTGGACCCGAATCCTTTATGAGGACGGCCAAAAATAGAAACCTCAGGATCGTAAACCCTGTGAGCATCGCCTTTGCCATTGTGATCGTGCTCTTCGCTGTCGGGGAGGTGTTATCTCCGGGCTTTGCGAGCTATTCCCAAATTCTTAATGTCCTCAGGATATCATCCTTCCTCGGCCTTGTTGCAGCAGGCCAGACGCTCGTTGTCCTCTCTGGAGGAGAGGGCATCGACCTCTCGGTCGGCGCCGTGGTCACGCTGAGCGCGATCATGACCTTCCGCATAGTCATGGGAAGCGATGCGCGGATTCCGCTGGCGCTTGCGGAAATCCTGGCTGCGGGTTTCGCCCTTGGTGCAGTGAACGGCCTTGGCATCGCCCTACTGCGCATCCCGCCCCTGGTTATGACGCTCGGGATGACGGGGGTCGTGCATGGTATCATTCTGGTCTACACTCAGGGCCAGCCAAAGGGCGAATCGGCTCCATTTCTAAAGGCTCTCGTCAGCGACCCGTGGATTTTCAATATCCCCGGGGTCCTGTTCATCTGGCTCGCCTTCACCGTAGCAATGGTTATCCTGCTGCGAAAGACGTCATTCGGGGCGAGGCTCTATGCGGTTGGGAGCAACAGGGTCGCGGCGCGGCTGTCGGGTATTAATGTGCCGGGTATGCTTATCCTAGTATATGGCCTGAGCGGCCTGATCGCCGCGCTCACGGGCTTCCTCCTCCTTGGATATACAAATTTCGTTTTCCTGAATCTAGGTGACAGCTACCAGCTTCCATCCGTGGCCGCGGTGGTCGTGGGCGGCACCACCCTGGCGGGTGGGTCAGGCGGCTATATGGGGACGGTTGCGGGGGCCATCGTGCTCACGGTGCTCCAGAGCATCCTGGTGACGCTGCGGCTGGGGGAAGCGGGGCGCCAGATCACCTATGGCATCGTGCTCTTCGCCCTGCTGTCGGCCTATGGGCGACAGCGGCGGTTACGGCAATAGACGGAGGTGCTAAGTTAGTGCGCATAAATCTCTGCCCTTTTTGGCACTCGCATAGGGTGTCGCGCATTTCTCCGCCCGGCGGACGCGGCTAAGTGTAAGTTCGAAGATCATCGCCGTTTTGCCAGGGGGGATGCCGGTGCTTGCGTTCCGGGGACGGCGCGCTT
>DUMQ01000122.1 GCA_012839815.1 Bacillota bacterium | reverse complement strand
CCTTGCCAAATTTCAAAAGGCCCCGTCACGCAAGCACCGGCAACCCCTGGGACGTGCTGGTAAACTGGCACAAATTAAGGAACCTACACCTAGTCGAGCAGGCCGCTCCGTGATCTCCGGCCGGGGGCTATTGGGCCGGAGATCAAGGCCGCCTGGAGGAGGGATGCGAGACACCCCGGCCATTGTGCCGCACTGGCAGCTGTTACCTGCGAAAGGTCTGGGTATTTTGCGCACTAACTTGGATCAACGAGGAGAGTGAGAAGAGGAGGGGGCATAAATGCCTGGGATAAACGCAGGTACAAAGGGCATCGGAATTATAGGCCACCCGATAGGCCACAGTCTGTCTCCCATCATGCATAATGCGGCCTTTAAGCACCTGAAGCTCGATATATGCTATCTCGCCTTTGATGTCATGCCTGGCGATCTGGGCGATGCGGTGAGAGGGCTTAAGGCCCTCGGCTTCCTCGGCGCGAATGTCACCATCCCATACAAGGTTGAGGTGGCCAGGTACCTGGATGAATTGGCGAGCGAGGCCAGTGCCATTGGAGCGGTCAATACCATTGTGGTGAAGCCTGAGGGGCTGTTGGTCGGCTATAACACGGATGCCGCGGGATTTCTCAGGGCCTTGAAGTACGACGCGGATTTCGAGGCCAGGGGCAAGAGGGCGGTTATACTGGGGGCCGGCGGCGCCGCCCGGGCCTGCGTTTACGCCCTGGCCAGCGGCGGCGCCAGGGAGATCGTGATACTCAATCGCACCCCGGAGCGTGCCGAAAAGCTCGCCGAGGATATGAGGCGGCATTTTTCGGGGGCGCCGGGAGAGGAGATCGCATTCAGATCAGGCGATTTATCCAGCCTGCCGGGCGGCCCCTTTGTCGAGGTCGTGGCGGGCGCAGATCTCCTCGTAAATGCCACCTCACTCGGCATGTGGCCCGAGAGCGACGCGCTTTCTCCCTTGCCTGAATCAGTGCCGCTTGCGAGCACCACCGTTATATGCGACCTCGTTTACCGCCCGGTTGCGACGCGTTTCATTAAGTTTGGACAATCAAGAGGAGCACGAGTTGTTTCGGGACTTTCCGTACTATTGCACCAGGGTGCGCTCTCGTTCCGGATGTGGACTGGGGTGGATGCCCCGTTGAACGTGATGCGCGAGGCGCTGGTGAACGCCGTCGTCGGAGGGGGCAGCGGGAAATAACAGCGGGAAATAGAAGTATTATGGAAGGGGAGCATGCGATGCTCAGGTTTCTCACGGCCGGCGAGTCTCATGGGCCTGCTCTCGTGGCCATCCTGGAGGGGATGCCGGCCGGCGTCCGGCTTACGGAGGATGACTTGAATATCGACCTCGCGCGCCGCCAGGGTGGCTTCGGGCGCGGTGGGCGCATGAAGATCGAGAAGGACCGGGTTAAGATCGTCTCGGGGTTGAGACACGGGATAACCATAGGTAGCCCGATAGCGCTGATGATCCCGAACGCGGATGACCGTTCAGGGGTTGATGAGCCGCCTCTCGTGAGGCCGCGGCCCGGGCATGCGGATCTCGCAGGAGGTCTCAAGTACGGCCTCGGCGATATGCGTGATGTCCTGGAGCGCGCGAGCGCCCGTGAGACCGCAATACGATGCGCCCTGGGAGGCGTCGCCAAGAAGCTTCTCTCGGAGTTTGATGTGCGCGTAGTGAGCTACGTCATACAGATCGGGGAGGTCCGTGCGCGGGAGATGCCAGCCTCCTGGCTCGAAAAGGCTGAGCTTGCGGAAGGATCGCCTGTGAGGTGCCCGGATCCGGAGGCATCCCAGGCCATGGTAGCCGAGATCACCAGGGCAGGAGAGCACGGCGATACCCTGGGCGGCCTCTTTGAGGTTGCCGTCCTGGGTTGCCCGCCTGGCCTCGGGAGCCATGTACACTGGGATCGCAGGCTGGACGGGAGGCTCAGCGGTGCCCTCATGGCCATAAACGGGATCAAGGCAGTGGAAATCGGGCTCGGCATCGAGTGCGCGAGGCTCGCCGGGTCGCAGGTTCATGATGAGATCTCTTACAGCCCGCGCGATTACTATCCGCGCGATGGCAACTGTGAGGGCGATGATGTGCCTCGTTGCGGCTATTTCCGCAGGACAAATAATGCAGGTGGGATCGAGGGCGGTATATCCAACGGGGAACCGGTCGTTCTCAGGGCGGCGATGAAGCCCATCGCAACCCTGCGTCGCCCGCTCAGGTCAGTGGATACAACGAGCAAGGAAGTCGCCTGGGCTCAGCACGAGAGGTCGGATGTTTGCGCTGTGCCGGCCGCGTCGGTGGTCGGCGAGGCCGTTGTAGCTATGGTAATTGCCGATGCCTTTTTGGAGAAGTTCGGTGGCGATAACATTGCCGATATCAAAGGCGCCTACCGGGCATACCTTGAACGCATTTCGCGCTTCTGACCTCCGGCCCCCGCATTGCGATCGCGCTACGATGGCTATGGTACATGCCAGGGCGGATACTCTTTGAAGGGTGGATTGCGATAGCATTATGGATCATATCTACCTCACAGGATTCATGGCGTCGGGCAAGACGACGGTGGGACAGCTCCTCGCCACGGAGCTCGGCCGCCGCTTTATTGATATCGATGACTTTATAGCGAGAAAGAGCGGCAAGTCCATTGCTGAGATATTTAATGACGAAGGCGAGGATGAATTCCGCAGGCTGGAGAAGGAAGCCTTGAGGGAGATCTCCTCGTTAGAGCCTGCCGTTGTTGCGACGGGCGGCGGGATTGTCACAAACCCCGAGAATATCGATTTAATGAGGCGAAGCGGGATAATTGTGAACCTCGGGGTCTCGCTTGAGACGGCCGTCGCGCGGGCGAGTGCGTCGAGTGTCCGGCGGCCGCTCATCGCGGCCGCCCCGTTACTTTACGAGGCTCGGAGGGAGGCTTATAACCTTGCCGATATCAGAGTCGATACGGACGGGCGAGCCCCGGATGAGGTTGCCAGCCTCATAGCGAAGCACCTTGAGGACCTGCGGCTCGGCGTCACGCTCAGGATCGAATTCCCCCGGAAGACAGGGGCTTATGACATCATTATACGGCCGGGTTGCATGAACGAGCTCCCGCGCGCTTTGGATGAACTCGGCCTGTCCCGCGAGGTTGTGGTCATGTCAGACGAGACCGTGTGGGGATTCTGGGGCGATACCCTGCTCGAAGGGCTGCGCGCGCGCGGCTGCAAGGCATCCATTTATGTTATACCTCCCGGCGAGGCATCGAAAAACCTGGATACGGTGGCGTCGGTATATGATTTTCTTACAGCGCGCAAGCTCGGGCGCGACACGGTCATGATTGCCCTCGGCGGCGGGGTGGTGGGCGACACGGCAGGGTTTATCGCTGCCACCTACATGCGAGGGATTCCTTTTGTGCAGGTTCCCACGAGCCTGCTGGCGCAGGTTGATTCGAGCATTGGGGGGAAGGTCGCCGTTGATCACAAGCAGGGCAAGAACCTGATAGGCGCGTTTTACCAGCCGAGGATTTGCCTGATTGATCCGTTTACCCTCAGAACGCTACCTTACAGGGAATACAGCCAGGGCCTGGCCGAGGTCGTGAAATGCGCTATACTATCAGGTGATGAGTTCCTTGAGTTGTTGGAGCGCGAAAAGGAGGCCGTTATCGCGGGCCGGCCGCCGGTGCTGACAGAGGTGATCCGGCGCTGCTGCGTCCTCAAGGCTGAGGTTGTGAGCCAGGATGAGCGCGACGAGGGGAGACGGATGATCCTAAACCTGGGGCATACCCTCGCGCACGCGCTCGAGAGCCTTACGGGTTACGGCAAGCTTACGCATGGCGAGGCCGTAAGCATAGGGCTCGTGTGGGCGTGCCGGCTCGCCTGGAGGGTGGGGCTTGCGCCGGAAGGGTTGTCTGAAAGGATTCGCAACCTGCTCACGGCGATGCGGCTCCCGGTGTCCATACCGACGGATATATCTCCAGGTATATCTCCCGGCGGGATCTCTCCTGAAGGGATTATCGAAAAGATGGTGCTGGATAAGAAGGCGAGAAGGGGCAGGCCCAGATTTGTCCTGCCGTCCCGGCCGGGCGAGGTGGGTGTGTATGACGATGTCCCGGATGATGCGGTGATCGCGGCCATTCAAGATGTGCTCGTCCACGCGGACCCTTCGACGTAGGACGGCGGTGTCATCTCAATATCTTCTCGCACCATACCATAGGGCAAAAAGAGGATCGGGGTGTAGCGGAAATGTACAAGATATTGCTGTTAAACGGCCCGAATCTGAACCTCCTTGGGATACGTGAGCCTGAGATCTACGGGACCATCACGCTAAAGGATATCGAGGAGACGGTCAAGCAGCGCGGGGCCGCCATCGGGGTCGAGGTCCGTGCCGCTCAGCACAATAGCGAAGGGGCGATGGTGGATGCGATCCACGATGCACTACGCTGGGCTAGCGGGATAATCCTCAATGCTGGAGCATATACACACTATAGCATTGCCATTCGAGATGCCATAGCCTCTGTCAGGGTGCCCACGGTGGAGGTCCACATCACCAATGTGCATGCACGAGAGCCTTTCCGGCATAGATCCGTCCTGGCGCCCGTGACTATAGGCCAGGTTGTCGGCTTTGGAATATACGGTTATATTATGGCGCTCGATGGGCTCGTCCATTATCTCAATGATACGTCCGCGGCGCGGATTGAATAAAAACCTTGCTGCGGGGCACCCTTGTAGTGGAGGTGAACGGCATGCCAGATGACGTTAAATGTTCCGTTGATACCTGTTACTACTGGGGCAATGGCAACGTGTGCAACGCCAAGGAGATTTTCGTTGAGAACAGTGTATTCCAAGAGCGCGAGTCGGGTGCGAAGGGTAGGGCCCGGGCTGGCGCGGCGAGGATGGAGGTCGGCGCGCTCGGCGAACTGAAGGCCAAGACTTCAGATGAGACATGTTGCAAGACCTTTAAGCCTAAATAATAGGCGCGGTGAGGACCCCGGACTGGAGAGCGAGCACCTGGTGCCGGGGCAGATGGCCGGGGGGTGACCTCCCGGCCCTTTTACTTTATATTTCCCCTCTAGACAATCCCCTGACATCCTGGTAAGATATTATTGAGAATGAATATCATTATCGAAGGTGTTAATAGCATCTTCTGGGGAGATATGGTTATGGACAAAATTCTCTCAGAAGTTAAGGGCCGCCTGGAGGAGAGGGATTGCCGCCTGACACCGCAGCGCGAGGCTGTTTTAGCCAGTCTTATGGAAAAGGCGGGCAACCACCCCAGCGTAGAGGAGATCTATGTCGCGACTAAAAAGAGATATCCTGATATAGGACTTGCAACGGTTTACCGGACTCTGGAGCTCTTTGAAAGCCTTGGGATAGTGTCAAAGTTGGAGTTCGGCGAGGCTGGCAGCAAATATGAATTCAACCCCGAGATGGAAAGGCATTACCACCACCATCTCATCTGCCTGGGGTGCGGGGCGATTATGGAATTCAACGAGGATTTGCTGGAAGATGTTGAGAGGGCCGTGGCCGGGAGGACCGGTTTTAAGATAACCGATCATAGCTTGAGGTTCTACGGTTACTGCCAGAATTGCGTAAAAACTGGACGCGGTTGAGGGCGAAGCTTCCGGTCGTAGGAGGCGGGCAGTATGAAGGATTCCGGGAAGATATCGAGGATGACAGGGGAAAAGCAGGGTATGAAAGAGACGCAGGGGAGGTCGGGCCGCGGCGAGCCCGGGCGCAGGGCGAGGCGCGGGAATGCGGATAACCCCCTGAAGCTCGCGATAGTCGGAAATCCTAATGTCGGCAAGAGCGTTATATTTAATAATTTCACAGGCCTCTATGTGACGGTTTCGAATTATCCGGGGACAACCGTGGAAGTATCGCGCGGCAGTACGAGGATAGACGGCGTTGATTTCGAGGTCATAGACACTCCGGGCGCCTATTCGCTCCTGCCTATTACAGAGGAAGAGCGGGTCACGCGTCGCGTTCTCCTTGAGGAAAGCGTAGATGTGGTGCTCCATGTGATCGATGCGAAAAACGTAAACAGGATGCTGCCTTTTACATTGCAACTCATCGAGGCCGGGCTCCCGGTGCTCCTGGTTGTAAACATGGCTGATGAGGCTGAACGCCTTGGCATCGAGGTGGACGCGGGGCTCCTGGAGGGGCGTCTCGGGGTGCCGGTGGTGCTTACCGCATCGACTCTTGGTAGGGGCATGGATACCTTGCGGAGGCGAATAGTGGAATTCATTTCTACCTCAGCCAACCGCTCCGCGAATCAGTTGCGCTTCGCTTACAGCGATAGGACGGAGAAAGCTATCGCACCGGTGGAGGCCATGCTGGAAGCGGATTACCCCATATCCAGGAGAGCCATAGCGATTATGCTCTTAAATGGCGACGACGAAATAAGGGCTTTTGTTTCGAAGAAGGAGAGCCATGCCCGTGAGCTTCTCGGGCGGGTGGATGAGATCGCCCGGGAGGTGGGCGAGGTTACACCCTTCGCCTATTCCATTGCCATGGAGCGCCAGGCCGCCGCTGTCGCCCTCGTAAAGGGCGCTGTGACCAGCAATGCTCACCCGCGGTCAGCCTCGACTGGCTTCTCCGGCCTTTTGAACAGGCTAACTATGAATCCGCTTACGGGCATTCCCATTTTGATCCTGGTGCTCTACTTCGGGCTTTACCGGTTCGTGGGTGGTTTCGGGGCCGGGACGGTCGTGGATTTCCTTGAAACCGTGGTGTTCGAGAGATGGGTCAACCCGTTTGTAGATAACCTTGTCCGGGCATTCATCCCCTATGAGGCTATCGGGAGCCTCCTGGCGGGCGATTATGGCGTTATAACGCTGGGACTAAGGTATGCAGTAGCTATAGTGTTCCCCATTGTGGGAAGTTTCTTCCTGGTGTTTTCAATCATCGAGGATTCAGGCTACTTGCCGAGGCTCGCCATGCTCGTTGACAGGGTGTTTAAAGTTATAGGTCTCACGGGGCGCTCCGTGATCCCGATCACCCTTGGGTTCGGGTGCGGCACGATGGCAACACTTGTGACGCGAACCCTCGAGACCAGGCGGGAGAGGGTCATAGCAACCCTGCTGCTCGCGCTCGCTATCCCATGCTCGGCTCAGCTTGGCGTCATAATGGGGCTGCTTGCGACGAGGCCGGTAGCGCTCTTGACCTGGATGATCTTCATCGGGGTTGCCTTCGTGGTGACGGGCCGGCTGGCCGCCATCCTGTTGCCCGGCGAGAGCCCGAGCTTTTATATGGAGCTGCCGCCCCTGAGGCTTCCCAGTGTATCCAACGTGGTGAGCAAGACCGTGGCGAGGATGAAGTGGTATTTCCTTGAAATAGTTCCCATATTTGTCCTGGCGAGCGTCCTCATATGGTTTGGGAAGTTGACGGGTCTGTTTGATGCAGCCATGAGGCTCATCAAGCCCCTTGTAGTGGCCATGGGCCTACCACCGGAGACGGCAGTTGCGTTTCTGTTTGGATTCTTCCGGCGGGATTACGGCGCGGCGGGGCTTTACGACCTGGCGAAGGCCGGCGCCCTGTCAGGGAGGCAACTGGTAGTTGCGTCGATTGCTTTGACCCTCTTTATCCCGTGTATAGCGCAATTCTCGGTGATGATCAAGGAGAGAGGGATAGGGGTCGCTATTTTGATCGCGGCATTCGCTTTCTCGGCAGCTTTCACAGTCGGGTATATAGCAAATCTCGTACTAGGCTTCCTGGGGGTGATTGGATGAGCGCCTTTGTTCAAGAAAGGCATCGATACAGACATAGACGGGGATGGAGATGGGGCGGCGGGTGGGCCGGTGGATGGTGCCGGGGCCGGGTCGGTGGGCCGGAGAGTGCGGCTCCCGGGCGCCCCGGCGCGGGACGCGGGAGGCGACTATGCGACCTGGGGCCGGGTGAGGAGGGTGAAATAGCCTTTGTAGATGCGCATAGCATGCGAGATCTCCAGAAATTCATGGCCATGGGCGTCTTGCCCGGGGCACGGGTTAAGCTGATTCAGAAGTTACCCGTATACGTATTTCGGATAGGAGAGTCGGAGTTCGCGATCGACGACGAATTATCGCGGACGATCTACCTCAAGGCTTAGGTGAATAGGACGAGGGATCAGGGCATATAGTTCTTAGAGCGCATAGTTACACCACTGGATCGGGTCTTTAAAGGTCGACGCTTGGGGTGGGATCACATTCCCATGAGAGAGGAATCTATCGCCCGTGGAACCCTCGTCCTTACCGTAGCGAGCTTCTTTAACCGGTTCATTGGGTTTGTGCTGAGGATAGTGTTGATAAGAATCGTTGGGTCTGAGGGTATAGGCCTTTACGTCCGCGCCTCATCCGTATATATGCTGCTTCTTTCGTTTGCGAGTGCAGGCGTACCTGTAGCCGTGGCAAAGCTCATAGCCGAAGTGCGCGCTGGCAGGGGGAGGCCAGGGGATCAGTGCCCTTATGGGGCAGGCGCCTCGCCACGGCTCATAGTGAACGTGGCCCTCAGCATAATCCTCATAACCTGCACCGTTATAACGGTATTCTATATTCTCACGGCGCGCTTTGTAGCCGGTCTTTTTTTGAAAGACCCGAGGACATATGCTGCGATGCTCTGCACCGCGCCGGCACTCCTGATAGTCGGCGTCGACTCCGCTTTTCGCGGGTACTTCCAGGGGATCCGCTGGATGGAGCCGATCGCTCTGTCCCAGACCATCGAGAGAATCGTCTCAGCTGTTGCGTCCCTCTGCATGTCGTATATTCTGATAGCAAGTAGTCTCGAAGCCGCCGCGGCCGGAATTTCGCTCGGGATGGTGGCTGGCGAGGCCGCGGGTCTTGCGACCCTGTTCGCCTTCTACAGCCGCTGTATAAACCTGAATCACACCAGCCGGGGTCGTGAAGTCGGCGACGCCAGGATTTCGAAGCTCCTGGTCGATATATTCCGGATAGCGCTTCCCGTAGCTGTGGGCCGCATAGCAGCCTCGGCCGCGCATATGATGAGCGCATTTCTCATTCCCTTAAGGCTGCAGGCTGGCGGGGTGTCTCTCAGCAGGGCAACATCCCTCTATGGCGATTTCACGGGTGTAGGGCTCGCTCTCGTCTCGTTTCCCACTGTGTTTACGATAGCCTTGAGCGCCAACCTTGTGCCCGCGGTCTCCAGGACCTCCGCTGAAAGGAATTACGAGAGGATGGCCCGGCAGGTGAGGGAGGCGGTTAGGGTTACGCTGATCACGGGGTTGCCCCTGTGTTCGATTTTTTATGCTCTCGCTGACCCGCTATGCCGCGTCGTTTTTGACACCCCCGAGGCCGGACCCGTATTGAGCGGTCTCGCGGCAGGGGCGGTCTTCATGTATATCAGGATAACGACATCCAGCATCCTCCAGGGCCTCGGCATGGCCACGCTGGCCGTTGTATCGTTCGTCATCGGCAGCCTTGCTGATTTTGTCGTCATTTATCTATTCGGGGCGGAGCCCTCCATCGGCATCCACGCAGCGGTTATAGGCTTCGGCGTGGGCGCGGCGCTCAATTCCTGGATAAATCTTCGCGCACTATCGCGGAGACTCCGGATGAGATGGGACTGGCCGGGGATGCTCTGGAGCCCTGTTGCTGGCTGCACTGGATTGATCTTAGCCCTCCCCGGCTTCTACGAAGCCGTCTTTCAGGCTACAGGCAGCGAGATAATTTCCCTCGGCGTCTCGCTGTTTACCTCTGCCGTCTTCTACGGCGCTGTCCTGGTGGTCACTGGGGCTGTCCACATAAAATCTGTCTGGATGGCGCTGCGACGTTGACTACTTCTAAGTTAGTGCGCAAGAGACTGTTGATTTTCTCCATATTTTAGCAACTCCGTTTGGTAACATCCCAGAATACCGTCGTTGCGCGTGGGCAAATTGGTAACTGGTTGGGAAAGGTCAACAGTCTCGCGCAAGGTTAGTGCGCAAGAATCTCTGCCCTTTTGGGCACTCGCATAGGGTGTCTCGCATCTCTCCGCCAAGCGGACGCGG
>DUMQ01000121.1 GCA_012839815.1 Bacillota bacterium | reverse complement strand
GCGCGCTTGCGGCGCGCCTCCGTTGAAATTTGGCGTGAGGGCCTTGCCAAATTTCAAAAGGCCCCGTCACGCAAGCACCGGCAACCCCCGGGACGTGCTGGTAAACTGCAAATTTAAGGAACATACACCTAGTCGAGCAGGCCGCTCCGTGATCTCCGGCCGGGGGCTGTTGGGCCGGAGATTAAGGCCGCCTGGCGGAGAGATGCGAGACACTTCGGCTAATGTGCGGTACTGGTAGCTGTTACCTGCAAAAGGTCTGGGTATTTTTGCGCACTAATTTAGGTTCCCGCCTTGCGTTGACCGCTCTGCGACCCAGTTTCGTACTGGCGCCTCCCGCGATCTGTTAGATACGGCCTACCGGTTTATCCGTACTCCGGCTAACGCGGTTACCTGCCTCTTTTCCATCCTGCGCCACTCCCGCCCTCCAAGCCGCGCAGCCTGTTGGGGTGGACGCCTAATCTCTTCGCGGCCTTGTTTATGGCTAAAAATTCCATACTACAATGGTATCCTGCTTGTTATGTCTTGCCAATAATTGTTGACGTGCCGGTAGCTACTGCAAACCTCCATACTGCAAAAATCTACCTTTAATACCATAATATTAGGCAATGGTCTCATTGTCAACATATATGCTAAAATATCATACCTTTTTGTTTGATATTCTACATTCAATTTATTCTATATCCCATTATATATCATATATAGCAGAATTTAACTTAATCTGCAGGGAGCGGCCTATCCTTGGCCGCGTCCGCCGGGCGAAGAGCTGCGAGGCGCCTTGTGCCAATGTCGAAAGGAACAAAGATTTGGCACAGCGGAGGGGGCGAACCGGTTCCTAGCTTAGAACCTCATCGTAAAGGGCCTTGGTCTTCCTGGCAATAACATCCCATCCGAAATTCAATTCGACCCGCCTGCGTCCGTTTTTGCCCAATCTCCTTGCAAGTTCCTCATCCTCTAAGATCCGCCGTATAGCACCAGCGAGAGCAATTGGATTGCCCGGCTCCACAAGAAGGCCGGTCTCGCCGTGAACAATAACCTCCTTGATCCCACCGACGGCGCTTGCAACGACCGGTACCTCACACGCCATTGCCTCGAGGTTAATAATCCCGAAGGGCTCATAGATCGAAGGGCACGCAAAGACGGTTGCGTGACTATAAAGCTGGATTAATTTCCTCTTTTCAACCATCTGATTAATCCAGATTATGTTTTTCTTGCCGGATATGCTCTCCTTAAGTTTTCGCAGATCCTCCTCCGTATCCGGGGCGCTGGCACACAAAACCAGCTGAACCCCTTCGGGGAAGGATGATGCTGCCTCAACAAGGTGAAGTATACCCTTTTGCTTGGTTATACGTCCTACAAACAGGACGTAACGGCCCTGTATGCCATATTCCCGGATGGCATCATCTTCCGGCGTCTTCCTATACTCTCCGGTATCTATCCCATTATATATAACTGCTACCCTGGCCGGGTCCACAGCATAGCAGTTCAAGATATCATCCTTCATTCCATTCGAAACCGCAATTATCCTGTCGGATGCCCGTATACCCGTCTCTTCCATCCACGAGCTAAGGCGATACGCCCTGCCCAGCTGGTTTTCCTTCCAAGGCCGCAGGGGCTCCAGGCTGTGGATAGTAGTGATGAGAGGCACATTATAAAGCATCTTTGCCATGAAGCCAGCCATAAAGGTATACCAGGTATGACAGTGAACGATCCTAGCATCTACAGGGTCGGCCACCATAGCCAGATTGGTAGAAAACGGAAGAACGGCCTTCATCAGGCGCGGGTCGCCCTTCTCCTTCAACGCCTCCCACGGCCGGTATCCCTTCACCCTTACTGCGCCTGGTACGCCCCTCCCGGCCTGCTGGTCCCCGAAGCACCTGACCTCAACCTCGACCAACTCAGACAAGAACCTTGAAATATATTCAACGTGGACGCCGGCTCCTCCATAAACATTGGGCGGGTATTCATTAGTCATGAGAATAACCTTATAACCATCACGTCCAAAGCTACCATATCGTCCCTCTTGTCCGAGTTTCATCCTGTGCATCTCCACCTTGAGTGGTCTTCTCTTCAAAGCTCTCGGAGGATCCTCACTATACCGGAGAGTGGAATCCCCAGCCATCCCGGCCTGTTTCCTATCTCATAGAGAGCCTCATATATAGCCTTCTCCAATTTAAATATTGTAAGCAGTGATGTGAATAACCTTTTGCTCCCCGGCAGGTATTGCCCTCCTAATTCCTTTGTGCGCCGGACGTAGGAAGCTATAAATAATTCCTCCGCATGCTTGAGCCACCCCGCGGAGGCCAGACTCAACCCTGGACCACCGGCAGGCTGACTCGGGTCAATCAAGTGTGAATGGGCTACGTAATCAAAAGATCGCAGTATACCGGCCACGTCCCTTAAAGGACTCTCCTTTAAACGCCTCTGCCCGATCCCCCTTAAAGGCTCCCCCTCAAAATCTATGACAGCGAAACCCGCACCCTCGCCCATCCAGAGAAACTGGCCGAGATGGAGATCACCATGGATTCTAAACTTGGCGCCAGCCCCTCCCCCCTCCCCTGTACCCTCCCTCATGCGAGCGGCGTCCGATATTAAACCCTCTATACTTGTCTTAATTTCGCGTCCCCCGGCTATAACCTCGTCCATCATGGCCCTCATGTCACCTGAACAACGCGCTAACCCTCTTTCCAGAGCGGACCTAAGCTCGTCCAGCATCTGACCTATTCGACGAGGTATATCACGCAAATCAGAATCCGTGAGCCGCTCAGGGGCAAATCCCGGGCCTCTAAGCGATGCGAGGGCAAAGTGTAAATCGGCAGTCAAGAGAGCGAGCGCCTCCACGTATTCATCTATTCTTGAATGCCGCCTTACGCACTCGCGGAAAAGCCCCCAGGCATCACCGGCATTCTCCAGGAATTCCTGTACGAGACAGATTGTGTGTTCGCGCCGTAGCTCGTCGCGATAGCTCATGTAACCATGAACTAGCGGCATTGCCCGGAACCGCGTCTCCGATTGCAGTTTCAAGAGAATCTCAAGTTCCGGAGAGATACCTGGCAAGAGCCTCCTGAAGATCTTCAATACGGCGCGATGCCCGGCCTTATCTTCAACCATGACCAGGCTGTTGCTGTATTCACCAGGGAGCGCGCACGCTGCTGTAACTCCATCCCATTGGGCGAGGCCCCTGCCGGTGTGACGAAAACAAAATCCTCCGCGCATCGCCTGGAGATCGCCTGAGGATTTGATCATATTAATTATGTTTTCGAGGAAAACGTGAGATGCGGTCCCGTCATAGAGATAAAAAGCTACAGCGCCCCCCTGCCCATTTAATCGGAAAAGAACTTCCATGTCCTCCGATTTGGGGGGATTTGAATTCAATGCACCAGCACATTGGGAGGAATAGAATCCACCAGCACCAGTCTGGCGGCGGGCTTGCAGGAGAAACGGCATGTAATATGACTCCGTATCCCCATCTTTTGAAGCACCTTTTGAATCATACCCCTTGAAATCTATATCGATGATAGCGGGTAAAGCTATATTCTCTCCGGACCTTATCTCCCCTATATCCCTGAGCCGTTTCCTCGCTACTGCCGCGTGTTTATGTTGAAACCACCGCGCCTTGCTGAAGTAAGAGTCATCGAGAAGCGGTACTATATCCGCAAGGACCCCGGTCAATTCAGGGAAGGCCAAATCAGCAGTGAGGTCTTTTGACAACTTGAACTCATCCGGCATGCACGTCTCCTCCGGGCGATATTATTCCCCGAAAGAACGCTCAACTTCCGGCTCAATCAACTCAGCGCAACCCGCCGGCCAGGGCGCGCCTAGACCTGCCGACCCGCCTTGATGACCTATATATTCGATGGCCTATATCAGCTTACCTCGCCGACCTGTGCCCGTCCATACCTAATCCACGCGAGAATCTGCTTAAATGCAAGGGTCAAGCCCATGCTAAAACCGAAAATGAAATAAGTCCATGATCCTTCATAGATTCCAAGACACACAGGTATAGAGAAGCACGTGAAGACCGAGCTCAGGTATTTATGGCGGGTGAACGCGTAGGAAGCGCCCCAAAGCCCTAGGAGCAAGAGCGCGGAGCTCGCCGAGAGCATAATAAGTCCCCCACCAAAAGTAGCGAGCCCACCCCCGCCTTCGAAGCTAAGCCATATAGGCCAGTTGTGGCCGATCATTGCGCATAAAACAGCCAGCAAGGCTGCTGATGGCATATCGCATGAGCTAAACCTGGCAAGCATCACCGCCAACATGCCCTTTCCAAAATCGGCTATCCCGGTGAGCGCACCCGGGATGATACCCACCGACTTGAAAACATTTACAGTCCCTACATTACCCGAGCCGACCCGGCGTATATCCACCCCCTTGAATAACCTTGCGAAGATATAGGCAAAAGGGATCGACCCCAGAAGATAGCTCCCCAGCGCAAGTAGAGCAAGTTTCATCAACGCAGTCCCCCCCATGGCACGATCGATACCTTCTTTACTTAAACCTGCGCCTTTTTAATTCCTTCGCTTTTACTCCCCAAAGTCCTCTCTAATACTTCTCAAAAATACTCCTCGAGCTCCTACTCCTCGATCTCCTCTTCAATTTCTCCAAATCCCTAATTAGTGCGCATAAATACTCAGGACTTTTGCAGGTAGTACCTACCACTCCTCTTGCAGCGGCCTGGGAGCCTAGCATCCCTCCGCCAGGCGCCCCCTAGACGGCACCCCGCTTATAGCGCTGCAACCCTGCTTCGTAGAGATCGCCACCATAAATATCATTAACAACAACTGCAGGGAAATCTTCGACTTGAAGCCTGTAAATCGCCTCGGGCCCCAGATCCTCGTAAGCCACAAGCTCGCATGCATGGACCCTCCTGGAAAGCAATGCTGCAGCCCCACCTACCGCGGCAAGATAAACCGCTTTGTGTCGTCGTATTGCATCCTTTACCGCCTCTCCCCTTGAGCCCTTACCTATCATCCCTTTTAAACCATGTTCTATGAGGGTCGGAGCGTAAGCATCCATCCTGTAGCTCGTTGTGGGCCCGCATGGGCCCACGACCATCCCTGGTCTGGCTGGTGCGGGACCGGCATAGTAGATTACCTGCCCATCCAGTGAAAATGGGAGAGGCCTGCACTCTTTTATGAGCCGAACAAGCCTCGCGTGGGCAGCATCCCTTGCCGTATATATGCACCCATAAATCCTGACCTGGTCCCCCGCTCTGAGCTTTGCGACATCCGAGTCCTCAAGCGGCGTCGTTAGCTTAACAGGGCCAACCTCCATCTTCATCCAATTTTCACCTTCAGTTCATATCCCCTTATTCCTAATCATTTTCTCTTATTCTACTTCTCAAGCCATATTTTTTCATTGCCTATGTTCCATCGCCTATGGTACTACGCCAGCGTACGGGGCTCTATTATCCTGTATACTACAAGGTTATGGTTTTATGACGCGAGGCGTGACAATTCAGGTTCACCGCCACAGGCAAGCTGGCTATATGGCATGGCATTACCTCGATATGGACAGCCAGGGCCGTAACCCTTCCACCGAAGCCCTGGGGTCCTATGCCAAGATCGTTGATCCTCCTCAAGAGCTCATCTTCCATGCCGGCATAAAAGGAGTCGCTGTTTCTCTCCCCCAGCGGCCGGAGCAAGGCCCTTTTTGCAAGAATCGCCGCGCCCTCGAAAGTACCCCCGATACCCACGCCGACTATAACCGGCGGACATGGATTGGGCCCGGCCCGCCTGACGGTCTCGATGACGAACTCCTTCACCCCATCTTCCCCGGCCGAAGGCGGCAGCATGGCTATGGCGCTCATATTCTCGCTGCCCGCGCCCTTGGGCGCCACCGTGATAGTAAGACGATCGCCGGGCACTACTGATATATGGATGAATGCAGGGGTATTATCCCCCGTATTCTCACGTCGCAGCGGGTCGCGAACGACGGATTTTCTAAGATAACCCCCAACATAACCGCGTCTTACCCCTTCATTGATTGCATCGCAGAGCGACCCGCCGGCTATATGGACCTCCTGTCCCAGCTCCACAAAGACTACAGCCAGGCCTGTGTCCTGGCAGGCAGGTATCAGGTCATCCCTGGCTATCATATTATTCTCGATAATTTGCCGTATTGCCTCCCTGCCCTGCTCGGACTCCTCGACTTCCATAGCTGCACCAAGAGCCTTCAGCACATCGTCGCCGATATCGCAATTGGCCTCGATACAAAGCCCCTGTACGGCCTCTACTATTTCCGAAACATATATATCCCTCATGCTTTGACACCCTCATACCTCAGGTGGAGGGGCAATGATCCCTTCCTCCATGAGCAAGCTGGTCATCTCCCTGGATCTTTTGATCATGGAGGTGGCCTTCTCATAAAGCTCCTCCCGGCTTGGCCTGACCCTGGCCACTCCGAGCTCTATGGCTTTGAGGCCTACGGCCACCGCCTCCCGCGGGTAAACCTCCCAGTCATCCATCGTCGGGATCAGATATTCCTCGCTTATACCCTTATCTTCAGCGCACCTCGCAAGCTCAATCGCTGCTGCTATGCACATCTCATCCGTGATCGTTTTAGCCCTTACATCCAGAGCTCCCCTGAATATGCCGGGAAAGCCGAGGGAGTTATTGATCTGATTCGGGAAATCCGACCTCCCTGTGGCCACTATCCTTGCTCCTGCATCTTTTGCATCCCAGGGCCATATCTCAGGAATGGGATTAGCGCATGCAAACACGATCGCATCATGCGCCATATCCGCAACCCATTCCTTCCGGATGACATCAGGCCCGGGCGTTGACAGGGCAATTAGGACGTCGGCCCCCTTCATGGCATCAGGTATCCCACCCGCGACACCTCGACTATTAGTTTTGACGCATATATCCCATTTTTCCTTGTACCTGGTCGACCCTTTAAGATCATCCCTGCCTTCATGGAGCGTGCCCTTACTATCGCACATAATTATATTACCGGGTGTGGCACCTGCGGCGATTATCATCCTGGCCGTGCAGATATTGGCCGCTCCGGCCCCGACCATGGCTATCTTGACCTCGTCTATTCTCTTTCCCACCAGCTTTAGGGCGTTTATGAGGCCGGCCACTGTGACAGCGGCCGTCCCCTGCTGGTCATCGTGCCATACAGGAATCTCGAGTTCGCTCCTTAGCCGCTCAAGCAGGTAAAAGCACTTAGGCTGCTCAAAATCCTCCAGGTTTATACCTCCAAAAGAGGGCTCGAGCCACTTGACAGCGGATATTATCTCATCGGGGTCTTTTGTCCCCAGACAGATTGGGAATGCATCAACCCCGCCAAGATATTTGAAGATTAAGGCCTTCCCTTCCATCACCGGGAGGCCCGCCTCGGGCCCGATGTCTCCCAGGCCTAAAACCCTGCTGCCGTCCGAGATGACCGCCACCGTATTCCACCTATTTGTATATTCATAAACAAGCTCCTTGTTGGCCTCGATGGCCTTGCACGGCTCGGCCACGCCTGGTGTATACCATACAGCAAAATCCTCTAAACTCCTCACGGCGCACTTTGGGGTTACCTCTATCTTCCCCCTGTAGAATGGGTGAAGCTTCATCGCAGCCTCGGCCGGCTTCCTGGCCTTTGCAAGCAATTCGTCTCGCATCGTCATCTCTCAATCTCCTATTCAAGTAAATGTATGGATCTTACCATTAATGTATGGATATTACCATTAGCGATATTGTAGTTGTAGCTATGTTGCCTCATCATCACCAGCTATTTATGATTCCTATGTTTCATGCTTCGACATTTTTTAAACTTCGACAGGCGGCAAGAAAATTCCTTTTACACCGTAACTAAAACATCCTTACAACAGGTTGACTTTTGCCTTGACCTGCTGGGAACCGCATAGTATAATTAACCCAGTATACACAGTTAAGCCGCGTTATATTTATAGTTTATATCCGTTTTCAATTACAACTCCTTCGTTGTTTTCGCAATGTTATTCATTGTCCTGCTGGACAAGCCAACCCAACTATGGCAAACCGGTCTGGTCAAAGAGCCTTATAGTCGAGACAATCTTATAAATACTAATAAATTACTAAATACGCTCCGTTTGGATACGCGACCCGATAGGATTGTAACCTCCGGGGAGGTGACCAGGGGAGGTGGTGGGACGAGGCCAGGATCGCTATACCGGATACCGGGATTGAGGTAG
Source organism: Bacillota bacterium (assembly GCA_012839815.1). Taxonomy (GTDB): domain Bacteria; phylum Bacillota; class SHA-98; order Ch115; family JABLXJ01; genus JABLXL01. The sequence continues at coordinate 13,199 of DUMQ01000121.1, read as the reverse complement.
CAGTTCATAACAATCTCCAAATTGAGGAGGGTAGTGAAGTATCATGAAAAGGCTTCTGATCTATTCCATCGTTCTAACCCTGCTCCTATCCTTGGGAATAACGGCATCATGCGCGGAACCCATCAAGATCGGACTCAACCTGGAAATGACGGGTGGGACGGCCGCCTACGGCCAGATGGGTTATGAAGGTCTCCAACTCATCCAAGAGCTCGTGAAACCCGAGGTTCTCGGGAGACCCGTGCAGTTTGTCCTGGTGGACAATAAGACTGATAGGGTCGAGGCTGCCAACGCCACCAGCCGCCTGATCGAAAAGGAACATGTTGTTGCGATCATCGGGCCCATGATCAGCGGGAATATGCTGGCGGCCGGCCCCATAGCAGAGAAATACCAGATCCCCATTATAGGTCCATCGACAACCAATCCTCTCACGACTCAAGGAAAGAAATTCGTTTTTCGCGCCTGCTTTATAGATCCCTTCCAGGGAACAATAGCCGCCAAGTTCGCCTACGAAACCCTTCGCGCCAAGAAAGCCGCAATACTCTCAGATATCAACCAGGACTATTGTGTAGCTCTGGGCAAGTTCTTCAAACAGGAGTTTGAGCGCCTGGGCGGCAAGGTGGTTTCCGAAACCTACCTCAAAACAGGCGACCAGGATATGACGGCCCAGCTCACTGCCATCAAGCGAGCAAGGCCTGATGTCATTTACTTCCCCAACTACTACACTGAAATCGCAATCGCGGCAAGACAGGCCAGAGACCTTGGCCTGACCCAGCCGATCCTATCAGGAGATGGTGCTGACGCCCCTGAACTCATCTCCATCGGTGGCAAGGCTGTTGAAGGTCTCATGCACACAGCATTCTGGCACGAGAAAACGGCCGTAACCGAGATAGGCAAGAAATACCTCAGGGCATATAAGGCTAAATACGGTAAAGCCCCTAACGCGTTTGGTGCACTCGCAGCCGATTCCTACCTGATTCTGTTGGATGCAATCAAGCGAGCAGGTTCGACGGACCCAAAGAAGATAAGGGATGCGATCGAGTCCACGAAGAATCTGCAGGTTGTGACAGGCCCCGTCACGATAAAGAACGGCGATGCCATAAAATCCATCGTCTTGAGACGCGTCAAGAACGGACAGTTCGAATTCTTGACGGTTGTAAACCCGTAGGCAAGGATAGCATAGATCACAAAGTCCAAGGGGAGTTTGCCGGTTCTCCTCAGGCCTACAAAAACCGGCAATCCATGTTTATGGATAAAACCGATGCTGATACATGGAGCCAATGTTCATGGGATGCAGCCATTTAGATTATGAATTGCAAATTCGGAAAAGACGGGAGGGAAGGAGAAGCGCCATCTTCGGGTGGCATTGTTTATGGATATACAATCTTTTATCCAGCAGTTGCTGAACGGTATCTCCCTCGGCAGCCTTTATGCCCTTATCGCCATCGGCTATACAATGGTATACGGCATCTTGCGGCTCATAAACTTTGCACATGGGGACGTCTTCATGCTGGGCACATATTTCGCTTTCTATCTTGTGATGATCTTCATGTTGCCCTGGTGGCTTTCGGCAACCCTGGCCATAGCTTTGAGTGCTATCGTCGGGATGCTTATCGACCGTGTGGCATACAGGCCCCTGCGCAGTGCGCCGCGCATATCCGCGCTCATCACCGCAGTGGGCGTTTCATTTTTCCTGGAAAATGCGGGCATAGTGGTGCTGGGAGCCCGGCCCAAGGGCTTCCCACGGCCGGAGTTCATGAGCCATACCTACAACTTGGGGGGCGCTTACATAACCGGTGTGAGCATATGGGTTCCCGTAATAAGCGTCATATTGCTTCTCGTCCTCTTTTACGTGATATACAGGACCAAGATAGGTATGGCAATGCGGGCGGTCGCAACGGATATGGAGACAACGCGCCTCATGGGCGTCGATCTTGATCGCGTAATCTCATATACCTTTGCCATTGGTTCTGCTCTCGCCGCGGCCGGTGGGATAATGTGGGCGTGCAAATACCCGCAGATCAACCCGCTCATGGGGATATTCCCCGGCTGGAAGGCGTTTACCGCCGCTGTGGTCGGTGGCATAGGCAACATCCTGGGTGCCACGATCGGGGGGCTCGTGATCGGTATAATCGAGATCATGATCGTTGCATTCTTCCCCGCCCTCTCGGGATACAAGGATGCTTTCGTCTTTGTGATCCTGATTATATTCCTGCTTGTTAAACCCACCGGCATACTTGGCGAGACCCTGAAGGAGAAGGTGTGATATGAAAAGGGAATGGCGGATGCCCCTCACAATATTGAGCATAGCTATCTTTGCCCTCTTCATCTGGTGGGCGCAGAACCACCTCAATGCTTATTATATCAGGGTCCTTAGCACAGCTGCCATCTATATCGTGGCCGCTGTTGCGTATAATCTCATAAACGGCGTAACGGGCCAGTTCTCGCTCGGTCCAAACGGGTTTATGGCCCTCGGGGGCTTCACGGTGGCTTTACTTGTCCTGCCAGTATCTCAAAAACAGATAGTCTACTTCCTGCAGCCCCTGATATGGCCGTTCAATTCCTTCTCGCTACCCCAGAGCCTCTTTATAGTCGCCCTTTTGTTGGCTGGCATTGTGGCCGCCATAGGCGGGATCATAATAGGTTTTCCAACGCTTCGTCTCAAGGGGGATTACCTGGCCATAGCCACGTTTGGGTTCGGGGAGATAATATTCGTGCTTGCAAACAATCTCATCTCCATTACAAACGGAGCCCTCGGTATCAAAGGGATCCCTGAATACTCAACGCTCATGTGGACGTGGGGCTGGGCTATCTTCTCCATCATAGTCGTGAGCAACCTGGCCAAGTCAAGCTACGGCCGGGCCATGAAGGCAATCAGGGAGGACGAGATAGCAGCCGAGGCTATGGGTATAAATGTTTTCTTCCACAAAATGCTCGCGTTTACTGTAAGCGCCTTCTTCGCCGGGGTCGCGGGCGGCCTGCTGGCCACGCTCATAACCACAGTGTCGCCGAGCCTCTTCATGTTTACGATGACGTTTAACCTCCTGATCATCATAGTCCTGGGCGGGCTCGGCAGCATAACCGGTTCAGCGATAACCGCCGTGCTGTTCGCCTTTTTACAGGAGTTGCTACGAACGGTCGAGGCGCCGATACAGCTCGGCCCAATACACCTGCCCGGAGTCGCCGGCATGCGAATGGTGGTCTTCTCCCTGCTCCTGATACTTGCCATGCTCTTTTACCGGCGTGGTCTATTTGGCAGGAAGGAGCTCTCATGGGATCTGATCCTCTCGATATTTGAGCGCAAAGGAGAAGGAGTGGGGACGACGTGGAAAAAGGAAAAAATGAAGCTATCCTGACTATGAACCACGTTACCGTAGTATTTGGCGGCCTCACAGCCGTTAATGATTTTTGCATTGATATCCAGCGAGGAGAGCTGGTGGGCTTGATCGGCCCGAACGGGGCAGGCAAGACTACAGTATTCAACGCTATTACAGGCCAATATATCCCGGCTAAAGGTGAGATATTCTTTGAGGGCAGGGAGATCACCGGACTTAAACCCGACAGGATAACAAAATACGGGATAGCCCGGACGTTTCAAAATGTGCGGCTTTTCTCGGAGCTATCAGTTCTCGATAACGTCCTAGTTTCATATCATGCTCGTATAAAGTCCTCTTTTTGGGAGGCTATTTTTCACACCCCGCGCTACCTGCGCGAGGAGAGGACGTTTTATAACGGTGGAATGGAGCTGCTGGAGCGGGTCGGTCTCGCCGAAATGGCCGGCGAGACCGCGGGTTCGCTGCCATACGGCCAGCAGAGGCGGCTGGAGATCGCCCGAGCCCTCGCTACCGGGCCCCGTCTCTTGCTGCTCGACGAGCCGGCGGCGGGCATGAACCCGGAGGAGACGCGTCAACTCATGGACTTTATAAAAAGGATACGCGATGAATTTGGGCTCACAATCCTGCTCATCGAGCATGATATGAAAGTAGTAATGGGTATTTGCGAAAGGATCAGGGTTCTCGATTACGGGATATCGATCGCCGAGGGCACGCCCGCGGAGATCCAGGCGAACCCGAGAGTAATTGAAGCCTACCTGGGCGAGGAGGAACGCGAGAATGCTGAAGCTTGAAAACCTACATGTCTATTACGGCGGCATCCACGCCCTGAAAGGGATCACAATGGATGTGCCGGATGGCAAGATCGTGACGCTGATCGGGGCTAACGGCGCCGGTAAGAGCACTACGCTCCGGGCTATAGCGGGCCTCACCAGGGCCCAAAAAGGCTCCATCAAGCTCATGAATGAAGACATAACCGGCAAGCCCGCTCATATTGTGACCCAAAAAGGAGTTGCTATGGCTCCCGAGGGCCGCCGGATATTCCCCAACCTCACCGTTTTGGAGAATCTCATGATGGGCGCATATCCCCGCACGGATAAGGAAGAGATCTTCAGCGACCTGGACTGGGTATTCTCCCTCTTCCCGCGCCTTAAAGAGCGTCAACGTCAAAAGGGTGGAACGCTTTCCGGCGGAGAGCAGCAGATGCTCGCTGTTGGACGCGCGTTGATGTCCAGACCGAAACTCCTGGCGCTCGACGAGCCTTCCCTCGGTCTCGCCCCTGTGCTGGTGAATGAGGTCTTTGACGTCCTGAGGCAGATCCACGAGGAGGGTTGCACCATCCTCCTGATCGAGCAAAACGCCAAGGCTGCTCTAAAGCTTGCAGATTACGGATATGTGCTCGAGACCGGAAGGATCACGATGTCCGGCCCTGGCCGCGAGCTCCTGGAAAACGAGAAGGTAAAAAAGGCATACCTCGGGGAATAATGTGGACTACCGATGGGTGTATTTCAGGGCCCTGATAATAAGCACTACCGCTACCACGACAACCAGGGCAGCTACAATAAGGACCTCAAATGGCTTCAGGATCTCGAAGATTTCTGCCACATAGATTCCTGAAAAAACGCCGACATAGGTCCAGAACACGCTCCACACAAAATCGCCGAGCCCTGAGAAGATTAAGAAGAGGCCAAGGCTCATGCGCGCCACGCCTGCCCCCAGGATCGTAGGGGTCCTCGGAAGTCCGAGGATGCGGGCGAAGAATGCGGCTGGTGGCCCGTAATTTTGAAACCACACCTCAACGGCATCGAGGTGTTCTTCCTTGAGCCTGAAGTAGCGACCATACTTGCGGATGACCACCCTGCCGCCTTTTGCCCCAATTAGGTAACCAATGGCATTGCCTGTAACGTTGCCTAGGGTTGCGGTGACGGCCACTAAGCCAAAATCTAACTGGCCCTTACCTATAAGATACCCTGCCGCCATAAAAACCAGCTGGATAGGGCCTGGCATGCCAGTCCCTTCGATCGCAAGGCATATAAAGATCGCGATATAGCCGTAATTCGCAATCAATCTGTAAATACTATCCCCCAGGCTCTCCAAGTTGGCCCCCTACCCTTTCTTCTCCCTTCCTCTTCTACTTCTACCATCTCTTCTACCTAATTCTCTCCCTTGCTCTGTCTAACGGCAAGCAACATATATCCCTTCTCTTGACATATGATTTTTCTTTAACTATATTATTCTGTGAGCGTACCGCTAATAGTCAATCAACAAACATAGGTAGTCCAGGAGGGATATCTTTTAAAATGCCTACTTACGAATATCTATGTAATAAATGCGGGCGTTTCGAAGAACTTCAAAGCATGAGCGAGGAACCATTAAAAACGTGTCCCACCTGTGGTGGACCCGTTAAGAGGCTCATAAGTTCCAACGTAAATATCATCTTCAAAGGATCCGGTTTCTACACCACCGACCACCGCAGCAAAGAGTATAAAGAGAGCATGAAAGCAGACACCGAGGGCGGAAGCTCTTCGTCTCTCAAGGAGACGGCAGCATCATCCCATGACTCTTGACTCTTGGCCCCCCGCCGCTTAATCCGGCTAGTGCTCATCGGATGCCACGCCAGGTCGGGCACGCGACGCAACGACATGGTGCCCCCGGCGAGCTTGCCGGGAGCACCATCATTCATCAGATCTACTGGTTTACTGGAGCCAGCGGTTGAGCCGCTGCTTCAGAGCTTCCTTGGGTTGCACCCCAATGACCTGATCCACGACCTTGCCGTCCTTGAAGATAAGGAGCGTTGGGATGCTCATTATACCGAATCGCGAAGCTGTCTCCGGGTTCTCGTCTACATCCAGCTTTGCAATCTTGGCCTTTCCCTGGTAATCCTCAGCAAGCTCCGAGACGATCGGAGCCATCATCCTGCACGGGCCGCACCAGGCAGCCCAAAAGTCCACAAGGGCCACGCCCTTATATGTCCCTATTTCCGCCTGAAAGGTCGCATCTGTTACTTCAATTGGGTGAGCCATGCTTTTTCCTCCTTCCATATTTGAACCTGGCTTATCTGAACCGGCGGCGCTCGAAGACGCCTCCGAGTCATTCACCCGGGGATTCGATAAATAGTGTACCGTTCCCAGGACACCGATAACACAGATAACTGCGAGAAGAGCTCCTACAAGAGCAAACTTTTGGTAGCGCCCGAATCTCGACCTTGACCCGCTCAAGCCCGGCTTATGTCCTGCCAAACGCCTCATAGCCGCTTCCCTCCTACGAGATTGCATTGCATATCGCATGCTCCGGAGCGCACCATGGCTTATCGCAGAGTCTTGAAGATAGTATCTATCATTCGCTGCATCTCAGCCCGCACGTCCCGGCCATTTTCCATGGAATTGAGAACGCACTGCCGGGCATAGCTTTCAAGGACATTCAACTGCACCTTGTTGATGGCAGACTTTATCGCCGTAAGCTGAGCCAGCACATCCGTGCAATCCTGACCGTGCTCAACCATCCTCTCGATGCCCGCTATATGTCCCTTTATGGTCTTGAGCCTGCGAAGCAATTCCTCACGGGCCGCTGCATATGCAGCACCAGAAGCTCCACTCGCACCAGGAACTCGACCCGCACCCTGAGAATCCGCTGCGCTTCCGCTCTCCTCGAACTCCTTAGACTCCTTCACTTACCAGCCCCCCTCTTTGTCACCCCGCAGGTCACAGCGGTCTTGTTGAGCCCCTCCCCAGGGGGTGGGGCTCAACTTCTGGATTTTATTATATACAGCTCGCGGGTACAAAGTCAATAGGTCTTTTATTATTCCGTAACCTATTTTTTGCGTACCCTTCAATCTATCTTATGTCCAAAACTGACTTCAAAAAAATGGCAAAGGAATGACCAATTTGAAGGACCTGGCGCGCAAACAAACAAAGGCACGGTTCCATAAGATTGGATTACCGCGCCTCACCAGGCAGTCATCATCATTGGGCAACCAATCATCATCAGGCAATCATAAGATGAGTAAGTTCCTCTATCGAGGTATCCTCCCTATCCACATCCGCTATCTTTTCGCCATGTTTCAGGACTACAAGCCTGTCTGCGGCAGGGTAAACATGGTGAAGGTTATGGGTTATAAAGATGCTTGATATTCCCTGCCTTTTAAGATCCCGTATATACTGCAGGACCTTATTAGACTCCTTTACGGAGAGGTTATTCGTGGGCTCATCCAGGATCAGGAGCCTGGTCTTGAAATACATAGCCCTGGCAATAGCGACACCCTGCCTCTGTCCACCCGATAGCTCCCTCACGCTTGCTGCAGCAGATCTCAGCTCAAGGCCGACTTCCCGGAGGGCGCGGGCCGATTCCTCAGCCATCCTCTTGAGATCCAGCAACTCTATCGGGCCTAAATGGTAGGTTAACTCTCTCCCCAGGAATATATTCCTCCTCACGTCCATCGTATCTACAAGAGCGGTTTCTTGGTGGATCGTTTCTATCCCCGCCTCCATAGCATCCCTTGGGGATGAGAAGCGCACCACGCGCCCCTCGAGAACAATCTCGCCCTCGTCAGGGGGGAAGACGCCGGATAATACCTTTATCAGAGTGGATTTGCCCGCCCCGTTGTCGCCCACAAGGCCCACAACTTCACTATACCCCACGCGGAAATCCACACCCCTCAGAGCGCAGACCCTGCCGAACCATTTATGGATATTCCTCATCTCTACCATTGTTCCACCAGTCTTACCCTGCATGTCATCCCACCTCCACATCCGCCTGAGGTCTAGCACCTGCTTTTGACACCCGCTATTCGCCCTTACCGGCCCTATTAGTCACTGGCGCTGCTAAGTTGGCAAAATACCCGGACCTTTCGCAGGTAACAGCTACCAGTGCGGCACAATGGCCGTAACTTAACTAATACCTCATCCTCTGCGCTTTTTCCCTAATGGTAGTGTTGAGAATCACCGCCAGGATGAGGACGATAGCAATAAACACGCGAAACCAATATCCGGGCGCTCCAGCCATAACAAGGCCGTTATCGATGATCCTTATGAGCAGGGCGCCGATGGCACCGCCAATCACGCTCCCCACTCCGCCGCTCAGTTGAGTCCCCCCTATAACGGCGGCTGCGATTGCATCCAGCTCGTAGTTTTGCCCGGCCGAAGGCAGGACGGCCCGGAGCCTCGAGGCCTGAATGAGCCCGCTTAGTCCCGCCAGGAATGAAGTCAAGACGAAGTTGCGGAACTTGATCGCCCTGGGATCTATACCCAGCACCCTCGCAGTTGCTGGATTCCCGCCTGTGGCGAACGTCCAGTTTCCGAACCTGGTCCGCTCGAGCACTACCCAGAGGATGAATACCAGGGCCACAAAATAGAGCAACGAAAGACGTATAAGACCAACCTGGCCAACCAGTACAGCCCTGAGGGTCGAAGCCTCGGAGGGGAATTCGGGAGGGAACCCCTCTGTTATCAGGAGGACTATCCCCCGCCACAACATCATGCCACCAAGAGTGGTTATGAAGGATGGAATCTTAATCTTCAACGTTACGAGCCCGTTAAACGCGCCTATACAACAACAGAGGGCCAGTGAAACGAACATGGCGAGCCATATATTCAAGCCAAGATCAGCCAGGCTAACCATCACGACTGGGCAGAAGGCAAAGACCGATCCTACGGACAGGTCAAACTCGCCCGAGATCATGAGCATGGTCACGCCAGCTGCCAGGATACCTACCTCGGGAAGCGCCTCCAGAATAACGGCGATATTATTGAGGCTCAAAAACCTGGGCGAAAGTAAGAAAAATAAAAGGACAGCTGCAAGCAGCATTATAAAGCTGCTTGTCTCCTTTACTTGCAGAATCCCTCTGAGCCTCTTGACAAGCATGGGCGTCGCAGGAGCTTTTCTAGCCAGTGGTGTTCCATTCATATAATCTTCTCCTCACAAATCTGTTGTACAAATCTGCTGTACATCTTGATTCACTGAAATCATTCCATTTATTCCCATATACCCACCGCAGGACGATTGAAAAGCAGGGCCCCCTGCGGCACAACAGGCGGGCGGAAGGGTAAACCACAGGGGGGGTGGTCAGTCCGGTCTTTACCTTATCCTCTTCTCGGAAAGCTCCCTCACGGTCTTTACATCGTCCTTATCCACGATGGCAAGGCCCGTATCGACATCCCAGGCGCTCAACCCATAAGTCTTCATAAGGTAAAGTTGCATCACTGGCAGGTACCCCTGGAGATAAGGTTGCTGGTCGACAGTTAGATGGATATACCCGGCCTCTATCCCGTCCAGTATCTCCGGTATAAGGTCAAAACCGCCGATCACCACGCGGCCGGGCTTGTATCCCAGGCTCTCGACCGCAAGGCGGGCTCCGGCTGACCCGGTGCCAACCGTGAGAATCATGTTGACCTCCGGATGCTTCTTGAGGTAACCCATAAATCTGGAGTGCTGCGTGGACCTGTCCATGGAAATATCGAGTCGTTCATATTTGGCCCCATATTCATCAAGGAACTTAGTTATGCCTTTGGACCGCAGCTCGGCCCAGACGAGACCGGGACCCTCGATCCCTATCAATACATTCAAGGGTTTCGGTGGGCCGGATGGGAAGTACTTAATAGCGGACCTGGCCAGGTTATAGCCTGCATCCTCCAGCCTCTGGCCAATATATGAGAGCCGCGCGTTACCCTTGGCCCCTTCGGGGTCGTCAGTGTTGGATACAATCACGGGTATGCCCTTATTGATAGCCTGTTTGACGACATCGTCGAACATCGTCGGGTGGGGGATGGGGGTTATTATGCCATCAGGCTCCTGGGCGAGCACAGCTTTAAAGGTAGATAGCTGGAATTCCAGGTCCCCTTCCTTAGGAGGGCGATACATAATCCCGGTGCACCCGTACTTCTCCAGGGCATCCTTAAACCCCTTATAAACCGTGGCCCAGAAGATGTTTTCCTCGCCACCGTGACAGAGGAATACGAAATTGTACTTTGAGGCGGTCTTCGCCAGGGTCGGTGACCCGGCAACCATCAGGAGAGCCAAGGCTGCGATTAGAGTCCACACTACTAACGCTTTTGACCTCATCATCCTGCAAACCTCCCTCAAAATTTAATAGGGCATATTTAATAGGGCATGCCCATCTTCATAATATGCGTATTTAATAATTATGTCAATAACGTATAAATATTCTTTCAATATAGTTAACGGCAATTTGCGGTTTAACTGAATTGATTGACTAACGCTCTCACGGGATGCCTGATGTCTCGGGCCGGCTGGAGTAACCTTCCCAATCCACCCAGCGCGTCTGGTTAAGGGCGATATCATACTCCCGGCCTATGAGTCCGAAAACAGGGCGAAAGGCCTTTCCCCTGAATCGGGTGCCACAGGCGCCGGGAGGGTTTAGCTCCTGGCCTGGCGGGGAGGGTCTTGTTACAGGCCCTCCCCGCCCCGGGTGCGAAATTCCCGAATTCAGGGCAAGGCACCTGGGCCGCGCCACTACCAAATGGTATACCCGCCGTCAACCACCAGGATATGCCCCGTTGTGAAAGACGAAGCATCCGAGGCGAGGTAGACGACGGCCCCTCCAAGCTCCGACGGCTGGCCCGGCCTGTTCATCGGCGTCATGCCGATCCAATTCTTAATGGCCATTTCCGTCTTGAGCAGCTCTCTAGTCATCGCCGTCTCCATGTAACCCGGCGCGATGGCGTTCACGCGGATGCCATACTTCGCCCATTCAGCCGCCAGCGACCGTGTTATCATGATGACACCGGCCTTCGATGCGTTGTATGACACCTGGGGCTGTGGGTTGTTTACGATGAGCCCCGACATAGAGGATATATTGATGATGCAACCCCTCTTTCGCTGGATCATATGACGTCCAACACGCTGCGAGCAGAGGAAGACGGCGGTGAGGTTGAGGTTGATCACGTCATCCCAATCCTTCAGGCTCATCTCCTCCGCGGGTATGTGCTTGACTATACCTGCGTTGTTGACCAGGATGTCTATCTTACCGAACCTATCGAGGGTGGCTTTAACCATGGCGTCCACATCCGGTTCGTCCGTAACATCCGTCCTTATTGCAATGCATTGCCTGCCCGTCACGTTAGAGAGCCTCTGGGCCGTAGAACGCGCCAGGTCCTCATTTATGTCAGCTATGACGATATCAGCGCCAGCCTCCGCTAGTGCCTGCGCCATAGCCTCTCCGAGCCCCTGGGCGGCCCCTGTGACGATAGCAACCCTGTCGGTAAGCTTAAATGAATCCATGACAGACATGCCGGGGATCACTCCTTTTTGCAGAATATAGTTAAGATCCCATTACAACTTCAATCGTCTTCCGGTCGCTCACGATGACGTCCAGGAGTCCTGTCCTGAGCGCACCCGCTATAGTCTTAACCTTCTCCTCTCCGCCCGCTACGCCGACCACCAACGATATTCGCTTGAGTTGATCAAACCTGATGCCTACTAACCTATCATTCAAGGATACATTCACAATTCGCCCGGCAGAATCGAAGAAATATAGCGCTATGTCCCCTATGACGCCTTTTGCCTCTACTTCCTGGCGCTCGTTTTGCGAAACATAGTCATTTAATTGCCCCGTCACCGTATCAAGGGAGGACCCGATGCCTACAATCGCAAGATCGACTTTATCCCACAGCCTGTACACATGGCCTATCGTCCGGTCGCTGAGCAGGGCATCCCGGATCTTTACGTCATCGACAATGATAGGTGCGTAAAGGGGGTGGGATTCCCCGCCGAGGGCTTCGGCCACCCTACGCGCCATTTCATTCGCCTGATACCACGGTTCCGTTTGGCCGAAGCCTCCAAAGAGCGGTACCACCTGTACACGGGCCTTCAGCTGCGGATTCCAAAACCTCACTACCTCATAGATCGTCCGGCCCCAGCCCAGGCCTATAACCTGACCATCGGCGATCTTCTTCCCAACGTACTCAGCGGCGACGCTTCCCAGCACTTCGCGGATCACCGTCTGGGAATCTGACTGGATAGGGACTATGATCGCCTCCTTGAGGCCAAACTCCTTGCAGAGCCTTGTTGCAAGAGCATCACACGCGGGGAAAGGGGATACGATCTCGATCTTGACCAGGCCAGCCTCCCTAGCCTTTTGGAGCAATCTTTGGACTTTGATGCGGCTCAGCTTGAGCTGGCCCGCGATTTCCTGCTGGGTTTTGTTCTGGCGATAGTAAAGCTCCGCCGCCAGAAGGGCGAGTTCCAGTTCATGAAAGTATCCCATTAGTAAGCAAAACCACCTGATAGTGAACGAATCTATTGAACCAGTCTATGATGAAGCCAGTTCTGTGGGGAGAGCCGATGTCGATGGAAGCTGATGTTTATCTCGAATTCCATGTATGGATTTCATACATGCGCCTCATACATTGTGTATATAGATCCTGCATGGTTCGGGCAATGCAGTGACACACTTGCTTGAACAATTGCGATTGCATTTGTTCATTTCGACGCGACTCACTGTAATCCTCCTTGGCTGTTAGAAAATTTATAAGGCCTTTCGCATCAACATCAAACAATATGAGGAAACCACCGGTTGAAGAAGCCAGGCGGTGGCTGGACCGCGCCAGCAATCCTTCACCTCACATGCAACTTGGCAATCTAAACGCTACCGAAAGAGCCTTGCTATCCTTTCTGTGAGAGACTCGATGCCCTTGACCGGGTTGGGAACCGGCATCCCGATGGCCTGGAGGAGGCTGATCGTAAACCCGAGAAGCACGAGAACAATAAATAGCGCAAGTTCTCCCCACTGCCTCTCTCGAATAATATCAGGCGCCTCATAGGCAACGATTGCGATAAACGAGATAACGAGCAATACAACTGACACAAGCGGTTCCTCCCGAGCTACCTCTTGATCCTCGTGCTCCTTATTACCAG
>DUMQ01000120.1 GCA_012839815.1 Bacillota bacterium | reverse complement strand
CGGGTGAAACACCCGCCTGCCACCTCTCTATCCTTTTTTATTCAGCTGATTGACCAGCTTATTCTCTTGTTTATTCTATTTTTCAACCCGAATTTTATTTAAAGTAGCGGTCGAGCAGACCCTGCAAAGCGCGGGCGTGACGTCCCTCGTCCCGGGATGACTCATCAAAGAAATCGTGGGCCGGGTCGATTCCATCCTCCTTGGCTTTCACCGCGCTTTCCCTCTTCGCTTTATTCGCTCCCTGCTCTCCCTTGAGCATCCTTTCGATATTTTCTTTTGTGCTGGTAGATATCTTCCCGTTCAGCTCGGCGAAGTGGGCTGCATGCTGTGCTTCTTCCCAGGCGATTTTCTCAAGGACGATAGCCACCTCAGGGTAACCCTCACGCTCCGCCTGCCTGGCCATGGCAAGATAGATGCCAACCTCGCCTGTCTCACCCCTGAAGTTCATTTCTACAGCTTCTTCCAGCCCCGTTCCCTTGCACACTCCAACCTTATTCTCATTTACGAGCTCTAGCATGTTTCTCTCCTCCCCTTGATTTGCCTGACTCGAATTCCTCCAGCATTTCTTCAAACTCATTCGAGCCGGGTTGTTATTCTAATGGCCCGGGTTTCCGGGTCAAACTTGAGATTCATGTTCAAGATCATGTTCACTTGTTACGTTTCTCCCTGCAGGAGGGGCAATAACCATAGAAATACAACGCATGGTCAACGAGGTCGTAGTCTGTATCATTCGAAATCAGATCCTTGATGCCGGCTAGCCTCTCGTCTGCCTTGCTGTCCAGGTCGTCGACGCGCCCACATTCAATGCACACCATATGGGTGTGGGGTTCTGGGTTTGCATCGTAACGGTGCATATCTTCATGGGTGGCAAGCTTGCGCACCAGGCCGGCCGACGCGAACGCCTGCAGGGTTTTGTATATCGTGTTTAGGCTTAAACCCGGGTGGCGCGGGCGAAGCCTATCGTAAAGAGCCTCAACACTGGGATGTTCCTTGGTCCCAGCCAGGGCTTCATATATAGCTATGCGTTGCGGCGTTACCCGCAAGCCATGTTCGCGGAGGATCTTTGCGGTGTCCATCTATACCCTTATACACTCCTTGCATGCCCGTTAGAAAATAGATAATTATTATCTCTTGATATTTATTATCATATACTGGGGACTTTAGCGCAAAACAGATCTTGAGTTAGGATGCGTGATTATTTTTACCTGTGTAGGTTTTGAATAAACTATCTTGCTATATGTTATCTGCGCATTATATTTCGTTGAATATTGACATGCCCAATGGATTGCTTGAAAACAGCAGGGGACAATTCGGGACCCTGAAGCCCCGGAGAAGGGATCTGGGAGATAATAGAAAACAGGCTGCTCGTCGGCTTGGGCAGCCTGTTTCGTGAACGCGTGTCCGCCTCCTTGTTTACCTTGTTTGCTATGTCCTTACCATGTCCGCCCTGACTATCTTGTATCGGACCACAGTTTTCCTGCCCTAGCGTAATTCTCCGGCTTCATGTCACGCAGGATTATCGTGACGGCATCCGGTGGGCAGTTGACCGACTCGACTATGGCATTCGTAACCTTCTCCACCAGTTTACGCTTCTGGTCGAGGGTTCTCCCCTCGAATAATTCGATTTGAACCACAGGCATCGCCGAATACCTCCCTTGATTCCTTATTTCCCCTTCCTGTTGTTCCTCAATTCGGTTTTGCCAATTGGTCTCTCAACCTTTAGGATAGCTGCCCGATAGGCCGGTCATAGGACAAGGTAGACAAGGCTCACGAGGTGGTCATCCTCCGGCGGAGGTACCTGATAAGGGGTACGCCTATCAGGAGCACGACAACAGCCTCACTCGCTCCTATGCTGAGCGCAGTAATCACATAAGGGACTTTGAATATTACGCTCAGGTATGCGCTTACGAGCAGACCGTTCAGGACTATAGGTGACAGGTACGCTATGATGCTATGGCGGAACTTATATGTAATCACAGCCGCAATGAGGGTTACGATACTCCCGCCGAAGATATCCCATGGCCCAAGCCCGCCGATGATATTGGCGAGCATGCACCCGATAAATAACGCAGGCACGGCCTCTATATAGAGTATGGGGAGGACGGTCAGGCCTTCGGCGACCCTCAGCTGGACCGGCCCGAAACTTACCGGTGCCAGTGCATAACATAGGACAACATACAAGCCTGCAATTATGGCAGCGCGCGTCAGAGCCCTGGTCGGGATTCCGGTGTGGATCTTGCGCAAGGCTATCACCTCAATCTTGACCTATAGTATTCGCCTTTTGGCCCATTTATCCTTCACGGTCCCCGAAGGTTAGGAGTATTCCATAAAAATCCAGATATAGTTGACCTGAAGAGTCGGATATGCTATGGTTGACTCTAGGGTACGGATATGACCGAAGCCGTATAAAACGAGACGCCCTATGCAAGTGCCAAAAAGGGCGGAGATTTTTGCGCACTAACCTAGCATATAATCTTCTGGATTGGAGGCCAGACTATGTCAGAGGAGCGTAAGACGGGTTCTAGAGTCCACGCCACTGAGGCGGCCGGGGAGGCGCGTATCGACCTGCCAATTTCGGGTATGAGCTGCGCCTCGTGTGCAGCGCGAATTGAGAAGACCCTCTCCGACCTTCCCGGCGTCGTGAGAGCCCAGGTGAACTTCGCCACCCAGAGAGCCACCGTGGAGTACCGGCCGCACGAGGTTTCCATAGCCGACATATCGCAAGCCATCCGGAATGCCGGTTACGAGCCGCTTGACATAGATATATCAACTGAGCCGGTAGCTGGCGCTGACGCTGAGCGACTTGCGCGTGAGCGCGAACTCGAGGATATACGAGGGAAACTCCTTGTGAGCGGCATCCTTGCCGCCCTGATAATGAT
Source organism: Bacillota bacterium (assembly GCA_012839815.1). Taxonomy (GTDB): domain Bacteria; phylum Bacillota; class SHA-98; order Ch115; family JABLXJ01; genus JABLXL01. The sequence goes on along the minus strand of DUMQ01000120.1, from coordinate 16,557 downwards.
AGGTTCCATGCGCGAATGGGCGCCGTGGATTCCCAAACTCCTCGGTGATCGGTTCGTCCTCCTGGTTCTCGCGACGCCCGTGCAGTTCTGGTCGGGGATGCGTTTTTACCGTGGGGCTGCAGCTGCCCTTTCTCACGGGTCGGCTGATATGAACGTCCTGGTCGCCGTCGGGACCTCAGCAGCCTACTTCTATAGCGCCGTCGTCACGTTTGTGCCCGGTATCTTCACTCGCCATGGCCTGGCCCCGAGCGTCTATTTCGATACCTCCGCGGTCATTATAACCTTGATCCTCCTTGGACGCTACCTTGAAGCCGTTGCGCGAAGCCATACCTCCGAGGCGATGAAGAAGCTTATGGGGCTGGCTGCAAAGACAGCCCGCGTGCTGCGGAACGGCCAGGAAATGGATATACCCATTGAAGAAGTAAGGGTTGGAGATATCGTTGTCGTAAGGCCCGGCGAGAAGATTCCTGTTGATGGCGTTGTTATAGAGGGTCACTCAAGCGTTGATGAGTCCATGTTGACGGGTGAGAGCCTACCGGTGGAGAAGAGCGCTGGCGATGAGGTCGTCGGGGCCACGATCAACAAGACCGGGACATTCAGGTTCAGGGCGACGAAGGTCGGAAAGGATACTGTTCTTGCCCAGATCATAAGGCTCGTCGAGGAGGCCCAGGGTTCCAAGGCGCCAATACAGCGGCTGGCTGACAGGGTGGCTGCCGTCTTCGTTCCCGCTGTCATGGTGGTGGCGGTGATTACGTTTTTCGCGTGGTTGTTGTTCGGGCCAGAACCGACTTTTACCCTTGCCCTGCTAAATTTCGTGTCCGTCCTCATCATCGCCTGCCCCTGCGCACTTGGGCTTGCAACTCCTACGGCTATAATGGTCGGGACGGGCAAGGGCGCCGAAAACGGCGTGTTATTTAAAGGGGGCGAACACCTCGAGCGCGTTCACAGGGCTAAGACGATAGTATTTGATAAGACGGGCACCCTGACCAGGGGCCAGCCCGAGGTTACAGATATCGTAGTCGCGGGGGCATTGACCGGGACGCCGATGGATAACGAGGGGAATGCTAAAGGAAATGGTAACGGCCGGCTAGAGCCCGGGGCTAAAGAAAAAGAAATCCTCAGGCTTGCAGCGTCTGCGGAGAGGGCATCCGAGCACCCTCTTGGCCAGGCCGTGGTGGCCAAGGCTCAGGCTCAAGGCCTGCGCCTTGTGGATCCCCAGGACTTTCAAGCGGTACCCGGGCGGGGCATCCGCGCCAGAGTGGAGGGCCACGATGTACTTATCGGGAATGCCAAACTCCTCCTGGAGAACCAGGTAGATGCAGAACAACTCAATATCTCCGGCCTGGGTCCCGTAGCGGACGCCCTGTCATCCCAAGGGAAGACGCCCACTCTCGTGGCCGTGGATGGGAAACCAGCCGCCGTCATCGCCATTGCCGACACCCTCAAAGCAGGCTCCAGGGAAGCCGTGACAGCTCTCCGCAGGATGGGCGTTGAAGTTGTCATGATAACCGGTGATAATAGGAACACAGCGGAGGCCATCGCCAGGGAGGCTGGGATCGACAGGGTCCTGGCCGAGGTGCTCCCCCAGGACAAGGCGGAAGAGGTCAAGAAACTCCAGCGCGATGGCAGGGTTGTTGTCATGGTCGGCGACGGTATAAATGACGCGCCCGCCCTGGCACAGGCGGATGTGGGGATAGCAATAGGTACCGGTACCGACATCGCGATGGAGGCTGCTGACGTTACGATCATGAGCGGCGACCTGCGCGGTGTGGTCACGGCGATCCAGCTGAGCAGGAGGACGATGGCCACCATAAAGCAGAACCTTTTCTGGGCATTCATCTACAATACCCTGGGGATACCCATCGCCGCCGGCGTCTTCTATCCGTTTACCGGTTTGCTCCTGAATCCGATGATCGCCGCCGCGGCGATGGCATTGAGCTCGGTCTCCGTTGTCACAAACAGCCTTCGCCTCCGCGGCTTTCGCCCGGCCGTGACGCATGCACGCCAGCGGGCCTGAGCGGCCCGGGGCGAAACGCGCTTGAGCTTCCTACCTGGGCACCTTGCTCCAGTCATCCAGGAAGCGCTTGATCCCGATATCCGTGAGAGGGTGCTTTATCATTTGCTCCAGGACCTTGAACGGCACTGTGGCGACATGCGCCCCGGCCTTTGCCGCCTCGGCAACATGGAGGGGCGACCTGATGCTTGCAGCGATGACCTGGGTGGTATAGTTGTAGTTCTTGAATATGGTAACGATGTCCCTGACGAGATCCATACCGGTCTGGGCTATGTCGTCAAGGCGGCCGAGGAACGGGCTTACGTAGGTGGCCCCTGCTTTTGCGGCAAGCAATGCCTGGATGGGTGAGAAAATTAGGGTCACATTTGTCTTGATGCCGCGCGCCGTGAGTTCCCTCACTGCCTTGAGGCCTTCAGCGGTTATGGGGATCTTTACAACGACGTTTGGCGCCCAACCGGAGAGCTGGATTCCTTCTTTGATCATTCCCTCGGCATCGAGGCTTGTAGCCTCAGCGCTCACGGGACCCGGGACTATGCTGCATATCTCCTTGATGGCATCCTCGAATCTCCGGCCTTCGCGCGATACAAGCGTAGGGTTGGTGGTTACGCCGTCAATTGCGCCCCAACTATGGGCCGTGCGGATTTCGGTTATATTTGCGGTGTCGAGAAATATCTTCATCCTGAATCCCTCCAAATATAGGTTTTCAAACCCGGCCAGCAATTTATTCGACAGGACGGTTGGTACTCCTGCTGGATTTCGCGGTATATTCCCCGGCATATTTCCGATGCTATTATTCATAGGGGCATGATATAATAAAGGAGTTAGCCACGGTATGTAGAATAATATAAAAATACCAGATTTGGGCCTGTTCTGGATGGAAGGCGGGTGGGTGCCATGCGCGAGTTTACCATAGAGACACGAGCGCGTACAGAGCTCCGGGATATAACGTCTCTTGTGAGCGATGCCGTAACAAAGTCCGGCATCAAGGACGGTATTTGCGTGGTATTCGTGCCGCACACAACGGCCGGGATTACCATTAATGAAAGGGCCGACCCTGATGTACAGAAGGATATCCTGGCCCAGCTCGCACGGGTGGTGCCGTTCGATGCCGGTTACAGCCACATGGAGGGAAATTCGGCAGCTCATATAAAATCCAGTTTAGTGGGCTCATCGGAAATGCTTATTATAGAAAACGGCAGGCTTGTGCTTGGAACCTGGCAGGGAATATACCTCTGTGAATTCGACGGGCCGCGGCTTCGAAAAGTGCTCGTTAAAATCCTGGGCGGGCAACCGGAAGCCTGAGGAAGCCCGAAGCCAGGTCAGACCCGGGGCGGGTAGGATCAAGGTAAGCAGGGGCCGTGAATGAGATGGCCACAGAGGAAAGGGGAGGTAGGTTGTGAAGCTATCTAAACGGGCCGCAGGCATCAGTCCTTCCAAGACTCTCAGCGTTGACGCGCGTGTTGCTGAGATGCGGAAGGCGGGCGTAGATGTGATAGGTTTCGGGGCAGGAGAGCCTGATTTCGATACCCCTGATTACATAAAAGCTGCGGCTATAGCTGCAATAAACCACGGCTATACAAAATACACCCCGGCTTCAGGGGCGGCTGACCTGAAGGAGGCCATTTGCGAGAAGCTCCGCAAGGAAAACGGCCTGGACTACGAGCCGTCTCAGGTGATAGTCTCCTGTGGCGCGAAGCACTCTGTCTATAACGTAATCCAGGCCTTGTGCGACGAGGGGGACGAGGTCATCATACCAAGCCCCTATTGGGTGAGTTACCCTGAAATGGTCAGGATTGTCGGGGCGGTGCCGGTCTTTGTCGAAACATCTCCGGAGAACGGCTTTGCATTGAAGGCTGGTGCCATTGAGGACGCCATAACGCCGCGGACCAAACTCATCATCCTGAACAGCCCGTGCAATCCAACGGGTGCAGTCCAGGATGTCGAGACCTTAGAGGAGATCTCCCGAGTCGCGGTAAAGCACGGCATTTATGTGCTTTCGGATGAGATATATGAGGATTTTGTATACGATGATGCCCGGCACGTAAGCATTGCCTCGCTCGGTGAGGATATCAAGGCGCTCACGATCGTGGTGAACGGGGTATCAAAGGCTCACGCGATGACGGGCTGGCGAATCGGTTACGCGTGCGGCGATAAGGCTATAATTAAGGCCATGAGCAACCTGCAGAGCCACCAGACATCGAATCCGCCGTCTATCTCCCAAAAGGCGGCGGTCGCGGCCCTGCTCGGGCCCGGCGAGCCGAGGCGCAATATGGTAAAGGAATTTAAACAGCGCAGGGATTACATGGTTGACAGGCTGAATAAACTCCCAGGCATCAGGTGTGTCCTTCCGAGGGGGGCATTCTATGCCTTCCCTGATATATCCGGCCTTTACGGGAAGAAGCTTGGCGGGACGATAATCAAGGACTCGGAGACGTTCGCGGAGGCTCTCCTGTCGGAGGCGAGGGTAGCAGTAGTCCCGGGGTCGGCCTTTGGAGCGAATGATTTTGTTCGTTTTTCATACGCTACCTCGAGGGAGAGGATTGCGACGGGGCTCGACCGGATCGAGGCTGCTCTCGAGCGCCTTATGCTAAGTTAAGGTCTAAGGAGCGGGTGAAGCATGTCGAAGGCCCGGCGTATCGGGCATTTACTTGAAGTCTTGCTTGAAGTCTTAGCGGTAGGTATTCTTGTGGTTTTTGTCACCGCGGGGGTACCCGGCCCGGGATCGATATGCCTCGCTGGCCTCCCGGGCGCCGTGAGCGCCGTAGACTGGCAAGATATCATAGATGCCAACAAGTGCGCGAGCGACACCGATCTCAGGGCGCACCTCAACCTCGCTATCGCGTACGCAAATACGGGCAGGATAGTTGAGGCCAATGACGAGTTCAGGTTGCTCGCCAGGGCGGATTATGAGACTTTTGGCAGGCGGGTAATCCTTGACGGCGAGGATTCCCTCCGGCGCGATCCCAAGAACATTATGGCCCTCAACCACCTGGCCTTTACCTATTACGCTTTTGGGAGATATGCGGAAGCCCTCTCCTGTTTTCGGAACCTGGCCGATCTTGACAGCAAGAATGTGTGGGTCAAGCATTACCTGGCCGTGGCCTATGCCCGCACGGGACGGCTTGATGATGCTATCTCGACTCTGCAAAAGGCCCTTGATCTGGACCCTCGAAATGAATATACCCACCTCTTGCTGGCCCTCGCTTACAAGGAGAAAGGCTGGTATATCGCGGCGGCGATTGAGTTCTTGAAAGCCCCTAACGCCCGCAAGGAGATACTAAACCTTAAATGACCGCTGGAAGCGGGGTTAAGAAATAGAAGCGGTCGAGGATAGTCAAGAATACAAGTTTGCGCCGGAAGATCAGAGTCCGCTGGATCGAGGATAAGGTAGATTTGATTATTTAATGATCATTTAAGAACAAGGTGGATTTGCTCATATCATGAAGATTGGAATAATCGGTGGTACAGGGGTATATGACCCCGGCATCCTGCACGACATTCGCACAGAGAGAGTTGACACTGCGTACGGCGAGGTGGAGCTCAAGTTCGGGCATTATAAGGGCGAGGAGATAGCCTTTCTTGCCAGGCATGGCTGGACCCACTCTGTTCCACCTCACAGGGTAAATTACCGGGCGAATATTAGTGCCCTCAAGGATATTGGAGTTGAGCGGGTAATAGCGACATCGGCCGTGGGCTCGTTGAACCCTTCCATGAAGCCGGGGGATTTCGTGATTCTCGACCAATTCCTAGATTTTACAAAGTGCAGAGAGTCGACGTTCTTCGATGGCCAGGACGGCAGGGTTGTTCATGTCGATTTCACCCAGCCATACTGCCCCACGGTCAGGGAGAGTTTGATCAGGGCCGGGCGCGAGCTTGGCTTGGCACCTCACGAGAAAGGTTGTTACGTTGCCACGGAGGGGCCGAGGTTTGAGACGCCGGCGGAGATCCACATGTACAGGATGCTGGGGGGCGATGTAGTGGGGATGACAGGCGTTCCAGAGGTCGTCCTGGCCCGGGAAGCGGGCCTTTGTTACGGGACCGTAGCCATTGTGACCAATTTTGCTGCTGGCATCTCAAAGGCACCCCTAACTCACGCTGAGGTCGTGGAGGCCATGAAGGAAAGCTCTAAGAGGCTCAGGGATTACATCATGCGGGCGATCGATATCATGCCTCGAAAACGGGATTGCTCGTGCGGGAATGCAACGGGGGCGGTGGAGGGTTCATGAACGCAAGGTCTCTTTATTGGGAGACGGGAAAGGGCTGCCTGGTTTTGCTTGACCAGAGGAAGTTGCCGGTCGAGGAACGCTACGTGGAGTGCAGGAGCTGTTCGGACGTTGTCGAGGCGATAAGGGGGATGGTTGTGCGCGGAGCGCCCGCTATCGGCGCAGCCGCGGCCTACGGGATCGTGTTGGCGGCCCTTGAGTTTAACGGCGGTCGCGGCGAGCCTTGCGATCTTGAGGGGTTCCGCGAGCACCTGGCGGCGGCGGCCGGCGCGCTGTGCGCTGCGAGACCCACAGCTGTAAATCTCCGCTGGGCCGTTGACAGGATGATGCGGCGTGCGTCCGAAGCGATCCAGCACGCGAGCAAAGGCGAGCGGGGATGCGGGTCTATTATTGAGGCTACAAGACATAAACTTATGGAGGAGGCCAGCAAGATCGCCTCCGAAGATGTAGAGGCAAACAAGTCGATCGGGCAGGTGGGCCTCAGCCTGGTCCCGCCTGGTGCCAGGATAATGACGTATTGCAATGCTGGAGCTCTGGCCACGGTGGATTACGGCACAGCGCTCGGTGTTATTAGATGCGCTCACGCCGCAGGGAGAAATGTCCGAGTATATGCGTGCGAAACCCGGCCTTTTTTCCAGGGTGCCCGGCTCACAAGCTGGGAACTAATCAGGGATAACATCCCGGTTACCCTGATAACCGATAATATGGCAGGTTATGTGATGAAAGAAGGTCTGGTCGACCTGGTCATAGTCGGCGCTGACCGGATAGCCGCAAATGGGGATGTGGCAAATAAAATCGGAACCTATATGCTCGCAGTCCTGGCCAGGGAGAACAAACTACCTTTTTATGTGGCCGCCCCGGTATCGACCATAGATCTCTCATTACCCAACGGGAGCCAGATCCCGATAGAGTTTAGGAGCGCTGAGGAGGTTACCAACGTAGGATTCCAGCGGATCGCTCCAGAAGGGGTGGATGTCTTGAACCCTGCTTTCGACGTGACGCCCCATGAATTCATTACAGCCATTATCACGGAGCGAGGTCTGGTTAGAGAACCCTATGAAGCCAGCCTGAAAAGGGTAGCCGGTTCAGAGTGTTAGGGGGGACATGAAATGCCCGATCTTTTCATCAAGGGTGCGACGATTGTAACGATGGATGATGAGGGTAGCATTATTGAGGACGGGGATATAGAAATATCAGATGGGAAGATATCCTACGTGGGCCCTCATCGCGAACGCGGAGGCGCCCCCGATGATCCAAATCCCGCTGTCCGCACGGTTGACGCGGCCGGTAAGATAGCTATGCCCGGGCTTGTGAATACCCATTGCCATGCGGCTATGACGCTGTTCCGGGGCTACGGCGATGACCTGCCGCTGAAGCAGTGGCTGGAGGAGAAGATATGGCCCGTAGAGGCGAGGCTCTCGGCCGAAGACGTTTACTGGGGGACGATGCTGGGTTGTCTCGAAATGCTCAGGTCGGGGACGACAACCTTCGCGGACATGTATTTTTTCATGAACGAGGTCGCCAAGGCTGTGGAGGAGGCGGGCCTGCGAGGAGTGCTGGCCAGAGGGCTGGTGGCTACAATGCCCGGCGGGGATAAAGCCCTCGCCGAGGGCGAACAATTCTGTTCACGCTGGAACGGCGCAGCGAAGGGCAGGATACGGACTATGCTGGGCCCCCACGCCCCCTATACCTGCCCGCCATCCTTTCTCAGGAAGGTTGCCAACAGCGCCAAGGCGTTAGGCGTTGGTATCCATATTCATGTTGCAGAAACCAGGGGAGAGGTTGACGACTGTTTAAGGGATTTTGGCAAGTCCCCTGTCCGGCATCTTGAGGATGCGGGGCTCTTTGAGGTTTCCGTGCTGGCCGCCCATTGCGTTCATGTATCCGGGGAGGACATCGACCTCCTCAAGGATAGGGGGGTCTCCGTCGCGCATAATCCCACGAGCAATATGAAGCTCGCCTCGGGGATAGCCCCCGTGCCTAAAATGCTTGAGGCCGGGATCGCTGTTGGTCTGGGTACCGATGGTGCCGCGAGCAACAACGACCTGGACATGTTTGAGGAAATGCGGCTTGCCGCCCTGATTCACAAGGTTAATTCCATGGACCCGACCGTTGTGCCTGCCCGCCAGGCGCTTGAAATGGCCACAAAGGGCGGCGCGCGAGCTCTGGGGCTGTCGTCCGAGATAGGTTCTCTTGAGGTCGGGAAGCGGGCAGATATTATCCTGGTCGACTTCGGCAAACCGCACTTTTATCCGCGGCACGACATAATCTCGCACCTGGTATATACTGCACATGCAAGTGACGTGACCACAGTGATCGTCGATGGTAAAATCCTCATGGATAATGGTAAATTCACCACCATCGACGCCGAGGAGACAACTTATATGGTTGAGCAATGCGTTGAAAGACTCCTGCGGAAAGGAAATAGGATTTAGTGCCTTCAGTCTTCAGTGAGACTCCTGATGCAATCCCCGCCGCTCGCGGCGGGTTTTTTATATTTATCGGCTTTTCTCCGCATACTAACGTTACAGGCCTATGCCCGCGCCCGCCGGGCGGGCCGGCATGCCATACCTTGTGAGGTGGAGGAACGTGCGCAACTTAAACGTCAGCCTAAACGCGATCAGCTTGAATGGTACAAGCGGCATAAATAAAAGGATTTCCATGCTCCCGTTGGTTACCCTTCTGGTGATATTACTGGTTCTGGGTTTACCTGCCATCGTCCTTGCGGAGGAGGAGGTGAAGGATGGTTACTTTTCCCTCATTGATATAAAGACGGGGAAGACCGTAATGCAAACCGGCCACGTGGTCTATGTGGGTGATCGCTTCCTGGATGCCGATAACACCCTTTATGAAGTGGTTAGCGTGAGGGGTAACCAGGCGCAGGTAAGAGTGAGAGAAAAGGTTGACCTGGCCGCAAAGGCACAGAATTTTATCGCCGCCAGGCAGGCGGAGCTTCAGGCCCAGGCGGGAAGGGGAGGGAAGCGACGGGTAATTGCCACCTATCACACCCATAGCGACGAGTCATATATACCAACTGACGGTGCTGCATCGATAGCCCCGAGGGGCGGGATATATAAAGTTGGGGCCACAATGACGACCTCGCTTGAGCGTTTTGGGGTATATGTGAACCATTCTTATGCGTCTCACCTCCCGCATGATGGCGCGGCATATGAGCGTTCCCGGCGCACCGCCATGGCCCTTATACGCCAGGGTGCTGATGCCATCTTCGATGTTCATAGAGATGCGGCACCCCTCCAGCAGTATGTCACGACAGTCAACGGGCAGCCAGGTGCCCGCGTAATGATCGTGGTGGGCAGGGAGAATCCCAACATGGGGGCAAATGAGAGCTTTGCATATGCCATAAAGGACTATGCGGACAGGAATTTCCCAGGGCTTGTCCGTGGTATATTCTACGGGAAGGGAAGCTATAATCAAGATCTTTCCCCGCGTGCCGTTCTCTTTGAGGTAGGGAGCCAGGAAAATAGCAGGTATGCTGCGGAACGATCGATGGCTACATTTATCGACGCCCTGCCGGCGTTGCTGTATGGCATTACGGCGCCGCCCGTGGGCCGGACGCCTGGCACCGTGCGGGAGCAGCGCTTCAGGGCCGGTTGGGAATCGAGGGGTGCCCTTTCGTCGGTGGCCTGGATCATCGGGACTGTCGTAGCTTTAGGTTTGGTGTTTTTATTGGTAAATGAGGGAAGCATGAAGAGTCTAAGGAGCCGGCTAGAGAGGTTGAGAAATTTTGAGTTTGCCAACATGTTAGGAATGCGCTGGGGAATGCGTGGCAAAAGGGGCCATAAAGAGCACAGGGATCATAATAATGTAGACCGGCAGGATGGCAGGCAGCCCCGGGAATAGTTTAATCTCATATCCTCCCTGATGAGTCGGGAAAACTATGATTGTTAATGATGCTACGAGATCTCGAGGCTGAAACTAGACCATCGAGGCGAAGGAGGTTATTCCTATGTTCCTTGGGTTCGGCAGGCGTAAAGATGAGTGTAGAAATGAACGCAAAAATGATGGGGAAAAGACCGACATCGAGGCTGCGTCTGAATTTGCACCTGGTTGCTGTGGACCAATGGCAAGGATGCATGCCGGCCGGGGCGCGGGCTATGGCCGCCGGGTGATGGAAAAACGCACCGAGTTCAGGGGGGATGACGGCGTCTATGTAAGTCCGACACCTATAACTGCTGGGACAGATGTAACAATTAAATATGATGGTCTGCTTGCCCGGGCAGGTGCGGATGCTGTCTATCTTCACGCCGGTTTCGGCCCGAGCAATAACTGGACTAACGTGAGGGATATCCCGATGTCCAAGACTATAGATGACATGTGGACGGCAGTTATTCCTGTTGACATTGAGGAATCATCGAGACTGAATTTCTGCTTCCGTGATAATGCGTACAACTGGGATAACAATAACGGGAAAAACTGGAGCTATGAAATCCACAACGGGGAAAACGTGTAATTTCCCCATGTAATTACCATGTTTCGCCTGGGTAGCGCCCTCTATTCTGCCACCTCTTCTGCCAGAAAGCCCTGATTTCCGGCCTGACAGCCACCGGCCTAAAGCTACGGAGCGGCCGAGCGGCGTGCCCTATGGCCACGTCCACCAGCAGGATAGAGGTGCGCCACCCTTTTGCACAACCCCTTCGAAGCATGACGAAGCATGACTCCTAAGATCCGCTCTCCTGCGCCCTCATGTAAGAACGCCGTTCGTCGCCTATTTCGTCGCCCATATGGAGGACAATTGAGAGGACAATTGATGTAAATCCTTATTGACGTGAGCCCTTGATGATAAAGTCCTCGCGATATATACTTGTCTTTAGGATAGTCTTGGTATAATCTTTAACTAAGTTAGTGCGCACCAGCTTATGTTTGTTCGACTTGATCAGGTCCTGACAGTTGAGTCGTACCAGTACTTCTTCAATAATATTAGGAGGCTTATCTGGATGAAACCTGTAAGAGTGAGGTTTGCCCCGAGCCCGACTGGTTACCTTCACGTAGGTGGGGCGAGGACGGCCCTGTTCAACTGGCTTTTCGCGCGCCATCACGGCGGGAAGTTTATTCTCCGGATAGAGGATACCGATGTTGCACGTTCTACAGAGGCTTCGACCAGCGCAATCATTCAAAGTATGAGGTGGCTGGGGCTTGACTGGGACGAGGGCCCTGAGGTCGGCGGGGCGTATGGGCCATATTTCCAGTCAGAGCGCCTCGAGATTTATAGGGAACATATATCGAGACTTCTCGCCAGCGGAGATGCATATTATTGTTACTGTACCCCCGAAGAACTCGAGGAACGGCGCAGGGAAGCCATCGCCCGGGGCGAAACCCCGCGTTACGATGGGCGCTGCCGTAATCTCACCCCGTCCCAAATCCGGAAATTCCAGGATGAAGGGCGAAAGGTTTCTGTCCGCTTTAAAGTGCCGGAGGGTGAAACGGTCATACACGACTTGATCAGGGGTGAGGTCAGGTTTTCCAACTCAAGCTTTGATGACTTCGTGATCATGAAGTCTGATGGTTTCCCCACATATAATTTTGCGGCGGTCGTCGACGACAGTTTGATGGAGATGACCCATATAATTCGAGCTGAGGAGCACCTTCCAAATACGCCCAAGCAGGTAATGATCTACCGGGTGCTCGGATATCCGCTGCCTCAATTCGCGCACGTCCCTATGATCTTGGGGCCCGACCGCAGCAAATTGAGCAAGCGGCATGGGGCGACCTCCGTCACCCAGTACAAGGATATGGGCTACCTGCCGGAGGCGCTTGTAAACTATCTAGCCTTGCTTGGCTGGGCGTACGATGCAGAGCACGAGATATTCTCCACCGGTGAGCTTATTGAGAAATTTTCTCTGGAAAACGTATCAAAGAATGCTGCCATATTCGACCCCAAGAAACTTGAGTGGATGAACGGGCAGTACATCCGGATGGCCGACCTCGACAGGATAACACGCCTGGCGGTTCCCTACCTGGTAGCCGAGGGGCTAATACCGGAGGACGCTGGCGGTGCAGGCGTGAAGGATGAAGATGGTGATTCCAGGATTTCCAGGGTGGTGGGGCTCTTTAAAGAGAGGATGAAAACCATAAGGGACATCGTGGAACTGGCAGACTACTTTTTCACTGATAATCTACGCTATGATGAGGATGCAGTGAGGAAGTTTCTTTCCAAGCCGGGGCTTGCTGATATCTTCAGTGAGCTGATGAAGAGGCTGGAACCCTTAGAACCCTTCACCCGGGAGGGTATTGAAGCTGTTATGCGAGGCCTTGCCGCTGAGCGCGGTCTCAAGGCCGGCGATGTGATTCACCCGACTCGGGTCGCGCTCACGGGGCGGGCTGTGAGCCCCGGTCTCTTCGAGGTCATGGAGGTGCTCGGCAAGGAGACTGTTGTAAGGCGGCTTGCTGCTGCGCGCGATAAATTGCTGGCGGAAAAAGCGACGGTCGACCGGTGTTAGAAATGCGTTACAGATTATAGCGGTACAGATTATGATCCTTTGTAGTCACTGGGGATATATATTCCCATGTATTTACTGAAATGAGCAGGGAAGCGGCAGATGTATTTGAAGAGATATTAGATCATAAGGGGAGGATAAGTAATCAAAAACGAGACTGTTGACCTTTCCCAACCGGCTACCAATTTACCCACGCGCAACGACGGTATTCTGGGATTTTACCAAACGGAGTTGCTAAAATATGGAGAAAATCAACAGTCTCAAAAACAACTTGCGGAAGAATAGGGGGCGAGGTAATGGAGTCTTCAAGTGGCAAGCAGACTTATGCGGAATTTTCTCGCCAAAATGAGATAGGGGAAGGCATGTGTGGAAAAATTCCGCACGAGAGTCCGTGCGTTTACTAATTCTGGAAGAAAAAGTGGATATCCTAACCAGTTGAATAAAGGCAGTCAGTTTTCTGGTTTGTGCCTATTGACATTTCTAGGTGCGTAAAGTATCATAATATACGGTAATTGAATATTACTTGGTCAGTCAGCGCTGGGGAGTCGTCTAGTGGTAGGACATCAGACTCTGGATCTGAGTGCGAGGGTTCGAATCCTTCCTCCCCAGCCAAGTATTTTCAAGGGATTGCGGGCATGAAAAGGTAAGATTAAGAAAGGTTCACTACAGCAAAACTACAGCAAAACATAAAGTGAGGTCCCGATGTATATTGGGACCTCATGTTGTTATCCGCATCCCGGCCTATATAGATGATCCCCTACCAACTATCACCATGCTTGCGGGCGTGGCCCTTCACATGAGATCACCTCTTTAAAACAAGGTCTCTATGATTTTTCTTGGACTTGCCTGTCCCAGGACCGTGCCCGAGGGAATGAAAATTCGCCAGGTATCCTTGCCGCGGGGCTGGGAGACATGGCCTTATTACGCGGGCACTGATCGGCGCGCTCGCGCTTCTATCTGTATCCATGTTTGTGTATCCATGTTTGCGCTGGTATCTCCTCGGGCTTATGGCGATGAAGGCGCGGCCTATCATCCGGCGAATTAAGCAGCCGCCATGCTTTACATAGCTACGCCGATTTGGTATGCTTACACTTGAAGAGACTTTTAATATTCTCGAAACCTCAGTAGCCGTCATCAAGGGGGATGGCTCTGTGCAACTTGCACCCAAGCTTTGCGACGAAATCGTTATGAAAATGTCAGCCTTGCCTGAGATTCGGCGCGTGATCCTCTTTGGCTCCCGGGCTCGGGAAGATGCCCGGTCGCGATCTGATATCGACCTCGCTATTGATGCTCCTTCTGATTCGATCAGTCTCTGGGAACGCGTCATGGAGATCGGGGATAGCCTTGAGACCTTACTTCCGGTAGATATAGTGTTTCTAGAGCAGGCCCCGCCCGGCTTGGCGGAGCGGATCAGAGCGGAAGGGGTGGTGATCTATGACCGAGATGTGGATCCAGCAAAAGCTCAATAACCTTGGCAATGCCATCGTCCGGCTCCGGGAAGCCCTGAACGAGCCGCCGGAAAACCCTTTGCTCGTCGATGGAACGATCCAGCGATTTGAATTTACCTTCGAGCTTTTTTGGAAGACCTTCAAAGCACTCCTGGAAGCCGAAGGCATGGAAATTGCCACGCCCAAGGAAGCTCTCCGCCGCGCCTATCAAGCCGGCTGGATTAGTGATGAACAAGCCTGGCTCCGTATGCTGAGAGCACGGAATGAGACCTCCCATGTTTACAACGAAGCAGCAGCCCGCCGGATCTACGAGCAGATCCGGCAGGATTTCCCGGCGATGGAGGCGGCGTTCGGTAAAATACGATCAATGGTGCTTTAGGCCCAAGGGGCCGCCTCCGCTAAAGGGCTGGAGCCCCACGGAGGCGCGAAGCCTTCGAGTTACCCACCCCTGAGAGGTCAATCCCCATCGGTTGTTAGTCTTAGGGGTCGGGAAATCTACGGCCTCCTGCGTTCCGTAGCGCCGCCAGAGGGATTCCCTGTCGGATAGACACATTTCATGGTAGGCTAACTCCTGAGGGATATACTCCTTTAGTTCAATCCATATCATTGTGCTCACGGAAGGATCTCACCCTTCACCTTCACCCATCGGAATTTATTGACGATATCAGGTTGATCAAAAAGTACCCCTCCAAGCAGGGCTCGATTTCCAATTCTCAGATATCACGCAGGTCCTAGTCCAGATCTTCCCGCATGAAGAAGGAGATGACCACCTCGAAGTTCGGGTCGCCGATCTGTATGTTTAGCTTGGAGAGAACATTGATGAGCCTTTCAATCGGGAACATCTCGAACGCTCAGCCCAAATGCGAGACTGAAAGAGTAGAGGCAGCGCCCTGCACTCCTCGCTACCCTGTCCAATATCGCCGGAGCGCTGAAAGTCGCATTCCGGTAGATATCCTACGTTTCGCTAGATCTCCGCTAGATATTGACGCTAGCGAGAGCCTATGGTACGCTCAAACTTGAGAACTCCTGTAAAAGCCCTAAATCTAGATTCCTTAATTTACGCCATAATTTACGCCATAATTTACGCCAGTTTACTCGTGCATCCTAGTGGTTGCCGGTTCTGCCTGAATGGATAGGTGGAATTTGGCAACCTCCTAATACCAAATTCCAACCGAGGCGCGCCGCAAGTGCGCCGTCCCCGGAGAAAGGCACGTCGCCCTCGGAGGGGGGAGCGCTGTCCCCGGAACACAACAACACCGCAACCCCTGGAAAAGTAGAGATGATTTTCGGCTCTTAAAGATACTGATCCGGGATCCGGTATTTAGACTCGAGGTGTCATTGATGGAAAGCTGGAGCCTGTTTGTTACATCATTCTTGGTAGGGCTATCCGGTGCAGTAATGCCGGGGCCGCTTGTAACCGTCGCGATAGCGGGCGTTGGACGAATCGGGGGCTTTTCGGGGTTAGCCGCATCGGTCGGGCACGGGATCCCGGAGGCGATCCTAGTTATTGCGTTGGCTTTTGGTTTTGGAGACGTGTTACGGATTCCCCTGATAACCGGGTTGATCGCCATAATCGGCGGCCTAATTTTAGCGTGGATGGCAGTCGGGATGTTTCGCTCGGCAGGCACTCTTGAGATCGCGCCCATGGCTGTAGCAGGTGCCCATGCCGCCATCACCAGAGCTACCGCCACTGGAACGACCGCGGCCGGGATCGGCGCAACCAGGAGCCGAGGCGGCACCACCAGCGGCACCACCAGAGGTAATATTAGGGGTAACATCAGCGGTAGCACCGGCCGCACCATCACGGGTGGCACTGGGGTTATCACCAGGGGGACCGTTAGGGAAACAAGAACCCTACGAACGGCTCTCCCCACGCTAGCCGCCGGGGTGGTGGCGAGCGTTTCCAATCCTTACTGGATACTCTGGTGGACTACCATAGGCGCAAGTTATATCTCGCAGGCCCTTAAGATTGGATGGACTGGACTCAGCATTTTCTTTGGAGGACACATCCTCTCGGATATCCTGTGGCTCACCTTTGTAAGTTGCGCTGTTGCGACAGGGAGCAGCTTCCTGAGCCGCAGCTTCTACACGCGCCTCATCCAGGTCCTGGCCGGCATGCTGTTTCTGATGGCCATTCTTTTCCTATTTATGGGGTTTAAAACGCTGAATCCAATACATGGATAGCATCCCCAAGGCGTTTCCAAAACATTCCCAAGTGGTCAGTGCCGTATCCGCTTTGTATCTTGCGCAGCCGGCATACCGACATAGCGGTCAAGGGTTATTGAAGGCGAAAGGTCCTAAGTATAGGTTCCTTAATTTGTGCCAGTTTACCAGCACGTCCCATGGGTTGCCGGTGCTTGCGTGACGGGGCCTTTTGAAATTTGGCAAGGCCCTCACGCCAAATTTCAACGGAGGCG
>DUMQ01000119.1 GCA_012839815.1 Bacillota bacterium | reverse complement strand
TGCCTGGCGCCTCCCAATTCACTCTATCCCATATAGATTTAACTCGCCTATAATGTCTATAATCTTAAAAGGGCATAAAAATAGAGGCGAGGACAGTACAAGATATGCCTCATTAGCGTAGCTGGGTAACAAATTGGACAGCTGTGTCCTATGTTTTTCCCCTCTCGAAAGACAAGAGACCCGAAATCCTTATCATTCGTGATCAAGATGCGGTCACTATTAACAGCTTTTTTGAGAATACTTCATCCTCTGAACCTCGCGCCTCCTCGTAGACTGAAAAAACGTCATGATGATGTTCTCGAAGCCATTTATCCTTCCCAGGGAGAATTCCGGGGCTTTCGTCTTTGGTCTCGTGTAAGATCAAAACTTAAGGGTAAGGTAACACCCGGTCCGCAATGCACCTGGCATATATCTCTGCCCCCCGGCTGTTGAAATGAACACCATCGACGGTCAGTCTCAAGCCCCTCTCCTTGCTCAGATTATCCGCGATCCCTGGGATGCTGGTCTGAAGCCCGTCCAGTGTCAGCGCCGTAAAAGAATCCAACAGGTAAGGACTCGAGCTGCCGGCGGAATTGATTAGGTAGCGATCGAACTCCGCAGCCGCATCCGCCACCGCAACACAGGAGCCGGGTGGACCAGCGGGCGGATAGGGGCGCGCGCCGACGGTCTCCGGACTCTTTAGTCTAACCATAGTTTTCACCATATTGATATCAGCGTTCACATGATCTTTCCCTGCGATGCCGGTGCCTGTATCCAGTTTGCGGATCTCGGCGTTGAATGCGTCGCGCAACCTGTTAGGAGGGCTCGACGGCACCTCTCCCAGGCATGCGATGGTGACCGCGACAACCTTGCGGACCCCTGCCTCGAGAATCCGGTTAACAGTTTTTCTGTATAACGCCCCAAACTCCGAAGGGTCGGACGTAGGAAGGCTCCCTCTTGCCCTCAACTTCCTCCCGAGCCCCTCCCAACCCATTCCCCGCCGCTCCAGCAGGGGCATCAGGATATCATTTGCGCCCGCCTCGATCACCACAACCTCCGGTATAGGTGCTACCCCCTCCCCGGCCTCAGATAGATAGGCTGTGATCCTTTGCGAGATTCCCAGCAGCGTATCGCCACCGAGCCCCAGGGCAGTAATGGAGAATGAAGGTAGCATACGCTTAAGAACGGAAACATAAGAACACCCGGGAACGCCCTGGGTGAGGCTATCCCCAACGATTACCAGATTCAAGTGACTCCCTCTCCCAAAAACAATTATCCCGTCCGCTCTCGACCTAGCGGAAATTAATCCCGTAGAAAACGCGGATGGCGAATTCCCGCACGCTGTCAGGTAAGAAGCGGGCCAGAAACGGGAACTTGGTAGATATGAAATCGCCCGCGGGATAGCGCGTTGCCGGGTTGGCTCTCTGCGCTCTTCGCACTACAGACAACACCTTGCGGGCGACGACCTCGGGCCCGGGGGCCCTGCGCAGGTTAATGTCGATCGTGCGCCAGCTGGCATCCATCCACCGCTTATACGGTGAATTGCTCCTCTGCCCAAACTGGGTGGCGTTGTTAAAGTTAGTATTGATGTCGCCGGGCTCGATGGCTGCCACCTTGACTCCAAACGGCCGCAGTTCCTGGCGGAGACCCTCGGTGAAAGCCTCGATCGCGTGCTTGCTGGCGGAGTAGTGGGCCTGGAATGGGATAACCAGTTTGCCAGCGAGAGAGCTCATGTTGATCACAAGGCCGCTGCGCCGCTCCCGCATAGCCGGGACAACGGCCTGGATAACGCGGAGCGTCCCAAAGACATTTGTTTCAAATTGTGCCCTCGCGAGCTCCATGGGCACTTCCTCCACCGGCCCATAGATAGCATACCCCGCGTTATTGATCAAAATGTCGATCTGCCCGGCCTGGCGGAGAACCTCGGCCACGCCGCGGTCAACAGAATCCTGGTCCGTAACATCCATCTCGACGAACGAAACCCGGCGACGCAGTTCCTCAGGCAGGGCCTGCAGCTTGTCCAGCCTGCGCGTCGTGCCCCAGACATTGTAGCCCTCGCGCGCCAGGAGGAGCGCGGTGGCCGCGCCGATACCCGATGAGGCGCCGGTTATCAAAACGTTCTTGCCCAACTCTGCACCCACGATTCTACCCCCACCCTCAACCCAGCTTTATAACCTAAATATACCACTATAACTAAGTTAGTGCATAAAAATACCTACACCTTTCGCAGGTAACAGCTACCAGTGTCGCACACTGGCAGGGGTGTCTTGCATCTCTCCGCCCGGCGGACGCGGCCTGCTCGACTAAGTGTAGGTTCCTTAATTTGTGCCAGTTTACCAACACGTCCCAGGGGTTGCCGGTGCTTGCGTTCCGGGGACGGCGCGCTTGCGGCGCGC
>DUMQ01000118.1 GCA_012839815.1 Bacillota bacterium | reverse complement strand
TGCTCGACTAGGTGTAGGTTCCTTGATTTGTGCCAGTTTACCAGCACGTCCCAGGGGTTGCCGGTGCTTGCGTTCCGGGGACGGCGCGCTTGCGGCGCGCCTCCGTTGAAATTTGGCGCGAGGGCCCTGCCAAATTTCAAGAGGCCCCGTCACGCAAGCACCGGCATCCCCTGGCAAAACGGCGATAATCTTCGAACTTACACTTAGCCGCGTCCGCCAGGTGGAGAGGGGATGCGCCCGCCCTCCCAAACGACTATACGTAGTTAACGTATGATGGCCCTCCCGCCGATCAGAACCGATCAGAAGTAGAGGTCGCGCTCGCCAGCCTCAATCCTCCGCAGCCTGCTTTCGGTCTCCCGGCGCACCGAGGGGTTTTCTACCAGGTCCAGGTGCCTTTGTATGGTCTCCTCACCAAGCTTTCTCGTCTCGGGCGAGGCGTAGTCCATGAGATATTCCTTAAAAGTCATGATGGCGTTGGGCTGGCAGATATTATGAATGCGCCCTGTCTTGGCCAGGGACATAAAGCGGTCGCCCGTCCGCCCCTGGCGATAACACGCCGTGCAGTAGCTAGGAATGTACCCCGAACGGCACAGGTTGCGGATTATCTCCTCAGGGCTCCGCCTGTCCTCGACCTCAAACTGGGCCGTATCATCGTTGCCGTCCTGGTCGCGGGGCTCAAACCCTTCCCCCTCCTCCCTGTAACCACCCACGCCTGTGCACGAGCCCGCGCTGATCTGGGATATGCCGACCCGTATGACTTCATCGCGGAAGCCTGGGCGCTCGCGCGTCGAGAGGATCATGCCCGTATAGGGCACCGCGAGCCTGATAATAGCCACCAACTTCTTAAAGTCACGGTCGCCCACAAGGTAGGGGAAGGATTCCAGAGAAATCCCTGCTGCGGGCCTCAGGCGAGGAACAGATATAGTATGGGGTCCCACCCCGAATTCCCTGTCCAGGTGCAGAGAGTGGTAGATGAGACCCATAACCTCGAACTTATAATCATAGAGTCCGAAGAGGACACCTATCCCCACGTCATCGATGCCTCCCTCCATCGCCCGGTCCATGGCGGTGGTATGCCAGTCATAATCGCGCTTTGGCCCCGAAGGGTGCATCTCGGCGTAGGTGGCACGGTGATATGTCTCCTGGAACAGCACGTAAGTTCCTATCTTGGCGGCCTTGAGCATCCTGTAATCTTCGACGGTGGTGGCGGCGATATTCACGTTTACGCGGCGGATGCTCCCGTTGCCGACCCTGGTATCGTAGATCGTCCTGATCACGTCCAGTATATAGTCTATGGGACAATTCTTTGGGTCCTCACCGCACTCGAGCGCTAACCTCTTATGCCCCATGCCCTCGAGGATCTTGACTTGCTCCCTGACCTCATCCAGGGTGAGCTTCCGTCTCGGAGTGTCGTTGCTATGCCTGTAGCCGCAATACCGACAGTTGTTTACGCAGTAGTTGCTGAAATAAAGCGGAGCGAAGAAAACAAGCCTCTTCCCGTAGATTGTCTCCTTGATCTCGTGGGCTGCATCGTACATCTCCTCCAGGATCGCGTCATCATCCTGGTGAAGCAGGATGGCGACCTCGTCAGGCTCCAGGCCCTTGGCCTCCCGCGCCTTCGCTATAATATCAAGGGCCCTTTCTCGCGGGGCCGCCTTCGCCCTCTCAAGCGTGTCATGTATCTTCTGTTCGTCGATGAAATCCGCAACCCTCGCAGCATGTGCCATCTTATTCACTATCATGAAACACTCCCCTCCCTATCTGCGGGTCCATTTCGACCTCGCCTTACCCGGCTATTTCATGCCGTATGCTATATCGGGTTTGTATTCCCTGCAATTCCCATAACCCGTCCCGATGTCCCGCCCGATCCCCTTTATCCGGTTTTCTATACATCTCCTGCAGCTATCAGCCCGCTCCGAGATGCAGATCTTATTCGGATATATCTGGTAAAGCTTGCGATACTCAACCGGCGTGATATTGGGCATGACGACATTTGCGCCGCACTGGAGGGCTTTCTCCCTCCCGCGCGGGTCGACCGTCCCCGCCGCCGTCGTGGCGGGAATGTGCGCCCAGGGCATAGCCAGGCGCGTGCAGGCGACGACCTTGAGCACGAGTTCGAGCTGGCCCTGGGGGGCCCCGGCGAGGGGGGTATCGGGGTGCGGGATAAACGGCCCTATGCCAGCCATGTCCATATCCAGGTCCCTCATTAGCACGATATCATCAGCGAGTGAATCCATCGTCTGCCCGGGGAGGCCTACAATGTTGCCCGAGCCCACCTGGAACCCGAGTTTCTTTAGCCATCTGAGGCGCATGATTCTCTCCTCAAGGGTCATCCCGGGGTGGAGGGCCTTGTAGAGCTCAGGATCCGCAGTCTCATGCTTCAGAAGAAACCTGTCGGCGCCCGCCTCCCTGATCGCCGCGTATTCCTCCCTCGAGCGTTCCCCGATACACACTGTCACTGCGACGTCGGCCGCGCCCTTGATGCGCGTTATGATGTCAGCGAGCATATCAGCCGAGTACCAGAAGTCGTCCCCCGACTGCAGTACGATCGTCTTGTAGCCCAGGATCGCACCGTATTCTGCGATGCTTACGATCTCATCAGGAGGAATCCGGTAGCGTTCAAGCTTCCGGTTGTCCCGGCGCAGCCCGCAGTAGGCACAATTCCTGGCGCAATAGCTGGAGAATTCAACCAGCCCGCGCAGGTGAACCTCATCCCCGACGTAGCGCGCGCGGACCTCGTCAGCGAGAGAAAACAGGGCCGCCGTCTGGTCCCCGGGCTCCGCCCGGAGCAGGGCCCTTATTTCATCACGCGTGAGATCCTTGCCGGCGCGTGCCCGGCCAAGCGCGTCCCAAAACTCCGCACCTGCGCTACCCGTGCTGGTCTCGGTCTCGGCACACGCCGTGCTCCCGTTGAGCTGTTCGCATACCGGCCGCGCTGCCTCAATAGTCTCCATACCCGTCCCCCCATCGCTACCCATATTGCGTAGGATACAAAAAGGGCCTGCCCTGCAACACGCATGGCAGACCCCTTCAGAAACACCCTCCGACCTTGTCTAATCTTGACTCAAGTCAGGTCAATTCAAAGCCTGGATGACTCCTCCGCCGGTCCCCTCGCCTGCAGGATCGATCTCGCCCTTGTCTCAGGGAAAACCCGATTCTATTTTCAAAGTTATGCCTGAGCCCTTCGCTCAGCATTGCCACCCTTCGAGCAAGGCGCACATCATGCACACCCTGGCCCGTCAGGTGATCGATAACACTTCAACCAGGTTTCTTTACCAGAGTCAGCTTTCTATTCCAAGTCTGGAGACCCTGGATGTTTAGGTTCATTACTCTATGCCAGTTTGTTAGCACGTATACTATCACCGGATTTTTATCTCCCAGCCTCTAGGTTAGCATATGAGGCGGGGAAATTCAAGTGAAAAATGTCACAATCCCGTCATAGTCATACTTCAACTCGATCTTTTCGATGAATTCTATCAGGCGTTCCCGGCGACGTGGCGCCTCCTGCAGGATGATCGAGAGGTCAGATCAGAATTCTTACGATTCTGCCCGCGCGCATACGAGCTGAATATTGCCAGACCGGAGAGGTTGTTTCCATAGTGATGCAGGATCTCACCGAGTATCGCCTCAATATATTTACGGTGCATCGGCATTGACGGTGCATCGGCGAAAAAGTCCTCACCTGTTTCACGGCCTCAAGGGCCATATCAATCACCCGCCAACTATATTTTAACCGCGATCCCATCCAACCTTACAATCTATACCCAAAGTATACCAAAAGGATAGGATCAAATGACCAGACCCAAGGACGAGTGAAGGTCTGGCAAGATCCCCGCCTGTGCCGGGCAAAAAGGTACCGGGTCCGAAAACTATGAATACACTAATTACGCATCCAACCTCTCTTGCTTTACTGCCATACTGACAGAGCGGCCCGGGTCTGCAGTTCTCCGGGGCCTGGGACGCAAGCAACAAAGAGGCGATCAAATCCGAAGGGAAGTGTTGCTCATGAACCCCAATACCAGCGACAATCACAATACCGGCAGCAATCATATCAATCATATTCCGGGTGGAAGCATTTCGGAGAAAAGCGTGATTTCGCAGTCTCTAACAGCCTCCATGCAGGCACCGCCTCCGCCTGTCGTGCCGCCCGGGGGCCACCAATTACCGCCTCTTCCATACCCGTACGATGCCCTCGAGCCCTACATCAGCGCCGCGACACTTCGCATACACCATGACCGCCATCACCTGGCGTACGTAGAGGGGCTCAACAAGGCTGAGCTCGCCCTGGTCGAGGCACGCCGGTCCGGTGACTTCTCCCTGGTCAGGTACTGGGAGAGGGAACTGGCATTCAATGGTTCAGGCCATATCCTGCACAGTATATACTGGACAAACATGAGCCCGGCGGGCGGGGGTATGCCAGGTCGTGTCGTCCAGGAGCAAATTAACTTCTACTTTGGCAGCTACCAGGCATTCCACCAGCAATTCGCCAGGGCCGCACAGGACGTTGAAGGCTCCGGGTGGGCGCTCCTGGTGTGGCAACCCCAGTGGGGCAGGCTGGAGGTCCTGGCCGCCGAAAGGCACGAGAACCTCACGCAGTGGGGTGTCATCCCCGTTCTCGTTCTGGATGTGTGGGAACATGCCTATTATATCGACTATCAGAATAAACGCGGGGAATATATAAATGCCTGGTGGCACGTGGTCAACTGGCGCGATGTTGAGAGGCGTCTACGCCTCGCGATGCAAGCCGAGGTCCCGATGACCGGCGCAGAAGGAACAGGGCCCACGGGAGGCGCGGCTACGGGGGGCACGGGTAATGAAGAGAGTCAGATTGAAGGGGGCCCACCATTCCCAAATCTATGAAGGGGCCCCCGCCCCGGCTCGAGAGGGGCGCCTCAGCTGTGATGCAATAACGTGTTGAATCACAACCTGTTGAATTACAGCTTACAAAACAAGGCCGCGCCGCCTCAAATGGCGAGCCAGCCATGTTGCAAGGAATGCCTTTACGACATCGCCTGCGATGAATGGCAGCACGCCAAGGGAGATCGCCCTTGACGGGGTGAGGTTTGCAACGAGCGCGAGCTGGCTGGCGCCAAATATATAAATCACCACCACGCCGAGCAAGGTCCCGGCGAAGTCCTTGAGGCCGCTCCACGTCCCCTCGCGTCGGCCCCGGCCAGCCACCATGGAGACCACAAGCGGGGCGACCACGAAGCCCAGGAGATATCCGCCGGTAGGGCCGACGAGCACGCCCGGACCCGCATGACCTCCGGAGAAGACCGGCAATCCGATAACTCCCAGGATTATGTAAATAGCCTGGCTCATCGCGCCGAGCTTTCCACCGAGCACGATGCCCGAAAGGAGGACAAACAGGACCTGCAGGCTAAACGGCACGGGCGTCCATGGCAACGGAATCGTTACAACAGCCCCCACGGCGGTCAGAGCTCCGAAAAGCCCCGCCAGTATTATGGAGCGAGCAGAATGAATGTCAGAGTAAACGGCGTCGTGTTGTCCATCATGTTGTCGCATAACTTAAAAGACCTCCTTTTTAGACTTACCCCGGGCGGCGCCCCTCTTCTCACCCGCCCTCAACTATGACTCTCCAGAACGTGAGTATGATTTCGTTACATGGTAAGTTAGTTGCTCGGCACTAACTTAGCATAAGATACCACAGGCCACAAGGGATGTCAACGCCTTAAAACTTCTCGGCATGTAAGAATTGTGGTCTACAGGCTACTTACATCCATCTATAGCCCTATGGCTAGCCATAGTCTATGACCTTCTGATGGGGACGTTCCTGCCAGCCAGCTAGCCTACCTGCCTCTCAGCCTTCCTGCCCGGATCGGAGCCTCAGGGTGGTAAGACTCTTGCCACTCCATGCACATAAGTTAGTGCGCAAAAATACCCGGACCTTTCGCAGATGACAGCTACCAGTGCGGCACAGTGGCCGGGGTGTCTCGCATCTCTCCGCCAGGCGGACGCGGCTAAGTGTAAGTTTGAAGATTACTGACGTTTTTCCATGGGTTGCCGGTGCTTGCGTGACGGGGCCTTTTGAAATTTGGCAAGGCCCTC
>DUMQ01000117.1 GCA_012839815.1 Bacillota bacterium | reverse complement strand
GGCGCACAGAGTGGTAAGATACTTGCCAGTTCGACGAATGGGTGGTAATTAGCTTACCACTTCAGCGTGTAAAGTGGAAGAATACTTACCACCCCGGCATAGGAAGTGGAAAGATACTTTCCAGCCTGACGCTCAGCTGGCAAATATGTTACCATCCCGGCGTGCGAAGTGGAAAGATACTTGCCAGCTAAGTTACTGCGCAAAAACATCCAAACCTCTCGCAGGTGACAGCTACCAGTGCCGCACAGTGGCCGGGGTGTCTCGCATCTCTCCGCCAGGCGGACGCGGCTAAGTGTAAGTTCGAAGATTACTGACGTTTTTCCAGGGGTTGCCGGTGCTTGGGTGACGGGGCCTTTTGAAATTTGGCAAGGCCCTCACGCCAAATTTCAACGGAGGCGCGCCGCAAGCGCGCCGTCCCCGGAACGCAACACCGGCAACCCATGGGGCGTGCTGGTAGACTGGCATAAATTAGGGAACCAACACTTAGGCGCATGGAGTGGCAAGAGTCTTACCACACGGCAGGATTCGAGATCATTCCCTCTTGAGGTCCCGAGGTATATTATGGCGGCCCGTTTTCAAGCCAGGATCTTGCTTTTTATCCATTTGTATGATATTATGATAATAATCTTAAACGACAAATATAAGACCCCTCCAGAAATAGTGACCATCCAGGCACTCCAGGGCATTCCGCGGGTGCCAACAAGGGCTATATAGGCGTTAACTGGATAAAATGTGAGGGCATAGGTATAGGATACCGCTTAAGCAGGATCCCGGTTAAGGAGGTAGAGGGGAGAGGCCTTGAATATTATAAACAAGCAACCGATATATGAGCTTGTCGCTCAGGAGATAAAGGACTATATAATAAGAAATAATCTCGGGCCTGGCGATAAGCTCCCTACCGAAAAGGAACTGTGTGAACAATTCGGCGTGAGCAGGACCTCCATAAGGGAGGCGGTCAAGTCGCTTCAATCGCTCGGCATAATCGAGACTAAACAAAAGGAAGGCATTATCCTGAAAAACTTGGACTCCGGCGCGCTTATCGATTATCTGACGTTCGGCTTACAGTTTGGCGAGCCAACCGTCCTGGATCTATTTGAGGCCAGGTGTCTCGTCGAGACGGGTATCCTCCCGCTCGTGGCGGAGAGGGCGACTGCGGAGGATCTCGAGGAGATGGACAGGGCCATAGAGGTTATGGAAAATGCGGGCGACGATTGGGGATCTCATGTCAGGGCTGATGCTGAATTTCACCGTATCCTCATCAAGGCATCCAAGAATAAAGCCCTCGCCGCTTTTGCTGATGTGATAGCAAAGTTTTTTGAGATGACCCGCTCCGGCGCGTCGAACACTGATCGTGCCAGAGTCGTGAGGGAGCACAGGGAGATACTCAAGGCCATAAGAGAGAGAAATCCTGACAGGGCTGCAGAGGTCTTGAGAAAACACCTGCAATGGTACCAGGCGGCTGCAAGGACCACCAGCACCAGCACCGGCTCCGGCACCGGCTCAGGCTCAGGAGCGGTCGATGATGCGGATTGATTGCGTCGCATCGGGCTAGAACTAGAAGAGGGGTGGGGCTAGGGGCCCGCTCTGGCCAGGCCCGGGACCCGACCAGAGAGAACTATGTTAACAATATTAACAATATCTTTGCATGCAGCAGGAATCTCGTTAGGCACGGCGAATTTTTAGTATATTGGAAGCCCATTCCGGATAATGAGAAATACCGGACGAGAACCTAATGTCCCTGGAAATCATGCAGCCAGGGCAGTATTCAAATCATCGTCCACATCAGGGAGGATCAGGGGGGTGATTGCCGGGAGATAGGGTTAATTGTTCGAGGCAAGAGGTTGGTCGCCTGTGAGGATGCCTGAAAAGATGATCGGTCGTCTGAGACAATGGTCCAAGACAATGAATCAGGTCGCCTTTTAGAAACTTTTGGAAAGGAGAAGCGAACAATGGTAAAGCGCGCTGTCTTGACGTTACTACTATTCTCCCTTGTGATCGGTGTTTTTGGAGCCGCTGCAACACTCGCGGCGGGTAAGCCTGACCTCACCATTATAACGTATCACTCCCCAGGCCAGACCATGAACAAGATCCTCGACATGTATGCCAAGAAGACGGGCTTGAATGTCAAATTCGTATCCGTGCCCGCATCCATGTACCATGACAAGGTCGCAATGGGCTTGTTCAACAAGGTTGCAGACTGGGACATGATGTGGACCTTCCAGGGCTGGACCACCGAATTTGAGCCCTACCTCGAAGACATCACCAATAAGCTACCAAAAGCTTTGAGAGATGACATATCCGATGCTGCGGCGATAGCGACTGTAAAGAACGGCCGGTGGTACGGCACGCCGCTCTTCCTCTCCATTTACGGCCTCTATTACAACAAGGAGCTTTTCAGCCGCGCCGGGCTCAAGCCCCCCGTGAATCTCGACGAGATGGCGGCAGCAGCTGCGAAATTGACGATTGACAAGAACGGCGACGGGCTGCCTGACATCTACGGATTCGCCCGTGAAGGGGCCGTGCTCGGGCTCTTCAGCTCCTTCATACAAATGATCCAAAACGTGGGTGGGGCATTCCTGAAGGAGAAGGATGGCAAGCTGGTTCCCGCCTTCAACAACGAATACGGGAAGCGCGCCCTTTATTGGATAAAGCAGTTCTACGCTGCCCCGTGGGCCGACCCGTCTGCTATCAACACCTTGGGCCCGGATATCCGCAAGGCGTTCGCCGCAGGCAAGCTGGCGATGACTTATGAGGGCATCGGCGCTGTTGAATCGTTCATGAGGCAGGAGTTCCCCGAGATGCTAAAGAAGACGGGCCTGACCATATTCCCGGGAGACCTTGGGACGAAAGGCGCTCTGCCCGGTGCAAAGCGAAGCGCCTCGCTCCCCGGCTCGATGGGTCTTGTGATACGCAAGGGGACCCCCAACCTGGAGGCGGCTGTGGGCTTTGCGAAGTTCCTGGTCTCACCCGAGATCCAGAAGTTCTCGATGACCGACTATGGTTTCGTGGCAGTAAGAAAGAGCATGATCAACGATGCTGACCTTGTAAAGCAATTCCCATTCATCCCCGTAGCCTTTGAACAGGCCAAGTACCCCCACGAGCGCTGGGCTGATAAGTACTACAACGCTGAGCAGGAGGCAACAACGCCAAGTCTCCAGGCGTATGTGCTCGGGGAGAAGACGGCGGAGCAGGCTCTGAAGGAGATGGAGGCCGAAGTGATCCGCGTCCGCAGCGGCAAGTAGGTGCCGGGGCGTGGGGATGAGGCCGGTGCCGGAGCGGGCGCTCCGGCACCCGACCTCATTATCTCCGGGATATCAGGTGGTTCACGAATGTCCCCGGAGGTCCGCGGATGCCCCGGGCCGGGGATATCGGTTCGTAGGGAAGGGAGGCACAAACCTTGGCACGGGAATCAAGACGGCCGGCACGCGAATTGAGACAGCCACCGGCACGGACGTTAACAAGAAAACCATTGAGCGAGCAAGCATTCGGGTCCATCCTCATCACCCCTGCCATGCTCGCAATAGTTGGTTTGCTCTTTTACCCGATGATTTACGCATTTTGGATGAGCCTAAACAACATCGATTTCGGTACGGGCAAGTTCAGCTTCGCGGGGCTACAAAACTACATCGACCTTTTCTTTGATCCACGTATAATTAAGAGCTTCAAGGCGACGCTCGTTTTCTCCGTAGGGGTCACGGTGATAACCCTGGCCTTATCCTTGTTGCTGGCCCTGCTCTTAAACCAGAATTTTAAGGGTCGCGGGCTGTGCAGGGCTCTGCTGCTCATTCCCTGGGCTGTCGCGCCGATCGCCAACGGCCTCATGTGGAAGTGGATGTTCAACCCGCGCCTCGGCCTCATAAATAACCTGCTGATCTCTGTGGGGGTGCTCGACCATTTCGAAAACTGGCTCATGAAGCCTGGCCCCGCGATGATCGCTGTGATAGTGACTATGGTCTACAAGACGTTACCTTTCATCACGCTGCTTTTCCTGGCGGCTTTACAGAGCATCCCCGCCGGGCTCTACGAGGCGGCGTATATCGACGGAGCCGGCGTCTTCCAGCGCTTCTGGCGCATCACGCTGCCCCTCTTGCGGCCGTCGATGGTCATAATCAAGGTGGTGCTATCGGTAAACACCCTCAAGGCCTTTGATATGATTTACGTCCTGACCGAGGGTGGCCCGGCTGATGCGACCATGGTGGCCAACTACATGGCCTATGCACAATCGTTCAAGCTCTTGAGGTTCGGGTATGGAGCCGCGCTGGCCTTTGTGATATCGATCGTTATTCTCTTGATGAACCTTGCATACTTCAAGTTCCTCTACAGGGGCGTTTCATATGAATAGGACCGCTTGGATGAATAGGACCGCCTGGATAGGACAGCCCGGCCGGACGGAGGTGGAGCAGATTGAGTATTAGAATTCGCAGGAAAGCTATCTTGCAGACCTTGACCTATATTGCCGTTATCATATCCATGGGGCTCCTCTTGATCCCCTTCTTCTGGATGTTTGTGACATCGCTCATGCGCGAGCGAGAGATATATTCGAATAACTACCCTAACTTTCACATCTTGCCGCAACACCCAACCTTCCATAACTACATCTCCATCTTTACCGAGGCGCAGGGCGGGTATCAATCTTTTGTCAACAGCCTGGCCGTGGCCCTGCCCACCACGGCGATCGTCGTCGTGCTGGCCGTCTTGGCGGCTTACGCGCTGTCGCGCCTGCGCGTCAAGGGCAAGAATACGATACTCTTTACCATGCTCTTCAGCTCCATGGTGCCCACAATGGGGATCCTGATCCCATATTACCTCTTCACCATTAAATCCGGGCTGTATGATACGAAATTGATCCTGATCCTGACATATGTGGCCTATATAATGCCCTATTCAGTATGGGTCATGAAGGGGTTCTTCGACACCATTCCCGCGAGCCTGGAGGAGGCAGCCATGGTCGACGGGTGCACACGGCTGCAGGCCCTCTATAAGATAATCCTGCCGCTCTCCCTGCCGGGGCTGGCCGCCACGGGAATATTCGCATTCATAAGCTCATGGAATGAATTCCTGATCGGTCTCGTCCTGACGGAGACCCAGTCAGTCACCTACCCGGTATGGATAAGCCTGTTTGTCGGGGTATACAAGGTAGCCTTTGCCCAACTGATGGCTGCGGCGGTGGTTGCCACGATCCCGGTGATCGTCGTGGCGCTGTTGTTCCAGAAGTGGATCCTGCAAGGCCTGATAGAGGGCGCCGTCAAAGGTTGATCTCTGCTTTGATCTTTTGCGTAGACGGGGGTGTTACGGGCATGGAGGCGTATGAGAAAGTATATGAGGATGTATATGAGACCGGCGTTGTTGTTATCGGCGGCGGCGCTGCGGGCATCATGGCGGCGATTGCGGCGAGCGATGGCGGGGCCAGGGTTATGATGCTGGTTAAGGGCCGGCTGGCCCAGACGGGATCGACGTTCTATCCCCTGACACCCGGGTGGGGGGTTTCGGCCGCGACGGGGCGCGCGGACCCGAGCGATTCGCCTGAGGTGCATTATGAGGATATCATCGCGGCAGCGCAGGGCATGTGTGACCCAAGGCTTGCGCGTATCCTGGCGACGGAGGCCCCGGGCCGGCTGGAGGAACTGGAAAAGATGGGCATCCTGCTCAGGCCGGTAGAGGGTTGCCACTGCTTCAACCGGAAGCCGCGTTCGGTCGTGGCATACGATATGTCAAATATCAAGAAGGTCCTGAGCGAGGAGGTCCAGCGCCGGGGCATCAGGGTGATCGAGGGTTGCCGCGCCACCTCCCTCATCGTTGAAAACGGGGAGTGTATCGGGGTCCGGGGGATCGTAAGCGGGGATTCAGGCCGGGTTCCGGACGGCGGCGGGCCCGGTCAACCGGCTGGCCGGTCCATAACGATCTACGCCCCGGCCGTCATACTGGCCACAGGGGGTGGAGGGGGTCTATTCAAGTATAACCTCACGACCCAGGATGTGGCTGGCGACGGGTATGCGCTCGCCCTGCGGGCTGGAGCTACCCTTACTAATATGGAATTCATCCAGATATCCTTCGGGATGGTCGCCCCTGTCTGGTCCGCCCTCTTCACGGAGCAGTTCTTCGAATACCGTCCCAGGCTTCTCAACGGCAGGGGAGAGGAGTTCATAGAGCGCTATTTCCCGCGGGAGACCTACCTGGAATACTGTGATCTTCGCAAGACCCACGCGCCATATACCGTGACCGACCCATCGTCGGCCATCGACAGGGCGATCTTCTCGGAGATCCTTGCCGGCCGCGGCACCGAGCGCGGTGGAGTAATCGTCGATTTCAGCCACCTTTCCAGGAGTGAGCTGGAATCCGGCCCCCTTGCGGGATGGCTGCGGTGGATGAAGAGGTTGGGTGCTGATCTCTATAAGGACCGGGTTGAGATAGCCCCGTTCGTCCAGGCCTTCAACGGCGGGGTGGTGATAGATGAGCAATGTCAGACGACGGTCCCGGGGCTTTTCGCCTGCGGGGAAGTGGCTGCCGGGCCTCACGGGGCTGACCGCCTCGGCGGGAACATGATGGCATCCACAATGGTTTTCGGGGCGCGGGCGGGCTTGTTTGCCGCGCAACGTGCGGGAGCCAACCGCGGGGCCGGCGCTGCACGCGCGACTCAGACTGTGAGTGCAGGCCGGGCCGGTGGCGAGGGCCGCGCTGCCAGTCTTCTCGAGGAACTGAGGCAGATGATGTCGCTGAGCGCAAACGTGATTCGAGATGAAGAGGGCCTGCGTCGCGGGCTGGGTGTGATCGAGGAGCTGGAGCGTGAGTATGGCCTCGTCTCCGAGGGGCCGGTCCCGATTGATCTATCGAACGCCCTGCTGGTCGACAAGGTCATTTTAAGCGCAGCGCTATTGCGCAAGGAAAGCAGGGGCGGCCATTTCCGGGGCGATTATCCTGCGAGGGACGATTCGCAGTTTGGGACGCGCCTGGGGGTGCGGCTCGATCCTGAGGCGGGCGGGCGCCTACTGTTCCGCCCTATGGCCGCGTCTCAGCCTTAAAGCCGGGTCCGGGCCCTGACGTAGGAGCGAGAGGAGCATAGACGCAAATGCAGAAGAGCAGGGTTTTAGCGAAATTGAGGGAAGGGAAGCCGGTGCTCTGCACCAAGACGAATTTCAACGAGCCCGCCATCGTCGAGATGGTTGGCCTGATCGGATTCGATTGTCTCTGGATCTGCCAGGAGCATCTCTGGACCAATGATGAGACACTTGCCAATATGGTAAGGGCTGCCCGGATCACGGGAATGGATACGCTGGTTCGTATAGGCAAGGCGGGCTATTCATCCGCCATCAGGCCTATGGAGATGGGTGTCAAGGGGATCATGGTGCCCCATGTGCTCTCGGTGGAAGAGGCGAAGGCCTGGGTTCGTGCCACGAGGTTCTTCCCCATTGGTCGGAGGGGGATAGATGGAGTCAACGCGGATGCTGACTGGGGGCTCATGAATTTCAAGGACTACCTCAAGTTCTCGAATGAGGAGACCTTCCTGGCTTTTCAGATTGAAGATCCCGAGATCTTGCCGTACCTGGAGGATGTAGCCCAGATACCGGGCCTGGACATCCTCTTTGTCGGGATCGCCGATATGAGCCAGGGTCTGGGGTTCCCCGGGGACATAGACCGTCCCGAGATATGGGACGTCCTCAAGAAGGTGGGGGAGGTAGCAAGGAAGTATGGGAAGTTCGCAGGCGCGCCGGGGGTGTCGCCGGAATGGACCAGGAAGCTCCTGGACATGGGGTATCTTTTCATCTCCAACGGCGCGGACATAATCTACCTGAGGGACGCCTTCCTGAAGCTCCGCGAGGACTACGAGAAATTGGGATTCTCCTTCAATTATACATGATGCTGAGAGATGT
>DUMQ01000116.1 GCA_012839815.1 Bacillota bacterium | reverse complement strand
GTTTATGTACCTCCCTCAGTTCTTCATCGGTGAGTTTGCCGGGTTTAGATAGGGATGACCTGGGGACCCCGATCTTTCCTACGTCATGAAGGAGCCCTGCGAGATAAATAGCCTTTTGATCATCAATGGATAGCCCCATCTCCCTGGCAATTATCTTGCTGTAATCGGCAACATTCTTGGAGTGCGTGGCAGTATGGCTGTCACGAAGGTCCATAAGTGCGGTGAGAGTCAAAAGGAAAGCTTGTTCCAGCAACCCTTTACTATACTGCATGCCCGCTAGCTCTGAAAGGAGATTCTCCAGCACTGCTGCGTCCCTCCCGAACCTGTTAGTCTATGTTGCCGATAATTGGAGACCAGGTTTAACTAAAAAAGGGGACTCCAGGCACCATGCGGGGTAGGGCGGGAAAGTATACCTGGAGTTCCCAAAGGTTATCAAACCTTAAACCTTGCAACCAGCTCCTGGAGCTTCTGCGCCATTTCCGCGAGGGACTCCGCAGAGGCAGACATCTCTTGAATGGAGGCATTTACTTCTTCTGTGGAGGCCGAGACCTCTTCCGCCGCAGCGGCGCTTTCTTCGGATACCGCCGCGACGCTATCTATTGACTTCTTGACCTCCTCCGCGCTCGCAGACATTTCTTCGGTGGCCGCTGTATTCTCTTCAGCTATGCTCACTATCTCATTTATAGCCTTACCTACATTGAGGGCTGCTTCTTTCAGTGAATTGGCGGAGGAGACAAGGTCACCGACGAGTTTTTCAGCTCCACTTGCGCCCTCATATATCTCATCTAATGCAATACCCGCCTCATGGGCCACAGCGCTCCCTGTCTCAACTTCCTTGGTCCCGGCGTCTATTGCTTCCACAGCCTTTTGTGTGGCCTGTTTTACTCTTTCTATGAGATCCGCAATAGCCTTGGTTTCCTTGGAGGAGCGTTCGGCGAGTTTCCGCACCTCATCCGCAACCACAGCAAAGCCCCTGCCGTGTTCTCCTGCCCTCGCGGCCTCTATTGCAGCGTTAAGTGCAAGAAGATTCGTCTGCTCCGCTATGCCATCTATGACCTCAAGGATCCTGCCGATCTCACGGGAATGACCGTCAAGCTCTCTTATCCTCTCTGCAACGTCGTTTGTGGTGCCCCTTATCCTCTCCATGCTTGCTATCACATTCTTGACGGAATCGCTGCCTTTAGCGGCTGACTCGGCATTTTTGCTTGATGCCGCCCCCACTTTTTCGAGCATACCCAAGACTTCATTTAAGGACTCATCTGTTTCCCTCATGATATTGGATGCCGCTTGGATGCTATTCATTTGAGTTTCAGCGCCTTTAGCCACCTGGGTTATGGCCTGGGTGAGTTGTTCAACAGAGGACGCGCTGCTCGCCGCACTCTGGCTCTGCTCCTGGGCACCTGATGCCACCTGCTGCACTGTCTCCGAGATCTGTTGGACGGCCTTTGCAGATTCCTCGGCACTAACGGATAGCTGCTCGCTCGTGGAGGCCACCTGCGCTGATGAATCGGTTACCTGCTTAATGAGGTGACGAAGGCTGGATACCATCTCAGCAAAGGCACTGCTTAGTCTACCGATTTCGTCTGTAGAACCGGATTTGATATTTACGGTGAGATCCCCTTTGGCTATGAGTTCTGCGGCCTGCATGAGCCGGACGATGGGTCGCGCTAGGCCAGTGGAGATCTGCAGGCCAATTAGAAGTGCAATTAGGATAGCTATGGCTATTATAATAAGGGCTATGGCTTCTGACCGCCTTGCTGCGGAAAGCACCGCTTGAGCATGGCCTGTCATGTTCGCGTTTTGACGCTCAACAAAAGCCTCGAGTTCCTTTGCAAATTGGTTACGTAGGGCAGTATATTGACCCTTATAGGTGTCCACGGCGCCTTGGCGATTTGTCCCGGCTTCTTTCATCATAGTGGCCTCGAGGGCGACAAGCTGCTGATTGAGTTCTCCCAAGCGTTTGAAGCTATCGCGGTCAGCCTGGGTCGTGGCCATGGCTTCGGCATCTTTCAGGTTCTTATCGAGTTCCTCACCTACGCTATTATACCGGGCGCGTTCGTTTTGATCTTCAGGGTCGATCAAAACGCCGCGAACTGCGTCGGCCAGCGTAAGGTCCTGAAATTTTATGGTGTGAGCGAGCAGTAGGTAGTGGAGGCTCCTGCCCATGAGGCGATCAAGTTCTCTATTCTGTCGGGAGAGTTGAATGTACAGGATCCCGCTTGAAATGCCCATTATGATTAGTACCACAAGAAACCCTAGGATAAGCTTGCTTCTAATTCCATTAAGTCTTATCACGAACAATTCTCCCCTCTTTATATAATTATTGCCCGATGATGCTTCAAGAATGAGCCAGTGCTCCTAGGGTGGGCCTCGCCTGGGGACCTTATTGGGTACAGGAAGAAAATGGTCATACCCGGCACGCCTGTAGTATTCATGATGGAAGTCAGGCTTTGGGTATGACCATTTGCTATGCGCCTTAGGATGGGTGTACAGTCTATGGATGTGCGGAACTGTTGAAAAGGGGCTATTGAGAGATGTTACCCCCCCCCCCCCC
>DUMQ01000115.1 GCA_012839815.1 Bacillota bacterium | reverse complement strand
GATTACTGACGTTTTTCCAGGGGTTGCCGGTGCTTGCGTGACGGGGCCTTTTGAAATTTGGCAGGGCCCTCGCGCCAAATTTCAACGGAGGCGCGCCGCAAGCGCGCCGTCCCCGGAACGCAAGCACCGGCAACCCATGGGACGTGCTGGTAGACTGGCATAAATTAGGGAACCTACACCTAGGCGCATGGAGTGGCAAGAGTCTTACCGCCCTGAGGCTGCGATCCGGGCAGGAAGGCTGAGAGGCAGGCAGGCTGGCTGGTTGGCTTGCAGGAACGTCCCCATCAGAAGGTCATAGGACTATGGCTAGCCATAGGGCTATAATCGGATGGATGTAAGCAGCCTGTAGACCACAATCCTTACATGCCCCCGATCTCTCACTGAGGTTTTGACATAAAGTACCAAAGGATGCCAGTTGCCTGATAGTTGGTGGTTTGTTGCGGCCATGCTGCCAACATCCTTGGCAGCATGGCCCCGGTCACAGGTGTGCCTGCCTACTTTCTTGGCGGGTTGCGCGCAAGGATGCCAGGATTCTGGTCAGTTGTGCACTCATCCTGCCAACTCTGTTGCCACTTTGCCCAGCCTGCGGGCGAACCCGCCTACTCTCTTGGCACCATCCACGCAATCATGCCAAGTATATTGCCACACTAGATTCCGAAGCTGGCATCCTACGGCACCTTATGTCAAAACCTCAGTGGCTATATGAAATGGCATCTTTCAGGGATATCTTGACAAGGTAGGCCGATATGATTTATACGTATATAGAACCCGAGTGGATCGAGTGTATATAGAATCCGAGCATATATGGATCGAGCATATATTATGATGGAGTTTATATCCGAAGCTGTGGCTCGCTTCAATGATCTCAAGAAATTCGTTTCGTAAAGAAGTCGGAATCGAAATTCAAAATAAAGGGGAATAGAATTCAATATGGGAAACGGCCAACCTATCATCGTTGTTGAAGATCTTACCAAGGTTTACCCGGGAGGAATAACTGCGGTCAACGGTATTTCGTTTCACGTCAGGCAGGGGGAGA
Source organism: Bacillota bacterium (assembly GCA_012839815.1). GTDB lineage: Bacteria > Bacillota > SHA-98 > Ch115 > JABLXJ01 > JABLXL01. Next base: position 10,042 of record DUMQ01000115.1, on the reverse strand, counting down.
TCTTCGGGTTCCTGGGCCCAAACGGCGCTGGCAAATCGACCACAATTATGATGCTAACAACGCTGATCAAGCCAACTTCAGGCCGGGCTACAGTCCACGGGTATGATATAGTGAGAGAAGCCAATGCCGTCAGGCTCTCCCTTGGTTACGTTTCGCAGGACCTTGCAGTGGATGACGCCCTGACAGCCCGGGAGAATCTTTATCTTCAGGGGAGGTTTTACCATTTACCCAAACCCGAAATTGAGAAGCGAATTGATGAGGTTTTGAAGCTTGTCAATTTGCATGACAGGGCGGATAATAGGGTTGAAACCTATTCGGGCGGCATGCGGAAAAGGTTGGACATTGCCGAAGGTTTGATCCACCGCCCGCGGATTCTATTCCTAGATGAGCCCACCCTAGGCCTGGACATTCAGACTCGCCGAGAAATCTGGAGGTATATAGAGAACCTCCGTGCTGAATACGGCATGACGATATTCTTAACCACCCACTATATGGACGAGGCCGACTCGCTATGTGACCGTATAGCTATTATCGACCGCGGTGTGATAAAGGCCATCGATTCACCATCCACTCTTAAGAGCCAGATCGGCGGGGACATAGTTACTTTGAAGATAGACTCAGTTACTCCTGAGAGGGTGCAGGCGGCGGTCCGGGCGACTGAAGCATTGCCATTCGTACGTAGTGTTAAGAAACAGGAGAATTCTAATGATTCTTACGTAGTAGTGGTCAACGACGGCGAGACGGCGATCCCGGCTATATTTCATGCCATAGGCCGGGAAGGAGCCAGCATATCCTCCATTGCCTTGAAAAAGCCCACGCTTGATGATGTTTATCTCTTTTTCACCGGCAAGGAACTCCGTCAAGAAAGCGGGTCGAGGGAGGACGCAATGCGGGCGAGGATGATAATGAGGAGGGTGCGGAGATGAAGATGAAGAGTTTCTTGCAAGATATCTATTTCGTGGCCTGGCGCGAGTTAAAGCACTTCACCGGACAGCCGGCTCGTATCATCATGATGGTCGTCCAGCCGGCGATCTGGCTGGTCCTCATGGGAAACATGATGTCAGGTCTGACAAATAACCCCTACTCTGCAAGCCTGCTCGGAGTCAACAGGTACATCGACTTCATGACCCCGGGCATTATGATAATGACCGCGCTCTTCGGTGGCGTATACGGCGGGGTTTCAGTTATCTGGGACAGGCGGACAGGCTACCTTAATAAAATGCTGGCCGCCCCCATCTCCCGGTCAGCCATACCGGTTGGGAAGATGATCGCCACATCGGTCCAGGCAATCTTCCAGGTGACGGTTATCGTAATAATCGCCCTCTTGCTTGGTGTCCGCTTGGCGACGGGGATCTCAGGCTTTTTAATGATATTGCTTATGGTAGCATTGTTCAGTTTCGCCATGGCGGGGATATCTCTTGCCCTCGCCTCGGTAATCAAGACTCACGAGACGTTGTTTGCGATAATCAATTTCCTCACAATGCCTTTGATGTTCACGAGCAATGCAATGTTTCCAACGCGAGCCATGCCGGCGTGGCTCGCAAGCCTCTCGAGATGGAACCCGGTTTCATACTCCGTTGAGCCCTTGAGGGCGCTGGTAATCCAGGGCTGGCTGTGGGATAAGATTATCCAGGGGATCGTATTCGTTGGAGTATTTTCCCTTGTTATGGTTTTAATCGCAACGCGCCAGTTTAACAAGAGCATAGCATAGCACGGCACGGCATAGCAGATTCCCTCTAATGCAGATTCCTTCTGACCGCGAGGAGAATGCGTGCCTCCCGTGTTAATCCAGTTTAAGCGAAGCGAGGGAAGGAAGAGAGATGCGAGACACCCCGGCCACTGTGCGGCACTGGTAGCTGTTACCTGCGAGAGGTCTGGGTATTTTTACGTACTAACTTAAACAGGTGGCACAGGAGTGGATGTGGCGATCGACGCAGCCGGCAAGCGGTCCACCCTGGATCAGGGTATAAAGTCCCTCAGACGTGGGGGCGGCTGGTCGCCCTTGCTGGCACGGAGGAGGGAATGAATATCGATCTGAGGTTGCTGAGCGGGGAACGCTCTGTCTGCAGTGTGTGGAGAGTCGCGGTGAATTATAGCGTATGAGGGTAATCTGTATGAGTGAGGATAATCATAGTGTGGGGAAAATCAACCTTTTGGGTGAGAGGATTCTCCCGCCTGGTAGGCGAATTTATAATCCCAAGCACTTAATCAATCCCAAGTACTTTAACTTAGACGATCCTGCAACTTAGACAATCCTGCAAACACTCAAGATATTCGGGTACCCGGGGGGCTTGTCGATGGTAATAGTTGTCGCACCTGATTCGTTTAAAGGCAGCCTGTCGGCCTTCGAGGCCTGCCTGGCTATCGAGGAAGGAATAAAGAAGGCGGTGCCGGATGCTATGGTGATTAAGGTGCCGATGGCGGACGGGGGTGAGGGGACGGTCCAGTCGCTCGTGGATGCGACAGGGGGCGAACTCATCTGGACGGATGTCACGGGGCCTTTGGGCGAGCGCACGCGGGCATTTTGGGGGCTGATGGGCGACGGGGAGACAGCCGTGATTGAGATGGCTGCAGCGTCGGGGCTCCCCCTTGTTCCCCCGGATAAGCGTAACCCTTTGATCACCACGACCTATGGGACGGGTGAGCTGATCCGGGCTGCCCTGGATCGCGGTTGCAAGAAGATAATCATAGGCATCGGGGGAAGCGCTACAAATGACGGGGGAGCCGGGATGGCGCAGGCGCTTGGAGCGCGGCTCATCGATGCAGAGGGGCTCCCCATCGGTTTTGGCGGGCGCGAGCTTGCGCGGCTTGAGCGCATCGATATCTCGGAGATGGAGCGGCGCGTGCGGGATGGGGGGGTGGAGGTAGTCGTCGCGTGTGACGTCGATAACCCGCTGGTGGGGCCGAGGGGCGCTTCCGCCGTTTATGGCCCCCAGAAGGGCGCAACCCCCGAGATGGTGGAGGAGCTTGATAAGGCCCTCGCCCATTATGCTGAGGTGATTGAGCGCGACCTGGGGAAGCAGGTCGCGGACCTTCCGGGGGCTGGCGCTGCGGGCGGGCTGGGAGCGGGACTGGTTGCCTTTCTTGGCGCCGCGCTGAAGCCCGGCGTGAATATCGTCATCGATGCCGTGGGCCTGGAGGAACACGTGAAACGAGCGGATGTGGTCATAACGGGCGAGGGTCGGATGGATTTTCAGAGCGTTTATGGCAAGACGCCTGTTGGGGTCGCTGCAGTTGCCAGGCGCCACGGGGTTCCCGTGATCGCCATTGCAGGCGGCCTTGGGGAGGGCTTTGAAGCGGTTTACGATCACGGAATCGACGCAGTCCTCAGCATGGTAAATGGGCCCATTGGCCTGGACGAGGCCATGGCCAATGGGCGCAATCTCATAAGGGACGCTGGTTTTGCGGTTGCAAAGCTTCTACAAATCGGGCAAAATATTAGACACAAAGCAAAATATTAGACACAAAGTATTGGACATGAACGGTCATGATAAATTAGGTATGAAGGAAGATGGACTTTAACGTAAAGCGGTGTTCAGCTGTGGGTGCCATCGGCACTAGCTTCGCGGGGATAGATGCCTGATTTCCAGTACCAGGGCACCTCGCGGTCCGTAAGCTTCCTTTGCGGGAGTTTAAGCTTATAGAGTTCGATTTCGCTCTCGAGCCACCAGTGGTATTCAAAGCGTTTCTCTGCAAGGGAGATTATCTTGCGATGCCGGTAGATGTGGAAGGCGCCTTTATCAGTAATGACGTGGTAGTGTTTGTTACCCCAATCATCCGTCCACTCCTTCAGGATATGCATTATTGAATAGGGGTCGTTCCTCCACCAAAAGGATGAAGGCCTGGGGTCGCCATCCGTGAAACCCACACTTACCCGTTCATGGAATGTGTGGATCACGCGCCGCATCCCTTTACGAAGCTGTCGTGGAGAGACGCGGGTTTTCTTCTTCAACTGTTTACCCATGGTGGTCAATCCTTTCGTGGGAATTTATGGGCCTGTTTGATCTACCCGTATTATAGTGTAGTTCGCCCTATAAATATATTTTAGCGTGACCACGAAAACTTTCCAGCATTTTCGTTCGAGGAAAACCGCGCCCAGCAGCGCAGGTTCGACAAAGAGAGACATTTAAGGAGATCGAGGTCAACCATGTCGGTGTCGGCAAATGATGCAAAGTCTAATACATTGAGGTCTGGTGCGCGACGTAAAGATTTTACAGGATGCCCGGATTTCGTAAGCAGGTATAACACTGTTGTTGAACGGCTCAGGGGTAAAAGCGTTGCCGTGGTGGGCGTTGGCGTGAGCAACCTCCCGGTTATAAGATTTCTCGCCGGCGCTGGGGCGAAGGTCACGGCGTGCGACAGGAAAACCAGGGAAGAGTTGGGCGCAACCCTGGAGAAGCTCTCAGGCCTTCCTATAGAATTCAGGCTCGGCCCGGACTACCTCGGAGGCCTCAACAAGTTTGATATGATGTTTTTGACGCCGGGGATCCCCCGTGACATCCCGCAAATTGCCGCCGCGCGGGCAGCGGGGGTTGAGGAAAGCAGCGAAATCCAGCTCTTTTTTGAGCTATGCCCCTCACCAATCGTCGGCATTACCGGGAGCGACGGCAAGACCACCACGACAACCCTGGTTGGAAAGGTCCTGGAGGCTTCTGGCAAGAGGGTTTTCGTGGGGGGGAATATAGGCAACCCCCTGCTAGAACAGGTTGATCATATCACCCCGGATGCCGTTGCTGTGCTGGAATTGAGTAGTTTTCAACTTCAAGCGATGACGGTGAGCCCTCATATTGGTGTCATCCTGAACATATACCCAAATCACATGGATTACCACCGTTCCATGCAGGAATATATAGACGCGAAGGCTAACATCATAAGCCACCAGGAGCCCGGGGATTTCGCCGTATTGAACCAGGATAATGAGGTAGTGCGCGATATCGGCGAGCGCTGCCGTTCGCGGCGGATATTTTTTACGAGGCGGGCGGAGCCCGAGGAAGGAGTTTTTGTCAGGGGTGAAGAAATATGGATAAGGCTCGGCGCCAGGGAAGAGGTGGCGTGTCTCAAAGGTGATATACGTATTCCGGGGGAACACAATGTGGAAAACGTGCTGGCAGTCACTGCCGTTGCTGCGCTCCTGGATGTAGAGTTGGGAGTGCTCCGTGATGTCTTGCGCGAGTTCAAGGGTATCGAGCACCGCCTGGAGCTGGTGGGCGAGCTTGGAGGCGTGAGGTTCTATGATGATTCGATAGCTACGACTCCCAGCAGGGCGATCGCCGGTTTGCGGGCGTTTAAAGAACCTGTAATTCTAATCGCAGGGGGGTATGATAAGAAACTCCCATTCGATGAATTTGCAGAGGTTGTTCTGGACCGGGTGAAGGTGCTTGTCCTGGTCGGAGATACAGCCGGTCAGATAGAGGCAGCCGTGAGAAGGGCGATGAGTTCCAGGGATGGGGCCTCCGGAAGCATCCTGGCTCCCACGATCTTCCGTTGCGGGGATTTTGATGAGGCTGTCCTTCGTGCTGCGAGATCGGCGGCCCCGGGCGATGTTGTGCTCTTATCGCCCGCCTGCGCAAGCTTTGATATGTTCAAGGATTATAAGGAGCGTGGTCGGCGTTTCAAGGAGATCGTGTCATCACTGATATAAGATTCTGACACAGAATTCTTATATAGGATGCCGGGGTGAGGAGGTTCGGCGCGACAATGTCCGCTAAGATTATCGACGGTAAAGCCGTCGCAAGGGAGATCCAGGAGAGGCTTGCAGAGGAGGTCGTGCAGCTAAAAAACGAAAGAGGTATAACCCCCGGTCTGGCTGTCGTGCTTGTAGGGAATGACCCTGCCTCGCGTGTCTACGTCAATAACAAGAAAAAGATGTGCGAGAAGCTGGGTATCTATTCAGAGGAGCACCTGCTTGATGAATCCACAAGTCAGGACACGTTACTGGCGTTGATCCGGGACTTGAACTCCAACCCCAGGATCCACGGAATTCTGGTGCAGCTCCCCTTACCGGGACACCTGGACGAGAAAGCTGTGCTCGAGGCGGTCTCGCCGGACAAGGACGTTGACGGCTTCCATCCGATGAACGTGGGGCGCCTCATGGTGGGGGAGCCGGGTTTTGTACCGTGTACGCCTGCGGGAATAATGGAGCTGATCAAACACACTGGCGTGGGGCTTAAGGGCAAGCGCGCTGTGGTCATCGGGCGGAGCAATATCGTCGGTAAGCCGGTTGCACTCCTGCTGCTCGCGGAGCACGCGACCGTCACGATATGCCACTCGCGCACGGTCGACCTGCCTGGTGTGGCGCGTGAGGCTGATGTCCTCGTCGTGGCCGTTGGTAAACCGAAGCTTGTCAATAAGGAGTTCATCAAGCCCGGTGCAGTAGTAATAGATGTGGGCGTCAACCGCGTCCAAACGGGTCTGGTTGGTGATGTGGACTTTGATTCGGCCTCCGAGGTGGCCGGCTATATCACCCCGGTGCCAGGCGGTGTCGGGCCGATGACCATAATAATGCTTATGCGCAATACGATTGAGGCCGCGAGACGAAAGGGGAAATAGCAGCCATGCCGACTGTGTTCGGGAAGCCGAGGATTACGGTGCTGGGTAGCATGAATATGGATCTCGTGGTTAAGGTGCAAAACGCTCCCCGGCCGGGTGAGACGGTCAGGAGCGAGGACTTCAAGATGGTCCCCGGAGGGAAGGGGGCGAACCAGGCGGTCGGTGCGGCCCGTCTGGGCGCTGAGGTCCACATGGTTGGCCGCGTCGGCCAAGATATCTTCGGCGAGACCCTCATTCAAAACCTGAAGGCTGCCGGAGTCGATGCGGGGCACGTGCGAAAGGACCCTGAGGCCGGCTCGGGCCTGGCACTGATCACTGTGGATGCCACAGGGCAGAATAGCATCGTGGTAGCCCTGGGTGCAAACAACCGGGTCTCACCGGAGGACGTAGACTCGGCGCGCGACCTGATCGGGGCATCCGATGCCTTGCTCATGCAGCTCGAAATACCTATCGAGACGGTGCTCTATGCGACACGCATTGCGGCCGACAAGGGTGTGCCTGTGATCTTGAACCCTGCGCCAGCCCGGCCCGCCCCGGATGAGCTCCTCAAAGGGGCCGCCTTTCTCATCCCAAACGAGAGTGAAGCATCCCTCCTGAGTGGTGTTGTTGTGTCCGGGCGCGATGAGGCGATGGAAGCAGCCAGGCGCCTCCTGGAGCGGGGGGCCAGGAATGTGATCATCACGCTCGGCGATAAGGGCGCACTGGTTGCAAATCCCGGAGCTTCTGAGTTCATCGCGGCATACAAGGTTGATGCCTTGGATACCACCGCCGCCGGCGATACCTTCATCGGTGCGTTTGTAGTCGCGTACCTGAGAGGATCGCAGGTTATCGAGGCGGCGCGCTACGCCTCGGCAGCTGCCAGCATCTCCGTTACGAGGCTTGGGGCACAGGCGTCAATGCCGACGGCGGATGAGGTTGAAGCGTTCCTTGAACGTGTTCGCTAGGCCCGATTTGCGGGCCAGGCTAAGTTAGTGGCAAAAAAGCCCGGACCTTTCGCAGGTAACAGCTACCAGTGCCGCACAGTGGCCGGGGGGTCTCGCATCTCTCCGCCAGGCGGCCTTTCTCCCCGTCAATTTGCCCCGGGGATAGATCTATCGAGCCCTATCAGCTTGAAACTGTATCAGCTCTATTGAAAAAGCTCCAAGATAAGCTCTAAGGATTAAGATCAGGATTAAGGCTAAAGTCAAGATTAAGATATGGTGATCTTCATATCAATGGCGGAAACCCCTTTGCCGGCCTCGTATGCGAAAAGGGGGTTAATATCCATTTCTAGGATCTCGGGGAAATCCCGTGCAAGCCTGGCCACGCGGATTAAGGTGTCCTCGACCGCCGGGATATCCGCGGGCGCCTCTCCACGGAAGCCACGTAGCAGCGTATATGCCTTTGTTTCCCGTACCATGGCCTCAACATCCTGTTTTCGTAACCCGTATGCCAGTCTGAAGGAAACGTCTTTTAAGAGGTTGACATAGATGCCGCCGAGGCCGAACATGAGCATGGGCCCGAATTGGAGGTCCCGGACCATCCCTATTATGAGCTCCCTCCCGGGCGGCATCATGTGTTGAACTTCAACACCATAGATCCTGGCGTCCTGCATGTGAGCTTCTACATTTTCTATTATCTCAACGAAGCCCTCTCTAACTTTTCCCACGGTGTCCAGTTTGAGTTTTACGCCCCCCACGTCAGTCTTGTGAAGTATTTTCGGCGAGGCTATCTTCAGTGCAACGGGGAATCCGAGATCCTCCGCAATCTCAGCGGCCTCGTCGGGAGTTTTCGCAAGGCAGGAAGGAGCGGCCTTTATCCCGTAGGCCCTGGCTACCTGGGCTGTCTCGGTCCCGAGGAGGGTATTCCGTTTATCGGCCCTAACTGATTCCAGTATTGCGCGCACCCTGGCCTGATCCGCGGGGAATTCGAAAGCTACCTCCTCCGGAGGTTCAACCAGCATGCTGGCATACCGGGTCAGTCCAGCTATGGCGGAGACGGCTCGCTCTGGGAAGACAAAGCACGGCATCCCGGCACTGGTAAGCTTCTCAACACCTTCCGAGGTCCGCCTCCCACCAACCATGCAGACCAGGAGGGGCTTCTCAGGTCGGCTGGCTTTTACCTTCAGGATCACGTCGGCAACCCCCGGGGGGTTCGTTTGGGCTTGAGGAGTCACTATCACGAGGCCGGTGTCAACGTTGGGGTCATGGAGGACGATATTGAGGGCCAATTCATAGCGTTCGGGCCTGGCGTCCCCTATAACATCGACGGGATTGTATACATTTGACTCGGCCGGGAGCTTCTCCCTGAGCTCCTTTACAGTCGCAGGGTCGAACCTCGCCATCTCGAGCCCCATTCGTTCGACGGCGTCCGTGGCTACGATGCCGGGCCCGCCGGCGTTGGTGATGAGAGCGACGCGCTTGCCCTTCGGGAGAGGCTGGGTTGTGAACGCCAGGGCTAGGTCGAAAAGCTCCTGGGCCGTTTCAACCCTCAGGACACCTGTTTGCACGAATGCGGCGTCATAAGCGCGGTCATTTCCGGCAAGCGCCCCGGTATGCGATGACGCGGCGCGGACCCCCGCCTCGCTCGTACCCGATTTCAGTATGAGGACAGGCTTCTTGCGCGTGGCCTTGCCCACGACCTCAAGAAATCTTTTGCCCTGCGTGATGCTTTCGAGATAACACAAGATGACTCTGGTATTCGGGTCGTCGGCGGCGTTTTCTATAAAATCTATCTCGTCGAGGTCGGCTTTGTTACCAAGGCTCACAAATTTGCTGAAGCCCACGTTGTTGTTAAGGCTCCAGTCGAGGATCGCTGTCCCAAATGCCCCGCTTTGAGATATGAACGCGATCTCCCCCTTCGCGGGCATATCCGGCGCGAATGAGGCGTTGAGCGGGACGTGGGTGTCCACCATCCCCAGGCAGTTTGGGCCCATCATGTTCATGCCGTAGCGGCGGCAAAGCTCGACTATTTTGTCCTCAAGGGCGGCACCCTCTTTCCCGACTTCCTTGAAGCCCGCAGAGATCACAATGATGTTCCCGGTCCCGGCCTTACCGCATTCCTCCACGATCTGCGCGACCAGCGCCGCAGGCACGCAGATAATTGCAAGGTCGGTCCCGGGAATCTCGCCGATGTTTTTTTTGCACGGGAGACCCAGTATCTCGGATTCGCCCGGATTGATTGGATAGATCTCGCCTTTATAGCCGGATTCGATGATATTCTTTAAGATGGAATTACCGACCTTTCCGGGGGTCTTTGATGCGCCGATAACGGCGACCCGTCCCGGGTTGAAGAAGTGGGTGAGATCCCGCATGGTTCCAGTCACCTTCTTAGATTTTGAGTTAAGCTAAGTTAGTGCGCAAAAATCTCTGTCCTTTTTGGCACTCGCATAGGGTGTCTCGCATCTCTCCGCCCGGCGGCCTTGATCTCCGGCCCAACAGCCCCCGGCCGGAGATTACGGAGCGGCCTGCTCGACTAGGTGTAGGTTCCTTAATTTCCAGTTTACCAGCACGTC
>DUMQ01000114.1 GCA_012839815.1 Bacillota bacterium | reverse complement strand
CTCGCATCCTTCCGTCCGGCGGAAGGATGCGAGACACCCCGGCCACTGTGTGGTACTGGTAGCTGTTACCTGCGAAAGGTCTGGGTATTCTTGCGCACTAACTTAAGATCTGGTCAAATCAAGTCACCATATAAGTGACAGACGCCTGTTTTGAGAGGAGAGCGGAGGGGAGTTGAAACAGCCTCATATTCATACTATGTCCAACGCCCGGAGGAACTGGGTCCTCTTTTTGTCTGCGGGCGTCTTCCTCGGGATCACCAGCGGGATGTATGATTCAACGTTTAATAACTACCTGAGCGATGTATTTAGCATGTCAGCCAGCACGCGCGGGTGGCTCGAGTTCCCCAGAGAGTTTCCCGGGGTGAGTATCGCCCTGGTATCGATGCTCTTGGGTTTCCTCCCGGAGACCAGGATGGCCGCGCTAGCCGTGGCTGTATGGGCCCTGGGCCTGGCCGGGCTTGCGTTCTTCACCTCCGGTTTCTCCGTGCTGGTAGTCTGGATGATGTTATGGAGCCTGGGCACACACCTCTACCTGCCGTTGAGTCAGGCCATCGGCGTGAGCGTCGCGGAACACGACAGGGTGGGGAAGCGCCTGGGCGATTTTGCAGGGGCCAATACGGCCGCTATAATCGCCGGAGCGGGTTTCGTAATGGTCGGTAGCCGGTTCTTTGGCGTGAGTTACCAGGTTATATTTGGACTGGCGGCGTTTTTTGCAGTCTTTGCCGCCCTCGCTTTCTTCCTCATGAGGATCCGCTCTGCGCGCAGCGATGCCAGTGATGCCGGCGATACAGGGCCGAGCCTGGCCCCGGGTCCGGGTTTGCGCTCCGGGAAGCGACTGGTATTGAAGAGAAAATACGGGCTGTTTTACGCCCTCAGCGTGCTTTATGGTGCCAGAAAGCAGGTTTTTTTGACTTTTGGCCCCTGGGTGCTTATAAAGGTGTTTGAACAGCCGGCCTCGACCATCGCCCTCCTCTGGATCATCTCCTCTGCGCTTGGCATTGCCTTCAAACCCATGCTAGGGAGGCTCGTGGACGCCCTGGGTGAGCGAAAGATTCTCATGGCGGAAGCGATGGCCCTCGTCCTGGTATGCCTGGGTTACTGCACAGGAGGCACTGCCCGGCCATTAGGGATTAATATTGGGTTATACCTCGCCTGCGCATGTTTTGTTGTGGACCAGCTCCTCGTGGCGGTAGGGATCGCCCGGACGACGTATCTCAATAAGATTGCCGATACCCCTGCGGATCTCACCCCGACCCTGGCGATGGGCATCTCCATGGACCATGTGGTGTCAATGTCCGTCCCCACCCTCGGCGGGCTGCTGTGGCAGGCTGCAGGATATAGATATGTATTTTTTGCGGCAGCATGCGTAGCTCTTATGAATCTATTTATTGCATCGAAAATAAGGATCCATGAGGAAATAGGGACCCATGAGGGGGCGGAATCGGGATCACCAGGGGGATATTTGCTAGTCTCCCATACCACCACTAATAAACCGGTGCCGTGATGGGTTAATACTCAAACACCCATGTAAATGTAGTAGAAAGATGAAGATGCTCGCTCGGAGCGGGGGCGTTTTCAGGGTGGGGTGTACATAACGACATAGAGCTGTAGAGGGAAGGGAAAGGAAGGGAAGGTGAGGGTTATGAAGCTTGAGAACAAGGTTGCAATCGTAACTGGCGGCGGGCAGGGGATCGGCCGGGCGATAAGCGGGGCTTTCTGCCGCGAAGGGGCGGCTGTTGTGATCGCCGAGGTAGATGAGGAGGCTGGTGAGGAGGCGGCCTCGGAAATCGCTCGCGCGGGTGGGCGTTGTATTTTTATACGGACAGACGTAAGCGACGAGGATAGCGTGAAGAATATGATCACGGCCGCGCGGGCGGCTTTCGGCGGGTTGCATATCTTGTGCAATAACGCTGGCATCTTCGACGGCGGATCGATTTACACCACCGACATGGCGACCTGGGACAGGGTCATTGCTGTGAACCTGCGCGGGGCGTATATGTGTGCAAAATATGCCGCTCCCGTAATGCGGGATGGTGGCGGCGGCGTAATCATAAATATCGCATCGACGAGGGCGTTGATGTCGGAGCCGGATACCGAGCCCTACTCGGCCTCCAAGGGCGGGATCCTCGCCCTGACCCACGCGCTGGCGATCAGCCTGGGCAGGGATGGCATACGCGTGAATGCAATAAGCCCGGGGTGGATCGATGTGACGGGCTGGAAGAAGAAATCCGCCCGGAGGCCGGCGGTCCTGACGCCGCAGGATCATGCGCAGCATCCCGTCGGCCGGGTGGGGCGGCCAGAGGATGTCGCCCGGGCATGCGTGTTTTTGGCCTCCGATGATGCGGGGTTTATAACAGGAGCCAATTTGGTGGTCGATGGCGGCATGACAGTTAAGATGATCTATGTATAGCATCTTCGTTCAACCAGGCCGAGGCGGTAAAGACAGGTAAGGATGTGACCATAAAAGTATAACACCAGCCCGTGTAGCGGCAAATTCATACTACCAACGATAGGGAGGTAAATGTTTTGGCTACGGCTGAAATCCACAGCGGTATTTGCGGGTTCGTGGCAAGAGTCAAGTAAGTTTTGTCCGCACCCTGGCTGCCCCGTCCCCGAGGCCATACTCCCCCGAGATGGCCCGTATGTTTTACCGATCATCCCACACATTATTGCCGGGAACCGCAATCAGGCGTTAATCTTCAAGCCTGGGAAGTACGCATGGTAGAAGCCCCTGTCTCTCGTAAGCAGTCGATCAGCTTGGACCAAAGCGTGCCCGCCGATGATGAAATCAGTTACAATATGCTGGCGTGATGTAACAGTGGCCCCACATTTTGGACAGATCAGCACTTGCAAGTTACTGCAGGATGCACATTGGAAGTGGGGGCCGCGTCGCGATATGTAGCTTCGCCATGCAGCCCCTGCCGCGTGTAATGCCTTACGAGTTGATGGCACGAGGCGGATACCCGTATCGGATAAAAAGCTATCAAGCTCGTCAGGGCTGTCAAACTGGCATGCAAGCTCCGCATAGACGGCTTCGCAGATGATTAAGGCACCTTCGGCATATGCTCTATCGATGAGTGTTTTCGAATTCTGATAATGATTATTGTCAGGCAGTAGGACATCAAGAAGGACATTAGTATCCAGTGCGCTAATCATCGCTTCCCCTCATCTCTTCGATCAATGCATCAGTACCAATGTCTGCTTTGTGCTTCAAGTAGCCGACATAGCGGTCAAAAGGAGAGGATTCAAGGTGCTTATGAAGCACATAGCCAGCCGGAGATTCGTGGATTTCCAGTATATCCCCCGGTCTTAATCCTAACTTCCTCCGAATCTCTACAGGGATTGTAACCTGCCCCTTGGAGGTAATCTTTGTTCTGTACTCACTTCCCATGGAGACATGACGCAGCAACCCTCTCCCCATTCATTGAGAGGAAGGGCGCGCCTTCCCTCCTTTCTGTCACGGGCGAGTAAAGATACCGCGGACTGTCACCTTGATCTCCGGGTATCCGCCACAAGCCTATGACAACAAGCCTAAAACGTGACTGAAAAACCGTGTAAGGAATCAGATTCCTTACCTTAAGGGTAAACCACAATCTACTTTTTGTCAATGGGTGCCCCGCATTTATGGATCGAGGCATCAAGGACCCTGGGACCTATCTTAAGCAGCGCCATGTTCAAGGGGTTATCCACATAGCGCCGCAGGTCGACGATGTATGGATCTCGCGGATTGGCGCCAGCCGCATACCCCAGATTGTTGTCGGCAGTCGCTGGAATGGAGATAAAGTAAGCTACGTTCATTCGGATAATATTGGAGGCCCACATGAAGCGGTAGATTACCTTTTAACTTGAGTTGTGCAGAATCCGATCCATGAACTGGAAATTGGCATAAGGAATAAAAAGGAAGCAGACAAGTCTGCACTTCTGTGGTATAAAGGAATTGACAAAACTACCTTCATATGACAGGAGTGACAGCACATGTCTGCACCTCT
>DUMQ01000113.1 GCA_012839815.1 Bacillota bacterium | reverse complement strand
CCGTTGAAATTTGGCGTGAGGGCCTTGCCAAATTTCAAAAGGCCCCGTCACGCAAGCACCGGCAACCCATGGAAAAAGGGCGATAATCTTCGAACTTACACTTAGCCGCGTCCGCCTGGCGGAGAGATGCGAGACACCCCGGCCACTGTGCGGCACTGGTAGCTGTTACCTGCGAAAGGTCTGGGTATTTTTGCGCACTAACTTAGCCACCTAGCTATGTCCGATACAAGAGGCGATTGCTACCGCGTCGCTTAGTACTCCTTAAATCAAAAAAACAGGGGGTAGAAGAAATTATGAAAAGAACATTTAACATTACGGGAAGCCTGCGTAGCAGGATGGCCTTATTATTCGGGCTTATCGTCCTGATTGGGTGCCTGTTGCTTTCCTATGTAAGTGTAAACCGCGCTGGAAGCGCGTTGGAGACGGAAGCCATTGGCGCCATGCTGAAAGTGGCCAAGCAGGTTGCTGAGACTCAGGACAGCCGCATCCAGGCACGCATATATGTAGTTGAAGCTTTAGCTGCCAGGAATGTTATCCGGGGTGTTCAAGGAGACCGGGAGGCCACGCTGGAGGAAAAGATGAAGGCCCTGCTGGATGAGCAGAAAAGGACGGAAAGCTTAGGGTTCAAAAGGTTTGGCATCATTGATAAGGCGGGAAATGCGGTGTATTCCGACGGCAGCACTGCCAATCTTGCTGACCGGGACTATTTCAAGGCAGCCTTGGGAGGAAAGTCATTTGTTTCCAGCAGTATTGTCAGCAAGGTCGATAAATCTGTCGTGTTCATTTATGCCACCCCTATTCGCCACTATGCAACCAATGAGATAATTGGTGTGCTGACTGGCACGGTGGATGGGGCCAAATTCAGCGAGCTAGTTTCCTCCGTTAACTATGGCCGCACCGGGTATGCTTTCGCCGTGGACAGCACGGGCAAGACCATAGCCCATAAGGATACAGAGAGGGTCATAGCTCAGGAAAACTTAATCGAGCTTGCAAAGTCAAATTCCGCTCTGGCTTCTCTGGCGGACATCGTCTCAAGGATGGCCGGAGGAGAGGAGGGAATCGGGCGCTATACCTTCGAGGGCGTGGAGAACATCGTAGCCTACGCTCCTATTAAGACCACCGGCTGGTCTATAGCGGTCACTGCTCCAAAAGCCGAGGTATTGGAAAGAGTAGCAAGTCTCAAATGGGCCGTGCTGGTTATATCCGTTATAATTATCCTGGTAGCCCTGGTGCTGACTTTTGTTATAGCAGGTACCATCAGCAGCCCTGTCAAGGCTGCTGCGGACATGCTCAAGGACATAGCCCAAGGAGAAGGGGATCTTACAAGGAGACTTAAGGTTTCCACAAACGATGAGGTGGGGGAACTTGCGAACTGGTTCAATATCTTCATCGGAAAACTGCAAGATATTCTCCGAAATGTAGCTGAATCTGCAACCCAAGTGGCTTCAACCAGTGAAGAACTCTCCGCTAGCGCCGAAGAATCAGCAAAAGCAGTCGAGCAAATCTCAGAGACTGTGCAGCAGGTCGCAAGTGGGGCCCAGGAGCAAAGCACGAGCGCTGCCAACACTGCTTCCTCTGTGACCCAGCTCACCCAGGCAGTAAACCAGGTAGCCAAGGGAGCAGAATCCCAGGTCCAGAGCATCCACGGCGCCTCCGAGCTGGTGGCCAGCATGCGAAAGTCACTGGATGAGACTCTGGATGTCCTCCAGACTGTTGGCTCATCTGTCCAGGGCAATGCCGAATCGGCTACCAAGGGTAGCGACTCGGTCAGGGATGTGGTCAGCAGCATGGAGAGGATACGAACCACCACCGGCAATGTAGCTGAGAGGATAGGGGAGCTTAACGACCACTCCCAGGAGATCGGGAGAATCCTCGAGGTCATAGATGACATAGCAGAACAGACCAACCTTCTGGCCTTGAACGCTGCGATTGAGGCGGCAAGGGCAGGGGAGCACGGCAGGGGTTTCGCTGTGGTGGCGGATGAGGTGAGAAAGCTTGCGGAGCGTTCGTCCAGGGAGACCAAGGCCATAGCAGACCTCATAGGACGCGTGAAACAAGCCACTGAGAAGGCTGTGGAGGCGATAGATTCCGGGAGGAAGGAGGTCGAGGCTGGGAGCGTGATAGCCCAGGAGGCGGGCAGGGCTTTGGAGGAGATCCTTGCAAGTGCCAACCAGACTCAAAAGCTGGTGGGGGATTTGATCAGCTCGTCCAGGGCCCTGAAGGATGCGAGCC
Source organism: Bacillota bacterium (assembly GCA_012839815.1). Lineage (GTDB taxonomy): Bacteria > Bacillota > SHA-98 > Ch115 > JABLXJ01 > JABLXL01. Next base: position 7,099 of record DUMQ01000113.1, on the reverse strand, counting down.
TCAACGTGGAGAAAGCCATAGCCGAGGTGGTGAGCGTGGCGGAAGAGAACACGGCAGCCACCGAAGAGATGGCTGCAAGCATAGAGGAGATGAAGAAGGCCATAGACAATGTTGCTGCAGTATCCGAGGAGAGCGCAGCTGCAGTAGAAGAGGTCTCGGCCTCCACAGAGGAAGTGAACGCCTCCATTCAGGAGATGTCAGCCTCTGCTGAATCACTCGCTGAGATGGCTCAAAAACTTCAGGAGCTTGTAGCGAAGTTCAAGGTTTGACGCTTCAGGGGCCTCCAGGTTTCCATATTTGCTATGGCAAGGAGGTCCCTCTCTACTCTACCTTATTGTCTGAGGATTTATTGCCAGACATCAGAGCCAAATGGGTTATAGGGGGTGCTATGAATTGGCAGTGGCAAATCTAGCTGAGGAAACCCAGCTTGTAACATTCAAGCTTGGGAATGAAGAATACGGCGTTGATATTATGCAAGTCCAAGAGATCATCCGTTTGACGAACATAGTAAAGGTCCCCAATGCTCCTCATTTTGTCGAAGGGGTAATTGACCTTCGTAGCAGAGTTATCCCGATTATTGATTTAAGGAAGCGTTTTGGCATACCTGAATGTGGGAAGACGGGATCCAGCCGTATTGTTGTAGTCAATATGAATGATACAACAGTAGGTTTGATTGTAGATTCAGTATCAGAGGTGATCCGTATCCCGGTGAAGGCGTTGGAACCTCTGCCCGAGATAGCGACCAGTGTGGATTCCAGGTTTTTGAGAGGAATTGCGCGGGTGGAGGATAGGCTCATAATCCTCATAGATCTTGCATGTGTACTTTCACGCGATGAATCCTCAGCCCTGGAAATGCTCGAGAGTTCAACTCATAAAGGGGAAGGGTAGTACCGATAATGCTCTTAAAATAGTCAAGAAGCGTGGCAAAAACGCTTTGATGCCCCTCGAGTTTGTTGAGGATGACAGTTGATAAAAGTGTGGTCTTTTGACTGCTTCCTTGTCTCCGGGGAGGGATTCGGCTGATGGATTTGGCTTCAGTCATTGGTCTTACATTAGGTGTAATCTTAATACTTTCTGCAATCGCTATGGGCGGGTCTGTAAATATTTTTTTTGACATTCCCTCTGTGCTCATAACGATGGGCGGCACTTTTGCCGGTATTCTGATAAATTATTCGCTTTCCGATATCTTCGGGTTGATCAAGGTCGTTAAGAATGCCTTTATCAATAAGCTCCCAGAGCCCTTAGAGGTTATCGAACAGATGGTGGAGCTTTCAGAGATCGCCCGAAAAGAGGGTTTTCTTGCGCTTGAATCTGTGGACCTTCGTATAAAAGATAAGTTTCTCGCCCAGGGAGTGCAGTTTATAGTTGATCACTATGAACCTGAAAATGTAAGAGAGATGCTTGAAACGGACATCGCCTTCCTGCAGAAACGGCATGCTTTGGGGCAGAGGATCCTGGCAACCATGGCTTCTCTAGCGCCGGCATTCGGCATGATCGGGACGTTGATTGGGCTGATCCAGATGTTAAAAAACCTCGATAGCCCGGATAAAATCGGCCCGGGAATGGCTGTTGCCTTGCTCACCAGTTTATACGGGGCACTCTGGGCGAATCTCATCTGTAACCCCCTTGCCGGGAAGCTGGAAATGAGGAGTGAGCAAGAGGTTTTCGTAAAGCTCTTAATGGTGGAGGGACTCCTCGCAATACAAGATGGGGAGTCTCCGCGGCTGATTAGAGAAAAATTGTACCGTTTCCTGGCGCCCAAGAAACGTGAGGAGCCACCTGATCCGGGACAAGTACATGGGGTGGACCAGTCCGAGAGTGAAGACTCTCTATACGAATCGATTACCGCATGATACATGGGGGCAAGCAACATGTTGCCGGATTTCATCGGGGAGAAAAAGAAAGGGAACCATGGGCCGGGCGAGTGGATATTGACCTACTCGGATATGGTGACCCTCCTACTGACATTCTTTGTGCTCCTTTATAGTTATTCGAGGGTGGACATAAAGAAATTTCAACAGATTGTAGCGTCGTTTAGGAAAGCCCTATCAATCGAGACTGTGGTATCGTTTGACGGGTCAAAAGCCCCTCCGGGAATATCCGATGAGGAGATATTTAACCGTATCCGCGGCCTAGTGGAAAGGGAGGAGGGCCTAAAGGGCCAGGTAAGCGTTTCGATGGAAAGGCGGAGGGGCGTAGTTATTAGGCTTGGGGAGAGGATACTCTTTGATCTCGGTAAGAGCAAATTAAGACCGGAAGCCTTTCCTGTAATTAAGAAAATCGGCAAGGTTTTGTGTGAGGTGCCAAGTGTAGAAATACGGGTGGAAGGCCATACGGATGATATACCTATAGATACCGCTCTTTACCCTTCCAATTGGGAGCTCTCTGCGGCCCGTGCCGGTGCCGTAGTAAGATACCTCGTGAATAGCTGCGGACTGAAGCCGGAACGGTTTGAAGTTGTAGGGTGTGGGGAGTTTAAACCGGCATATCCGAACAAAGGCGAATACTGGAGACAGTTAAACCGCAGGGTAGAAATAGTCATAAGAAAGTCAGAAGGGAAGATGCCTTGAAAAACCGTATCAAACCGGCGGTATTGTCTTTTATGAGAAAGGTGTGTCTGGGCCTTCCGGGTGACTACAGGGAGGCCGTGGCCACCTCAATCCGGTCACCGAACTGGATGGTGAACTGCGATATGTAGTTCCTCCATTTCCTGGTTATGTCCATGGTAGCCAGGTACAGGATCTTCCTCAGGCGCCGTTCTCCCCGGGCGTCGTCCTCAAAGACTACGAGGCGGTCCGAAATACTGATTTCCAAAGCCCTCAAACCCTTGAAAAGACTGGCGCGCCCGGAGGGATTCGAACCCCCGACAAGCAGATCCGAAGTTACAGAATTGGCTTGCCCCGCTGAGCTAACGTGTGCCAAGGTCTCTTCTATGTCAAGGGTTTGAGGGCCTTTCCATTGTTAGGAAAAGCTCATCTTTGTTACCCTTTATCAGGCTGTTTTCCACCAAAATTCCACCATGGTGGTGAGAGAATCTGGGAAAATCACTAGACAATGCGCCGTTTGGTGGAATAATCAACAGGGGGTTCTCGGTGGAATCAGGGTCATTAGATTTTCGGCCCTTTGGGATGCAAAATATGGAAAGAATGCAGGAGGTCGTTTTCCATCCTTTGCTATCCCTTTGGGCGGCAATTGGGCGGCAGAAAAGGCGGGCTGAGAGTCTGGTGAGTATCAGACTCATTAATGTCTATCGCTTCTCTTGTCGCCAGCCGCTACTCTTTAGGGATCACCGAATTCAAGATAACCTCGGCCCCAAGGTAATGGATAAGGCTTTTAGTTTCCTCAGTTGCCCCCAGATCGGCGCTCTGAAGCGCGGTCTCCAGAATAGCCCGCGCCTTTTCCCGTCAGTAGTAGATTGTTCCACCTCTGCCGGTCACTCCTGGCAATAGACTCGAGACATTACGCGGCCTCTTTTGACATCTTCGAGACAATGGTAGTGAGTTTCTCCATCCACCGCCAGTCCCCCATACAGTATCCCGAAGCGGCCGCTTATCCTCCTTCGATCGTTGACCGAGAGGGATCAAGAAGAACAGCCCATGTAAATCATTATCCATATACAGCCCAGATAGCAGCGGAAATAATTGACATTGTTTCCGGTCGTCCTGCTCATTTTCGTCCCCTATAACTTCAGGGTAAACCTTCACTTTCCAGCTTCTGGAATGCAGCATTGCAAGCGGCTGGATTCGACCCGGTAGCCATCAAAAAACAGGCAAGGAGCGGGCCTCGCAGACCGGGCGGCTCCTGGACTAAGGAGGATGTAATCGAGGGCATTCGGAGAGCGGCGGCGGAGGGTCAAGACCTCTCGGCGCATAGGATGCAACAGTGGAACCTTTCCTTAGTGGCTACAGGCCAGCGGCTATCGAGTTGAGGATCATTAGATATGGTTCCAGAGCGGCAAGGTGTGCCTTGCTTGGTAGATGCTCACCATTCTCCCATACAGTTATGCTCCTGACGTTAACTCCGATAGCCTTTGCGAATTCGATCTTTGTAAGCCCGTGAAAGAGACGGGCTTTTCTTATGCGCTGCCCGAGTGTTTCCTCGGGCAGGGTTTCGAAACCGCCTAAATGATATTGGGATGTGCTTCTTTCCCTGCCTCGATCCCGCCTATTGTTATGCGGCTCAGACCGGTGATAGAAGCCAGGTCGCGGATGGTCATGTTCTTCGCTATTCTTGCCTGCCTGCCTGAGTCGCGTTCCTGGTGTATCGCCTGACCATTTATGTCCTAGAGCCCACGGCGGCATACTTTTCTGTTTGACTATTGTTATTCCAGTGTTATTATTTGCACGGTTCAGCCGCGCGTACAAAGAACATCTATCTTTCTGCTCAGTATCACCGTATTGCTGCAAAGCGAGGGGCTAATAGAGCTACAGTAGCTGTTGGACACACAATTTTGATCATAGCGTATCACATTTTGAAAGAAGGAGATGACCCCGGACATGATCTAGAGCGTCCTGGGGCCCTCCATCGAACTAAAACCATGGTCCTCGATGCCGTCTAACGCCATAGTAGCCGAGCCCGGGTTTGCCCAACCTGCGAAAACCCTGTTTCCTGGATAAGAGGGAGTCGCGAGTCTCCTTGAGTTTGGCCTGTTGCTCCGGAGTAAGTATATTATTAAGCGCCTCCTGAGATTCCTTGAGCGTCTCATTGAGCCGCAAACGGAGGGCAGTGATTTCCGCATTTTTGGCATTGATTTTTTCTTCATTGGGGACATCTTCAGCCCAGAGACGTTTGAGCTCCCAAGTCTTTCTCATCAGCTCCAATTTGATCTCTGAGAGCTCATTGAAGGTCTTCTCCTCAAGTGCTTTGAGGGACTCCTTCTGTTCCTCGCTTAGGTCCAAGGTCTTGACGATCCCTTGAGATAACCACGAAGGCCCAAACCATCCCCGGTCAGCCTTCCCTCCCCACGGGGCCGCAAAGGCGGTTCCAAACCCAAGGATCAACAAGACAGATACAAATAGCAGTAAGGGAATTCCCTTCTTAAACATAGTTTTTCACCCCCTTTCTATATTATAGTAACGAGAGTTCCCCACGGAGAGTTCCAGACAAAGAGTGATAGCCCTCACCCTGCTTCTTCCATAATAGAGAGAGGCCATTTATGCTGCCGGAGGGGGTGGAACCCACACGGGGTTTGAGTCCCGCCTGATTTTGAGTCAGGTGCGTCTGCCTGTTCCCCCACTTCGGTTCCACTTATCCTTTAAATAAAGCGAAGGTCGAGAACTCCAGCATATCCTGATCGACCAGAGCCTCGATCCTAGACTGGATATCCTTGAATCTTCCCGGCCCAGGATAAAGGCGGGAGCATCATAGGAGCTTGCATGGTATGGTGCGAGCTTCTCGTCGAGTTCGCCGTGGAGGAACCCCGCATCCCTGCCCACTGGGACCAGGGGCTTACAGACCACGATCTCCTAAATGGTTAACCAAATTTTCTTAATTTTTCATAACCCAAAAGAAGGAGTTTATTCTAAAATTATAGAATCAATATATCCTGATACGGCACGGTGGAGTGAAAATAACTCAGTGACCGCATCTAGACCCCCAAGGAGGTGTGTATTAAATGGTTCTGCGTCTCTTAAAGGTCATTTTGATTGCTATGCTGGTCGGCGTGCTTTCAGTCTACTACGTTATCCCTGCATGGGCGGACGAAGGTCAGGAGGCGAGTGATGAGGTTGTCGAGGAACAGGAGAGCATGATTGAGGCGTCAGAGCAAGAACCAGAAGAAATCATAGGAGAAGTTGCAGCCGAGGAGGAAGCGACTCAGGAAGAGGAACAGGCAACAGAGGAGCAGGGCCCTGAGGAAGAAGCCGTTCCTGAGGAGGAGATAACCGCTGAGCAGGAGGAGATAGCCCCGGAGGAACCAACTGAGGAAGAGACAGCAATAGGGGAAGAGGCTCCCGAGGAGGAAGTTACGGTAGAAGAAGCTACTCCTGAATCTGAGGAGACCATAGAGGAAGGAGTTCCTGAGGAAGAGGAGGCTATCACAGAGGAATCCATTCCCGAAGAAGAGATAACCGGTGGGCAAGAGGAGGTAGTCTCGGAGGAGGCGACCGAAGGACAGGAAGTAATAACGGAGGAAGAGTTCTCCGAGGAGCAAGCCGAGGAAGGGGCCGTGACGCAGGAGGAAGCGCCCGAGGAGCAGGAGGTTGTGGTCGAACAATAGCGGGACTTCAAATTGAAGGTTAAGATGGAATTGTAACGAGTCTCCCGCGTCAAAAAGGAAGCCGGCCGCGAGCCCAGGTGGATCCACTATATCAACTGCGACTACCAGTGCGACGGGGACAGAGTTAAATATCGCCGCCGGAATGCTCGATGCTCTCGGGGCATGACCCTGGGAGAAAAGGAAGTGTGGCACCCCTCAACGCCGGGGTGATGATGGCAGGCAAGTCCCAGAATGCTGGCTAACCTGCGGCAAAAACCGCCGTCCCACGATGGGATGCCCCTCAATTTATTGGGGGAGGGTGCTATCAGTATATAGTATTTCAGGTTTCTGTTGTATAATGGGGAACCATGAAGACATAATCCCCACCTTATAAATAAAGTGAGTAGCGTTCGTATAAGGGTGTAAAAAGGAGGAGAGGGGGTTCAAAAAGGAAGAAAGTCCACTTCTTCTCCTCTGGCAGATGAGGTTTTGTTAAATTTACTGTTCCCCCTTGTGCCCGGTCGAAAGGCTAGGCTTTTACCTATGGATTTAAATCATGTCACTGCCTCACGTATCTTTGAACCGTGCACCCCGTAGCGGGGTTTTCTTTTTCGGCAGGATTTCCCCCGCGCATGACGAATACTACAATTGGGGCGACATACCATGACTACGAGGTATATTGTAGCGAATAGTGATAGTCATATTGGGGGCCACGAGGGGACTTAAAATCCCTCGCCCCGCAAGGGGCATGTGGGTTCGATTCCCACCGTCGGCATCAGTGTTTTCAATCGGAGCCAGTAGTTTCAAAAGAGTGCTTTCAAAATGGAGAACTAGCCCGCGATGGAGCTCGCGGTTTCATGCTGCACAGCAGCTGATAGCTCCTACCAGGTCAAAGGCCCATGG
>DUMQ01000112.1 GCA_012839815.1 Bacillota bacterium | reverse complement strand
GCATCTTACCACCCTGCTCCGTAAAGGTGGCAACCTGCTTACCACCTTACCACCTCGCTCACCACCTCGCCCGCAAGATTTGATCACGAGCATGATTCGATCATGAGCATGACTAGAGCATGAGCATGAGCATAACTCGAGCATAACTCAAGCATAACTCAAGCATAAGCATCACTCGATCATGACCCGCATGACCCGAATCATGACCCGCCCGCATGACCTGATGGTGAGTTCCTGGCCGGGGCGGGTTCCGGTCACTCGACGTCGGGCTGAGGCGGTCACAGTTTCCCCGGCCACATTACCTCCAAAAATTTACATGCACCCGGAGAGAGACTAGAAGACCCCCAGTGTAGTAAAGCGGGGCGCGGCATCTCAGCCTGTTTCGCCCCGCCCCATTAGGTCCCATTAGGTCGCGCGCCATGCACGTCGGACCTATTTGGCAAACGCCCTGGCAACCTTGAGTATCGCGTCTATCATAAGCTGGATGTGCTTCTCCTCGTAGACCGGGTGCACCGGCACCGTAAAGGTCCTCTCCTCAAGCCACGCTGCGTTCTCGCAGAATACCTTGGTATAGTCCACGCTCTCAGGGTTCGCAAGCGGGTCCCTAAATGGGTACTTCGCCCGGCCGAAGCCGTTATGCTCCCTGTAAGCCCTCTCCTTGTAGCTCTGCGGCCACAGCACCGGGCCTGCAGGGATACCCTCGGCAATTAGCGCATCGGTAAACGTCTTCTTATCGCAGGTCAGGTTGTCAAGGTCCAGCACAATAGGGAACAACCAGAACCCATTGACCTTCCCGTCTACGTTATGGGGCGGCAGGTACTTGATCTGCGGGCAATCCTTGAGGGCCGCGATAAGCATCTCGCCATTGCGGCGCCTGTTCTTGAGGTTCCAGCTGTCGAGCCTCTCGAGCTCCTTCAACCCTATAATCGACTGGATCTCCGTCATCCGGTAGTTGAAACCGACCCGGTTGTGGATGTAGGGCAATTTGGCCTCGAGCTCGAGGAGCCTCATGCGTTGCCTCACATCATACCCGTGATCCCTGAAGGAGCGGCATTCCCATGCCAGCTCCTCGTCATTGGTGATCACGCAGCCGCCTTCGCCGCCCGTTGTGAATGTCTTACTCTGGCAGAAGCTGAACGCGCCGGCGTGCCCGATGGTCCCAACCTTCTTACCCTTGTACATCGCGCCGTGCGCCTGGGCGCAGTCCTCGACCACAAACAGGTTGTGCTCCCTGGCAATATCCATTATTGGGTCCATGTCGCAGACGTTCCCGTAGAGGTGCACCACTATGATGGCGCGCGTCTTATCCGTAATCTTGGACTTGATGGATTCCGGTGAAATCGTGTGGTCCTCGCGCTTCACATCGGCGAAAACGGGGACCGCTCCAGCCTGGCAGACGCAGAATGACGACGCGATGAAGGTGTAGGACGGCGTTATCACTTCGTCGCCGGGCCCGATTCCAAGGCCGGCCAGGGCGACATGCAGCGCCGACGTCCCATTTGAGGTTGAAATTCCGTACTTTGCGCCATTCCACTCGGCGAACTTCTGCTCGAACTCCATCCCATAGGTCCCGGTCCAGTAGTTCACCTTCCCGGTCTTGAGAGGCTCCATCGCCGCTTCAATGGTCTCCGGCGCAAATTGCGGCCACATCGGGAACGGATCACGCGTTACAGGAGTCCCGCCGTATAAAGCCAAATCTTGTTTGCTCATCTTCCTGATTCCCCTCTCTTCTAAAGGTTAAATCAATCGCCTTTGATATAGGGCTGCCCAAACTTCCCGTTCGGGCATGGTTCATCCATCCATCCATTCATTCATCCATTCATCCTCATTCATCCATTCATCCATATCAAAATCAAATATCAATAAACCATCAATCGAGAATAAACTATCAATCGGGTGATCAATCGATCCGTATCTTCCTCCCGGTCCTGGCAGACTCGTATGCAGCCTGGACGATCTTGAGGTTTCTCATCCCGCGCTCCCCTGAATTCAGCGGCACGGAATCCTCCTCGATGCTCTTCATGAACTGCTCTATCTGCGCCTTGTAAATATTGACAACAGGTTCGACCTTTATCTCCTCCTCGACTAGAGTCTCTCCGGTCCTCTTCTGAGCCGCTTCATACCCCTTTTCGGCCGTCTCTAACCGCGCGATCGCCCTCCCTTCCGACGACTGCCCGATGGTCCCCTCAGCAATTATGGAGCCTTTAGTTCCATAAAGCTCGAGTACATTACGGGAGGCCGCGTCCGGTATATTGAAATTGTTGTCCACAACAGCATGCGCCCCGCTCTCGAACTTCAGCATCACGAGTGCGCTGTCCTCCACAGGATAGCCGTGCGTGATCGTCCCTGTAAACCCGCTCACCTCCACGACATTGCCCATGAACATCTCAAGGAGGTCGATGCAGTGGCTGCCCATGTCCGCAAGCGACCCGCCCCCGCCAAGCTCGGGTACCTGGCGCCAGGCGCCCGGGATCGGCGGGTACCAGCATGTGAGCTGAGCCCGCCCGAGCACGAGCTGGCCCATCATCCCCTGGTCTATCATCTCTTTGATCTTCTTGTGGTAGGAATGGAACCTCATCATAAAGCCCAGGGCCAGCTTGACTTTATTTCGCTCGCACGCCTCGATCATCTGCTCGCACTCGCTCAAGGTCATCGCCATGGGCTTCTCACAGAGCACGTGCTTGCCAGCCTCAGCCGCGGCCGTCACGTGCTTGTGGTGAAGGTGCGTTGGGGTCGCGATATAAACGGCGTCGACCTCGGGATTCTTGAGGAGATCCTCCTCCTTTGTGTAGTAAGGCACGTCGCCGTATTTCCGGGAAACTTCTCGCACCCTCGCCTCATTTACGTCCATCACCGCGACGAGCTTTGCGCCACTGGCCTTTGTGATCCCCTCGGGGATCGTCCTCCGGTCCGCGATCCCGCCTGCCCCGATCACTCCCCACCTTATCATCTCTTAAATCAACCTCCTTCGCTTCATAGCCTGATATACCCTGTCGATTGCTATCTGCACGCTGGCCTCCGCAATGCTGATGCCCTGCTCCGAGGCCTGCTGCATAGCCGCATCGAGGCTTTCATCTATTTTCTCGGTGACCGTCCTGAGCACATCCTCCCGCCGGGTTTTCAGGGCGCTGAGCGACCTGGAGTACTCCTCCATGGAAGCCACGACACCTCCGGCGTTGGCGATGATGTCCGGGATCACGGGTATGCCCCTTTCGACCAGGACATCCATCCCCTCAAGGGTTGTCGGCATGTTCGCCCCCTCAACTATGCCTTTGGCGCGGACGGCCTTGCAATTCTCTTCATTTAGAACATGGCCCGCCGCGCACGGGAGCAATACGTCCACGTCCAGGGCGAGCAGTTCCTCATTGGTGATCGAGGTCGTAAACCCGGCCACGGTCCCGGCCTTGCGCGCGTGCCGCGCCAGGGCCTGGATGTCGAGCCCGCTGGGGTCGTAGGCGCCGCCGTAAAGGTCGGTTACCGCCACCACCTTTGCACCCAGCTCGGCAAGGAAGAGCGCGGCGTGCATCCCGACATTCCCAAAGCCCTGAATCGCGACCCGCGCCCCTTCCACCCGTAAACCCAGGATGTCCTCGAGCAGGCGCTTCGCCGCGTGGCTCACGCCGTAACCCGTGCTCTCCTTGCGGCCGGGCAGCCACCCGTGGACCCCCTCGGGCTTGCCCGTGACCGAAGCCGGGTCGAGCGTCTGGTTGTAGATGAACGCCATCTCTGCAGGGCCGGTGCCCATGTCAGGCGCCGGGACATAAACGTGATCCCTGAAGAGCCCCTTGAACTGAGCCGCGAATTCCTCGCATATATCGAGGGACATGGCCTCCTCGAAATCCCTGTCTCGCTCCTTGAGGCCGAAGATGTTATACATCTCTCTGATGTCCGCCCTGATCCCCGTCTTGCCCCCGCCGAACTCGATATCCATTACGGCCGTCTTCAGGGTCATGAGCCGGGATAGCTCCACAGTCTCCCAGATGCTCACGTCCGGTGCGATCCTGATGCCACCCTTGTATGGCCCCCGCGCGTCGTTATGGAGCGACATGCACCCCCAGACGACGACAACCTTGCCCCAAAACTTCACGGGCAGCCTGAAGACGGTCACCTTTTGCGGGTTTATCATGTCATTGATGATGCCTCGCCCGAGGCCGAGCCTCTCGCCCGCCCGCCTGATAAACTCGATCGACCGGGTGGTCGGCTCTTTGCTTTCAAGAAGGATCTCCATACCCGACTCTGCGTTCACGGCGCCTTACCTCTTTTCTTGCATATTCAGCTCCACCTTGAGTTTCAATCGGTTTCGAGTCAAGCAGCCTCAATCTGGCCGCAGGTTATGTTGCTTAATTATCTTAACTTACTAAGATGATATTTCAACACAGCTCCGGTTTTTCCTGCTTAAATATCGAAGATTTTTTGGGTAACCGCGTCGCCGGTGCGGTGCCGGTGCCAACGCCACTGCCAGCGCCACTGCCGGCGCCGGTGACGGGGACGGGGAATCATTGCGAAGATGAACCGCGGGGATTTGGCTTCTTTACATACATTCGGCACCGCCCGTTCTCCCTGTCGATTATGTCATATTGAACCTCAAATCCATACCGCGATATAATCGGCGGGTATAGCGCCGGGCAGTGATCGCAGTAACACGAGCACTTCTCAAGACCCAGATCGTTGAGGTGCCCGACAGAGGGGCAGTGAAACATATCTATCAGGAAGTAGTCGTCCCCGCGCTCGACAACGCAGTCCGCAGCCTCCTCGGTCAGCGACTTCCCCCAGTACTCCTCCATCCCGGCGAGCCCTTTCTCCGCCACGAGCCTGTCCAGGTTTTGAAGGTATCTATCTGATATAAACTTCCAGAACTTCTCCAGAAGCTCCCTGCCGCCCTTTTCCTGGAGGAATTTGAAGGCCTCGTTGTATGCAGGAATGAAATCGGTGCAAGAGATCATAGAATATCCCCTCTCCCTTCTCTATTTCGAGACCTTGAAACGCTGGACACATCTCGCAGCATCCTGGTCATATTCGCACGTAGCCTCGTAGCCCGCTTCCTTGCAGATGGTTTCGTTCACCACCCTCGTATGCTCGCAATAGCGATAATGGATCGGATAACCCGCCTCCCTCATATGGGAAAGCGCGGGACACCTGTTGATCTTCAGAATCAACTCGTCCCCGGTCCTCGTTATCTCAAAATCCGGCTCCCCGGTCCCGTTTTGCCCCGGGCCCCTTGAGGCCTGCGGCTCGAAAACGCCCCTCAGGTATTCCTCCAGCGCCGGAAGGCCCTCTTTTCTCAATTTTTCAATGAGCGGGCGATAGCAAGTCCGGGCAACCCTTCGCCAGTATTCCTCCAGTGCATCATATCCGAGTTCCTTTTCTATGAACTCGAAAGCTAGGCTCAGGCCACCATAGAAATCCTTGTGGAGATATGTGAGATTCTTGGACTCGAGCTTTAGTTTCTGGACTGGCAATGTGCTCACCCCCTAACCGACTCTTCAAAAATCCCAACTTCTCGTGATCCTCGCGCAGCCTCAGGAAGGCATCCCGGAGGTAGATTATGTCCGCATGGTTCTCAGTCCACCAAGGGGAGTGCGATGCGCCTCCCGCCCTGCTTCTCCGAACGGTAAAACCCCTCGATCATCTCGAGCGCGGCCAGGCCATCCTCGCCCGTGGAAATGCTGTCCCGGTCCTCTTCGATGCAGGCCACAATCTCCCTTACCGCGTCCACAAACCAGTTATTATCCTCGGGCTTCTTAATCGTCTCATCTAAGTAGAGTTCTCTATATCCCTCAAATCGACTGCTGGGGCGGCTCCGCCATACGGAGAAATCAGGCAGGGTGATTCGCCCCTCGGTCCCCTGAAATTCCAGCTCAAACCTGACATAATCCGTCCGCTGATTCACGAAGCCCACCGCCGTGACGCCGTTCTTAAAGGCCACGTAATTAACGCAGGTATCCTCCATTGCTTGTCTCTTCACCCACTGGACGTGGGCCTGGACCCAGGCGACCTCTCCAGCGAAGAATCGAAACATGTCATAGAGGTGGGTCCCATCGTGAAGCATCGGACCTTCTGTCTCAAAAACAGAATCGGGTATCAGCCCACGCCGGGGCATGGACCCCTGGCAATAGCCTGTTATATGCAATAGATCGCCGATCAAGCCGTCGTTGATCAGCCGCCTGGCTTCATGATAGATATTTCCCCACCGCCTGCTGTGGTTGATGATGAGCTTCGTCCCGTGACGCCTGCAGGCATCGACCATCACCCGCGCATCCTCCAGGGTGGTGGCGATGGGCTTTTCACAAAAGATGGCCTTGACCTGGTTTTCGCAGGCAGCCAACACCATATCTTTGTGGAGAGTAGGGTGAACGCAAATACTGACAATATCCGGTTTTTCCCTGGCCAACATCTCCCGGAAGTCAGTATACTGAGCCCGCACACCCCACCGGGCTGTGAAGCGATCCAGCTTCTCCCGGGAACGGCCGCAAACCGCTACCATCTGGGTGTTGGGGCATAGAGCATATGCCCCTGCGTGGGTGCAGGGGTGAGTTCTATAGGGATCATCCTCGAGGGTGCTGGCAATCCGCCCCGTGCCGATTACCGCGACCCGGTATACCCGGTGGCTCACCTGGTCCTCTCCTCCTGCTCAGTTATGGAAGTAAGAGCTTCAGTTGTGGAACTAAGAGCTCGTTGGGAGGCCTTCGCTGCTAAGGCTACAGCCAGCGTCTTCTTCCCCTCCTCTATACTGGTCGGCAGGGTCCCGGTACCCTCAATTGCGTTGAGGAAATCATGAGCCTGGGCGATGAATGGGTCGTCCCTGGTGACGCGGTAGCGCCCCATTTCCTCCCACTTGTTTGCGTCGCTGTTGCAGAAGGTTATCGTGTGCATCTCCCCGTCGACCGTATACCTGAGGTTCCCCTGGTTTCCGATCAACTCGATCTCGACCAGATTAGGCTGCTGGAACTGGTTGGTGAAGAGCTCAACCAGCGCCCTCCCCTCCCGGAAGCGCAGGAGGATGATAGAGCTGTCCTCGACCTCCACGCCCTCGAACTCCAGGCGGTCATAGAATGCCACCGTATCCTCGACCTCGCCGAAGAACCATTGAGCGAGGTTTATGGAGTGGCTCGCGGCATCCAGGATGCACCCGCCACCCATATCCTCCCGGGCGTAGTATATCCGTTGGTAGTCGGGCCGGTACTTCCTATAGTCCTGTGAGAAGTTGAAGCGCCCCATCCGGAGCCTCCCGATTATGCCGCTACCGGCAAGCTCCTTGAGCCGCCTGAAAGACGGCATGCTGCGGCGGACGTAAGCCACTCCGCACGGGATGCCCCGAATTGATTCGATCAACCGGTCCACCCCATCCATGTTCACCGAGAGGGGCTTTTCCACCAGGAACGGGACCCCCTGCTCCGCGCAGCGCATCGCCATGGATATGTGCATATTGGCCGGCGTGGCTATCAAAACGCCATCGAAGCCTGCTAGGTCGACGCCGTCGAAGTCATTGAAAGTCGCCTTTACCGGATAGCTCTCCTTGAGCTTGGCGAGCCTCTCCGGGTTGGCGTCACATACCGAGACCTCGGCCCGTCCCGTGGCGAGGAAGCACCGCACATGCCTCTCCCCTATACCTCCGCCGCCAACCACCAGGATGCTTTTCATCTTTAAACACAACCTCCATCCCCACTAAGTTAGTGCGCAAAAAACCCGGACCTTTCGCAGGTGACAGCTACCAGTGCCGCACAGTGGCCGGGGTGTCTCGCATCTCTCCGCGGGCTATCCAACACCCACCCAACCCAGCAAGTTCGGCGGCGCCTAGCAGTAGAGTAGACTACCAATCCGGCAGGCATCAGCACTGGATCTCGGACAAGAAAACCGGCCTCCCGCCCTCCTCCCGGGACCTTATCCCTGCGATCACCACCTTGACCATCTCCATCGTTTCCTCCGGAGGGTAAGGGTAGCGGCAGGGCCGCCCGGCGCCGGCGCTATCGCCTCCGAGCACGTCCCTGACAAACTCGACGAAGACTGCGAGCTGCTTCTTGAACATATAGAAGCTATCTGTTATCGCAATGGTCCGCGAGGCCTTGCTCCCGATAACGTTGTAGAGCGCAAGCTGCGAGCGGTAGATAACATTGACCACCGCCTGCCTGCCGTCGGAGTACCTGAGATGCACCACGTTTGCCTTCTCGGTGCCCAGGTTCTGGACGCGCTCAACACCCCCGCCGTTGATCCGCCAGAGGCCTTCAAGCGCGTGTATCCCATACTTCTCCCAGCTTTTATTCATCATGCAGTTAACGAATTCGATCTCTCCTATGGCCTCGCGGTCCATCTCCTCGATCTCTCTGGCATAGCGATACCCCGATGAGGACAAGACCGGCTTCCCCTCCCTAAAGAACCTCGCAAATTCCTTCAAATCCGCCTCGTTGTCGGTGAGGGGCTTATCGATAAAGATAGGGATACCTCTCTCGATGAAGGGGAGCGCCAGCCCGAGGTGCCGGGAGCCAACATCCTCCCCGATGATTACGGCGTCTACCTTCCCTATCACATCCTCGGGGCGATCTACGACATGCTCGATCAGGGATGTAGCCGCGATATCCTCAGCGTCCTCCTTATTCTCGGTCCACACATGGGTCACCCTGGCCCCCTCTATCCCCAGGTTCTCCCTGGGCTGCCTCGAAAGGTAATCATAGATGACGGGGAACGGGATCCTCTTCATCCTTTCCTCATCATACCCGCCGTTTATGATGGCGCTCCAGGAATATGGATGCCCGTTGCCCTCGCTGCGCCCTAGCATTGCAAGTCTGATCACGGCCTCATGCCTCCCTTTACCTTTACCACCTCAGGTCCCGGATCAAAGATGAAAAACGCAATAGGGGTTACACGCACCTCTGGTTACTTCTTACTTCGCAGTGTAACCCCCATCAACCATCAGATTCGCCCCTGTGATGTAAGATGAGGCATCCGAGGCGAAAAAGACCACGGCCCCTTTGATCTCATCGCCGCTGGCCATCCGGCCCAGGAAGGTTCGCTTGTTATATCTTTCGACAAAGGCCGGGTCCTGGTTGGCAAACAGCCCACCGGGCGATATGGCATTCACCCGGACGCCGTAAGGGCCGAGCTTTGCAGCAAGGTACCGCGTGAGATTGATCATGCCGGCCTTGTGAAAGAAATAGTCGGGCGGGGCGTCCATCTCGGTCCCCTCGTAGAGCGAGAAATCGGGCCCCACAACGCCCTGGATGGAGGCGATATTGATTATACTGCCGCAACGACGCTTTATCATATCCTGGCTGAAGACCTTGGTCACCATGAAAAGCCCCGTTGCATTTACTTCCATCGACGCCGCGAAGCTCTCCACCGGGTCGCTATACCCCTTCATGGGCCGGGACACGGCATTGTTGACCAGGATGTCGATCTTGCCCTGCTCCCTGAGAATCCTCTCGTAGAGTTCCCGGGCTGAAACCTGGCTGGCCTGGTCGAGCTGCCCGGCCAGGACCTTGTACCCCTTTTGAGATAGCTCATCCGCAAGCTCGCGGCACTTCTCGAGGTTGCGTGACGCAATATATGTGATCGCCCCCGCCCCGGCCAGCGCCTCCACAATGAACCTCCCGTATCGGCCAGCACCCCCTGTGACAAGCGCGACTTTGCCAGCAAGGGAAAAAGAATTGAGTACCTCCCCCGACTCCACTGGTGATGCCCTCCTCCGGCTTGATTTCATGATCTCATAACTATACCACTACCACAAGCAGCTGACACTCAATACCAAGATCCTGAGATACCAAGATCTGATATATAAAGGGGCCTAGTGCCGCTAAGTGTAAGTTCGAAGATTACTGACGTTTTTCCATGGGTTGCCGGTGCTTGCGTTCCGGGGACGGCGCGCTTGCGGCGCGCCTCCGTTGAAACTTGGCGCGAGGGCCTTGCCAAATTTCAAAAGGCCCCGTCACGCAAGCACCGGCAACCCATGGAACGTGCTGGTAAACTGGCACAAATTAAGGAACCTACACTTAGGCGCATGGAGTGGCAAGAGTCTTACCACCCTGAGGCTGCGATCCGGGCAGGAAGGCTGACAGGCACGCAGGCAGG
>DUMQ01000111.1 GCA_012839815.1 Bacillota bacterium | reverse complement strand
TAAACTGGCATGAATTAAGGAACCCACACTTAGTCGAGCAGGCCGCTCCTTAATCTTCGGCCAAGGGCTGTTGGGCCGGAGATCAACGCCGCCTGGCGGAGGGATGCGAGACACCCCGGCCATTGTGCCGCACTGGTAGCTGTCACCTGTGAAAGGCTTGGTGTTTTTGCGCACTAACTATGCCATAATGCTTGAAAGGGACGTTTCGCGTGTTACTACAACCAGGAAGGTTTGCGGCTCTTGTAGTTGTTTTTTTCCTTATCTTCTTTTGCCTGGGCTTTCAACTTATAAAGATTCAGATCATCGATAGCTCTAGATTTATGCAGCTTGCCTTGAATCAGCGGAGCGAGGTGTTGAGGGTCGGGCCCCCGCGGGGACTAATCCTCGACAGGAATTACCAGTCTCTCACCGAAGGCACGCGCGAGAAGGCAATCGTCGTGTTCCCGCGCCTTCTTCAATCCGGAGACAGCAGGCTTATTCGCCTCCGACGCGGCAATGATGTCGCCCTCCGTAGATTCATTGAAACCCCGCCGACCTCCGCTGCGCCATTCATCGCCGAAACTGGCGTGTCCACCACGACTCAGCAAGAAATCAATCAACTAAACAATCCCGGGATAGTCTGCGTCGACCTCCCCCTGAGATATGATCGCGGCGGTCTCGCCTGCCATCTCGTGGGCTATACGAGCCTGCGAGATAATAAGGGTGTTTTCGGCGTCGAGAAGATGCTAGATAGGTATCTCGCTGCTGATGATCCCGGCTTGAGCATTGTGGCCCTTGTGGATGCAAACCGCCGGCTCATACCTGGCCTGGGTTACCGTATTGTCGAGAATAGGTCGAGGCCTTCCGTCGTCCTCACAATCGACAAGCGCATCCAGAGGATTGTAGACAGGGTCATGGACAGGATGGTCCCGAGGGGGGCGTGTGTTGTAATGCGAAGCGATACCGGCGAGGTGCTTGCCATGTCCAGCCGCCCTAAATTTGATCCCAATGACGTCGCGTCCTACCTCGGGAGGCCCGATTCACCCCTTCTCAACAGGGCCCTCGCGGCTTACCCGGTTGGGTCTGTGTTCAAGGTGGTGGTGGCAGCTGCGGCCCTGGAGGAGGGCATCACGACCGAAAGAGAGGTTTTCACGGATCCGGGGTATATTACGGTCGGTTCCAATATGTTTCGATGCTATAAATTTGATGAAGGGGGCCACGGTCAGCTGGATTTTACGAAGGCGTTTGCTGACTCGTGCAACGTGGCATTTATAGAGGTGGGCGAGAGGCTCGGCCGTGATAAGCTAGTAGATTATGCAGAGCGCTTTGGTTTCGCCAGGCCGACAGGGATTGGGCTTGCTGAGGAGGAGCCGGGGAGGCTTCCCGGTGGGTGGAACATGTCAGCGGGGGACATAGCGAATATGTCCATAGGTCAGGGTGAGATGCTGGGAACCCCTCTCCAGGTAACCGCCATGGCGGCTTCTATTGCAAATGGAGGCATCCTGGTGCGGCCACGGGTCGTGCGAGAAATCCGCGATGCAAGCGGCAAGGTCGTCAGACGATTTGACCCCCCTCCGGATGGGGCGGGGTACCGAGTTGTCTCGGAGGCTACCGCAAAGAGGGTAGCCCGGTTAATGCGAGTGACTGTTGTATCAGGTACAGGCCGTAACGCCCGGGTGGAGGGGTGGGAGATCGCGGGCAAGACGGGTTCACCTGAGACGGGGAAACTGGACGCTGATGGCAAGAGCATCTCTCACGCCTGGTTTGCCGGCTATGGTAAGGGCCATGTAAAGGGCTACGGCAACATCGGGCTCGCCTGCACGGTTCTTGTTGAGGAAGGCGGCTCAGGCGGGGACGTAGCTGCCCGGGTTTTTCACGATATAATGAAGGGCATTAAGGACGAGGAAGGGCATTAGGGACATGCACAATTCCGCCGAATCCCCATATTAATGATAATGAGTCCGAAATTGCGGGGGTGAGGCCTGCATGTTTCCGTTATTGCTCACCACCTTTGTTTTCCCCCTGTTTCGCGGCATAAGCCTTCTAACTTCCTACATTACCAATAGCAACATTTTCCCGGAGCCTCTCTCGGAGAAGGAGGAGGCCGAACTCCTGGCGCGAAAGGATGCCGGGGACGAGGTGGCGAGGAATATGCTTGTGGAGCGGAATCTAAGGCTTGTGGCTCATATTGTCAAGAAATTCGACGGAACTGGTGAAGACACGGATGATTTGATCTCCATCGGAACGATTGGCCTCATAAAAGCGATTAACACCTTCAACAAAGTGAAGAAAACCCGCCTTGCAACATACGCAGCCCGGTGCATCGAAAACGAGATACTCATGCATCTCAGGGCGACTAAGAAGAGCAAGGGGGAGATGCTGCTTTATGATCCTATAGGCGCCGATAAGGAGGGCAACGAGATCACCCTCATCGATGTCCTGGGAACGGAAGCGGACGAGGTTGCGGCCATGGTTGAGGGCGTCATGGAGGAGACGAAGTTGCAGGAGAAGATCCAGAACCTTAGCAGGCGTGAGAAGCGCGTGATAGAGCTCCGCTATGGCCTGACGGATGGCAACCGGCGGACTCAGAGGGAGATATCGAAGAAACTGGGAATCTCCAGGTCATATGTATCCCGTATAGAGAAGAGGGCCTTAAATAAACTATACCGGGAGATGGTCGCCGAAGGCTACCAGTAAATATGGTAGCCTTCCAGGCTTCAATAGTACCTGGAAACAGAAGAGGGTTTTGTGCAGATCAGCCATACTATGGTATAATTAATCCGGCGGACTCTTGTACACTGACCTGGTGGGCCCAAACGGCAAGGAGGACGACAGATGCTGGAGATCCTTTGCCCAGACCTTTATGTTGATTCCATTTGCAATATCGACTTGGACAAGCTCAGGAAGCTGGGAATACGTGGGATTATATTCGATATCGATAACACCATTGTGGAGTGGGGGAGCAATCAGGTAGACCCTGAGACGGAGCGGTGGATAGCAAGGGCAAAGGATTCAGGGTTCAGGATGTGTATTCTGTCCAATAACCTCAGGAGGCGTATCAAGCTCATCTCGGAAGTCCTGGGCATCCCATATACTCCTGCCGGGATCAAGCCGCGAAAGGCGGCCTTTCTCCGGGCCGTGAAGCTCCTGGGGACCAGGGTCGAGGAGACGGCGGTCGTAGGCGACCAGCTTTTCACGGATATCCTGGGTGGGAATTTGAGCGGCCTTTTTACCATCCTTGTGAAGCCTCTCTGCCGGAGGGAGTTTATAACCACGCGATTTATGAGGGTGCTGGAGCGCCTTGTAATGCGCCACCTTAAGTGCGCCCTCTTTGGATGTTCTCTCAGGAGGGGTTCTGATGCGACTTTGTGAACTCGTCGGCTATCTTGACGATTACCTGAGGATACGCGAGATAAAGGACACGTGCGTCAACGGACTCGAGGTGCAGGGAGGGGGGAGGAACGACTCCCGGCGCGCCGGCGGTGAAGACGGGGAAATACGAAAGGTGGCGTTGGCCGTGGACTGCAACCTGGAGACCTTTAAGGCGGCCAGGAGGGAGGGCGCCCAGATGCTCATAGTCCATCACGGCCTTTTCTGGGAGAAACTCCCGCCTGTTCGCCTTGTCGGGCCCATGTACGAGCGTGTGAAGTTCCTCCTGGATAACGGGATCGCATTATACGCCGCCCACCTCCCCATCGATATGCACCCGCATGTCGGCAATAACATAGAGCTTGCGAGGCTCATCGGTCTTAGTGAAGAAGTGGCTTTTGGTGAATATCATGGGGTTTTCATCGGGGTGGCGGGCAAGGTGACCCCGACTCCGCTGGCGGATATAGCGGCCCGCCTCAACGAAAGGCTCAACACGCAGTGTCGGGTGTTGGAGTTTGGTCCTGCAATTGTCAGGACGGTTGCCGTTTGCAGCGGCAGAGCGCCCGAGATGATGGCGGAGGCCTATTCTAAGGGGATTGATTTGTATGTCACCGGCGAGACATCACACGAGTGGTCGGGCTATGCAGAGGATGCGGGCATGAACGTGATCTTCGCCGGACACTGGGCCACGGAAACGCTTGGCGTTAAGGCTCTTGGGAGGCATATTTCCCAGAAATTTGGCCTAGAGACAGTCTTTATCCCCCATCCGACCGGACTGTAGTAGAAGTGAGGCATCCGAGAAGTGGGTCATGAAGAAGTCCTTGGAGTCCTTCACGAGCCACGCCGCGAGCCCGAGTCACATCATGAGCCCGAGACACATAACGAGCCGCGCTATGCCAGCGTCATGGTGGATATTGCCGTTGACAGGGTCAACAGGCCGTTTCACTATGCTATACCCGACAGGCTCGCGGGTCGCATAGATATTGGTACCCGCGTCATTGCACCTTTTGGGAACCGGACGGTCTACGGCTACGTTATAGACCTTGTAGAAGAACCATTTTCGGGTGATGTGAAGGAGCTCATCGATATAGCGGACGACCTGTGCTTTTTGGACAGGAGGATGCTCGATCTCGCCCGGTGGATGCAGGACTATTACCTCTGTCACGTTGTTGAGGCCCTCCGGTGCATGTTGCCCGGCGGGGTTCGAACCCACAGGGTGCGGCCTAAATTTCAGCAGATGGTTGAGCTCGCTCCCGCGCTAGCCTCTGCCTCCCAGGCTGAGGTTGCGGCCTCGCTGGAGTCTCTAGGGAAGACTGCTCCCTCTCAGGCTCGCGTTTTAAAGCTCCTGCTTGCGGAGAAGAGGGCCGGGGGGACTATGGGGAGCGGTGTGCCGAAGGCCGAGCTTCTGCGACGGGGGGCGAGCGCGGCATCGATAAAGGCCCTCGAGCGAAAGGGCCTGGTCATCGTGGGGAATGTGGAAATACGGAGGGCCCCCATGGATGGCAGGGAATCTGGCATCGGCACGTCCGGGACGTCGCGGTCGTTTAAGCTCACGCGCGAGCAGGCGTCCGCTGTGCAGATCATACTTGATCAGTTTTCGGCATTGCGCGGGAGTGGGCGGCGCGATCGCGAACCCAGGCCCGTGCTTCTGCACGGGGTTACGGGGAGCGGCAAGACGGAGGTATATCTCCAGGCTATAGCGCATGCGCGTGAGCTAGGGAGGTCCGCGATAGTGCTCGTTCCGGAGATCTCCCTGACCCCGCAGATGGTTGAGAGGTTTTGCTCCAGGTTTGGGGATGACGTCGCGGTCCTCCACAGCCGGTTGTCGATGGGTGAGAGGTTCGATGAGTGGAGGAGGATCCGGCGGGGCGAGGCGGGCATCGTTATCGGGGCCCGCTCGGCCATTTTCGCGCCCGCGCGCGACCTGGGGTTGATTATCATAGATGAAGAGCACGAGGCCTCATATAAGCAGGATGAGGCGCCACGCTATGATGCGCGCGAGGTGGCTCGTGTACGCGCGAAGGTTGAACCTGCAGTGCTTGTTTTAGGCAGCGCCACGCCATCGATCGAGGCGTACCATCGCGCTATGACGGGCGAATATACCTATGCGCGGCTCCCGGACAGGGTCAGCGGGAGACCCCTGCCGGCTGTCCACGTTATCGATCTGCGCGAAGAGCTCAAGGCCGGAAACAGGACGATATTCAGCAGGAGGCTTCGAGAAGCTATCGCCGATCGCCTGACCCGGCGCGAACAGATCATCCTCTTTTTGAACAGAAGGGGTCACTCGACCTTTGTGCTCTGCAGAGAGTGCGGTCACGTCCTGAGATGCCCGCACTGCGATGTATCCCTGACTTACCATGCCGAGGATGCAAGGATGCTTTGCCACTATTGTGACTGGGAGGAGAGGGTGCCCGAGGTTTGTCCCAGGTGTGGTAGCATATATATTAAGTACTTTGGTATCGGGACGGAAAGGGTTGAGAGAGAGGTTAAGTCGTCCTTCCCGGGTGCGAGGGTCTTGAGGATGGATGTGGATACCACGAGACGCAAGGGCTCCCACCGGAGAATGCTGGATGGATTCAGGAAAGGGGAATATGATATCCTCGTGGGAACCCAGATGATCGCCAAGGGCCTGGATTTTCCCGGGGTAACGCTCGTGGGCGTGGTGACGGCGGATACATCCCTGAACCTGCCGGATTTCAGGTCGGGCGAGCGGACTTTCCAGCTGCTGGAGCAGGTGGCGGGACGCGCTGGCCGGGGGGCTTCGCCTGGAGAGGTGATTATACAGACATATTCCCCGGATCATTATTCTATCAGGTTTGCTGCCTCGCATGATTATGAGGGGTTTTACCGGGAAGAGATAAAGACCCGCGAAGAGCTGGTTTACCCGCCTTTTGCGCACATCATCGCCATGATTGTAAGCTCCTCCGATGTATCCGTTGCCGCAGGGGTTGCGCAGGAGCTCGCGAGCGCCCTGAGGGCCCGTTTGAAAGCGGGTGAGTCATCAGGCAGGGTTTTTGATGTACTTGGCCCGGCCCCGTGTCCCCTCGCCAGGATTGGCGGGAGCTACAGGTGGCAGGTAGCCTTGAAATGCCCGGATGCGCTCGCGGCGAATCCAATTGTAAGGGATGCGGTCAGCTCTGTGATGAAAGCAAAGGTGCCGGCGCCAGGTAGGGCTGGCAGTGGCGGCGGAAGCGGCGTCTCGCCTGGCGCATCGTTTGCCGTCAGTATCAACGTAGATCCCGCAAGCATGCTTTGAATGGCAGGGCGATCCTATTTGCTTGCTTGATGCGGCTACTTGATTGACGCGGCGTTTCGCACGATTATCGGGCAATTATATTCATATATTGGGTAATCATAATGTTGGAGGCGCCCACACCACCGCACGGGGAGTGGCAGCTACTATCTGCGAAAGCCCCGAGCATTTCTGTGCACTGCGCTCCTACGCACCAACTTGGGTATGAAATATGTTATAATTGTAGTCGTATGATTCTAGTCATAATAGTAGTCGTAATATGACTGCGTTTGAGTCATAATCAAGATAGTCCAGGATAGTCATTGTCCGGGACAGCGGACAGGGATAGCGGAGGGGGCTTGCTGATTTGGTGCTTCCAATACGAAAAAAGGGCGATCCAATTCTCAGGAGGGTTGCGCTACCAGTCCTGAAGATCACGCGCGAGATGGATGCCCTGATCGAGAACATGCTGGAGACCATGTACGCCGCCGAAGGGGTTGGGCTTGCCGCTCCTCAGGTTGGCATCGGGTGCAGGGCCATTGTAGTAGATGTCGGCCAGGGGCCTGTGGCATTGTTTAACCCGGAGATCATCCACGCAACCGGGAGCGTAACTGAGCGCGAGGGGTGCCTGAGCATACCCGGGGTGTTTGGGATGGTCCCGAGGGCTGAAAGGGTGCTGGTTAGGGGCCTGGACCGGCATGGGGAGGAGACGCGCATCGAGGCGTCCGGCCTCTTTTCCAGGGCCCTGCAGCATGAGATAGATCACCTCGATGGCATTCTATTTATAGACAAGGCCCGGGAGATCATGGAGGGGAAATAGCGATGCGGTTAGTCTTTATGGGAACGCCGGAGTTTGCGGTGCCGTCGCTCAAGGCGCTCCTCGCCAGCGGTCATGAGGTCGCGGGGGTTGTAACCCAGCCTGACAGGCCGCGAGGGAGGGGGCAAAAGGAAACCCCTTCGCCCGTGAAGCAGGTAGCTATCGAAAACGGATTGGAGCTATACCAGCCGGAGAAGGTGGGCGACCCCGGGTTTATCGCGACCCTTCGTAGGCTCGGGCCGGAGGTCATAGTAGTGGTGGCCTTCGGCCAGAAGATCCCAGGCGAGATCTTGGCCATGCCCCGCTACGGGTGTATAAATGTCCACGGTTCTCTCCTGCCTAAATACCGCGGCGCGAGCCCGATGCACAGGGCGATAATGAACGGGGAAAAGATTACAGGGGTAACGACGATGTACCTCGCGGAGCGCTGGGACGCCGGTGACATTATCCTGCAGGAGACCGTCGAAATCCCACATGATATGACGGTTGGCGAGCTTCATGATGAAATCGCCCGGCGCGGGGCCGACCTCCTGGTGGAAACGCTGAGGCGGATCGAGGCCGGGGACGCCCCTCGGACACCTCAAAACGAGGCCGACGCTACATACGCGCCGAAGCTCAGGCCCGAGGAGGCCCGGATCGAATGGGCGAGGCCGTCTGAGGATATCCGGAACCAGATTCGCGGTATGAATCCGCGGCCAGGCGCGTACACCCGGCAGGACGGCAAGATGCTGAAAATTCTCGAGGCTCAAGTTGTCCAGACTGCGCACGGCGCCCATGCCGGCGTCCTGCCCGGCACCGTGATCGCTATCGACAAGAAGGCGGGCTTCGTCGTAAAGACGGGCGATGGGGCCCTACTGGTGACCAGGGTTCAACCTGAGGGGGGCAGGGTGATGAGCGCGCCCGATTATATGCTTGGCCATGAGATGAGGGAGGGGTTGCTGCTGGGCGATTAACCGTTAACCCGGTCGCAATGCAAGGAAAGGTTGCAGGTAAAAAGGAGAGTCGCGGGTAAAAGCGGTGAGCGGTAAATGGGAGGGATTGACGGTGTTCTTTTGGGATCCGACGTATATCCTGATCATTCCGGCCATGATTTTTGCGCTCTATGCGCAATCGAGGGTCCAGAGCGCGTTCGCAAGATATTCCAGGGTGAGCTCTCGACGCGGGATGCGCGGCGCGGAGGTTGCACGTGAAATCCTCGACCAGAGCGGCCTCAGGGAGGTGAGGATTGAGCAGATCGGTCAGGAACTTGGCGACCATTACGACCCCAGAGCGAAGGTCTTGCGGTTGTCCCCGCAGGTCTACGGGGGAAATTCCCTGGCCGCCCTCGGGGTCGCTGCCCATGAGGCGGGGCATGCGATCCAGGATTCTGTAAATTACCTGCCTCTCGCGATACGTCACAGTCTCGTGCCAGTGGCGAATTTCGGCTCAAACCTGGCGTTTCCACTCTTCCTCATAGGCTTCATATTCGCTGGCTCGGGGCTGTCCTGGCTTATGACGCTTGGCATATGGATTTTCATCGGGGTCGTGGCTTTTCAGGTTGTAACCCTGCCCGTTGAGTACAACGCAAGCAGCAGGGCCCTCGCCCTCCTCGAAGGCGGGGGGTACCTCACGCGCGAGGAGATCGGACACGCGCGCGTGGTCCTTAACGCTGCGGCCCTGACTTATCTCGCGGCAACTGCGGTGGCTGTTACCCAGCTCTTGCGGCTCCTCATCCTGCGCAGCAGCCGGAGGGATTAAGCCAGGTGCGGACGATGCGGTCACAGGCGGCGCAGTCGCGGCGGGTCGCTCTTCAGGTCCTTTATCAAATTGATGTAGAGGGCGCCTATGCGGGCATCGCCCTCGACCGCGCGCTTGAGAGATCGCTCGCCTCCCCCCGGGACAGGGCCCTGGCTACGGAGCTGGTATACGGGGTAACCAGGTGGTTGAAGACCCTCGACTGGATCGTGGATAGATTCTCGACAAGGCCGGTGACGCGCTTGTCCCCATGGGTCCGGAATATTTTGCGCCTGGGTCTTTACCAGCTGATGTTTCTTAAGTCTGTTCCGGGGCCTGTGGCGATAAACGAAGCCTGTGAGCTGGCTCGCTCGGTAGGCCACCCGGGGGTCGTGGGCTTTGTAAACGGCGTCCTGAGAAACATCCTTCGCAAAATGAACGCTGGCGCCGCCTCCGGTGACGTGGGAGGGATGTATGCCGCCAGGTTTCCGGCTGCCGCCTTGTTCCCGGATATAGAATTCCCGGATATTGATGAAGACCCCGTTGAGGCTATTTCAGTCGGGTATTCCCACCCGGGTTGGCTCGTAGCGCGCTGGATCGAACAGCTTGGGGTTGAGCGGGCCATGGAGATATGCAGGTTGAACAATGAACCGCCTCCCGTGAGCCTCCGGGCGAATCTCCTCAAAACCACCCCGCTGCGGCTTGTTGATCTGCTTTCGCAGGAAGGGATCCAGGCCAGGTCTAGCCAGCTGGCCCCCGAAGGAATCGTCCTCGAACCAGGCGAGCCGCCCGCTCACTCGGGCTCGCCAGCCGGCCTGGCGGAGCGGGGCGGGCTCGCCGGCCTGAGGGCATACAGGGAGGGCCTATTCACTATCCAGGATGAAAGCTCGATGCTTGTGGCGCACGTCCTTGGCCCTGAGCCTGGCCAGACCGTCATTGATGCGTGTAGCGCGCCCGGCGGCAAGACTACGCATATAGCTGAAATGATGGGGGATGCTGGCCAGGTTCTCGCATTCGATATTCACCCTCACCGGCTCGGTTTGCTCAGGCAGAATCTCGAACGGCTCGGCATCAAGTCGATCCGGCCCATCGAGCTTGACACGCGCAGGCTCGGTGAGAATTACAGGGGTGTGGCTGATCGTGTCCTCGTAGATGCCCCGTGTTCAGGCACCGGCGTGCTGCGGCGCAGGCCTGACGCCAGGTGGCGAAAAAGGCCGGAGGATCTCCCCGCGTTTCATGCTCTGCAAATGGAGATTTTACGATCTGCATCAAATTGCCTTAAACGAGAGGGTATACTTGTCTACTCTACATGCAGCATGGAACCTGAGGAAGGGGAGGATGTGGTCGGGGAATTCCTTTCGGAGAGCGAAGAGGGAAGTAAATTTGTCCTGTTAAACGTCTATGATCGCCTTCCCGCCACCTTTCGCCAAGCCTTCCCCGATGAGACACACAACGGGTGCGGTTGGCTCAGGTTGTTTCCGGATGTGCACGGGGTTGACGGGTTTTTTATGGCGGCGATGATGCTTAAAGGTCGGTTCGATAATTAAGTTAGTGCGCATAAATCTTTGTTTCTTTCGGGCAATCGCATTAACAATTAAGGGCAAATGAGTTGACTTTGCCAAACATTAAGCAACATAAAAGAGGCGTCCTTGCGGGCAAGTTATGTCTGCAAGGACGTTTTTTCATGCTTTTGCATATTCCCCTGGCGTAACCTGATAGATCTGGCGCCGGGGCGCATCTTCGGGGCCTTGGGGCAGAGGCCCTTGATTTTACTCGGGGAGGGGATGGGCAGGGACCGGAAGAGGAGCCGGCATGTGGCTTGTGCCTTGCGCATGATGGGGGAGCCACAGGAGGTATCCTCAAGTGAAAGCAGTACGCCGTCGCAGCCTTATAATAGCACTCTTGCTGCTCCTTATCGCATGTGCAGTATCCTCGCCTTATCTTCGAGCGTTCATAGGCTTACCGCGCCATATTCGAATGCTCGAGGGGCAATCCAGGGAGTTTCCTGTGAGGCTCCCTCTGGGGTTATATTTAAGGTCCGACGAAGGTGTCAATATCTTCATGGTAAACGATAGCAGAGTGGAGAAAGGCGGGTTTCACCTGAAAAGGGGCTCAGTAGCTAGATTTAGACCTTTGAACCTGGGTACGGCTGATGTTCAGGTCAAGCTTCTCGGTGTTCTCCCAATCGGTAGAGTCAAGGTTGATGTCTTACCCAGGGTCAACGTCGTCCCGGGTGGGCAGGCCATAGGTGTCCTGCTTGCAGCTCGAGGTGTCATAGTCGTCGGCCATTACCCGCTGGTGGGAATCGACGGCCGGAGATATTACCCTGCGCAGGAGGCAGGTATCGAGGTTGGGGATGTCATAGTGAGCGTCAATGGGGTGCCGGTTGAGGGGGCAAACCAGGTTGAAAGGCTCATCGACATGTCGGGCAGGGAACATAACGAGATCGACCTGGGGTTAGAGAGAAACGGTCAGGTTATACATACAAGGATAAAACCGGTCCCAACAGGCACCGGGGCGAGGGATATCCATGGAGAACCGTATAACGGTTACCAGGATGGCGATTACGGGGATTCCATGAAATATCGAATCGGTGTATATATAAAGGATAATGCCGCAGGCGTTGGCACGCTCTCCTTCTTTGATCCGGATAAAAAAGTGTATGGCGCTCTGGGTCATGTGATTACGGATGCCAATACAAATCAGGCAATCAACGTCAGGGATGGCAGGATAGTCGCTGCCCAGATCATGGGTATCCAGCAGGGTCAACGAGGTCAGCCTGGCGAAAAGATAGGGGTCTTTGGAGGGGGAGAGGATGTCCTGGGCACTATCGAACGCAATACTAAATTCGGCATCTTCGGTAAGTTGACCTCCCTGCCGAAGAACGGCCTGGCCATGGAGGCGATCCCGATCGCCCTTGCTGAGGAGGTTACGGAGGGTGAAGCCGAGATGTTGACCGTCGTCAAGGATGACAAGGTTGAAAGATTTAAGGTCGAGATCGAACGGGTGCTTCACCAGACTAGTCCGGGCACAAAGGGCCTCGTCATCAGGGTTACGGATCCCAGGCTGATTGCGATGACCGGTGGCATAGTTCAAGGGATGTCCGGGAGTCCGATAATAAAGGACGGGCGGCTGTGTGCCATCGTTACCCACGTCTTCCTGGCTGACCCGCGCCGCGGGTACGCGACCCTGGCCGAGTGGATGGCCCGTGAGGCAGGTCTATATCCTGGTACCTCGTCCGAAAGGGGTGTAAGCATGGTGCCCCAGCGCCGTGAGCTCCCCGACGCAGCGTGAGATTCAGCTTTACATATACGGCAACTACGAGTATGATGTATGTTGGGTGATAAATGATGCAGGGGAATGATATGGTTGCCTGTGCAGACTACAACATAAGGGATTTGAGCCTGGCTCCGGGTGGGCGTTTGAAGATCCAGTGGGCGGCGGCGCATATGCCGGTGCTTAACAGGATCCGTGATGAGTTGGCGCCCACCCGGCCCTTTGCAGGGCAAAGGGTGGCGATATGCCTCCACCTCGAGGCCAAGACGGCGTATCTTGCAAAGATCCTCAAGGAATGCGGCGCCGAAGTCGCTATCACCGGGAGCAACCCCCTGTCTACGCAGGATGATGTCGCGGCCGCTCTTGTCGAGGACGGGCTCCACGTTTATGCGTACCGGGGGTGCAGTATGGAAGACTACAGGAGGCTCATCGGCCAGGCCCTATCTATCCGGCCCACCCTTGTGATCGATGACGGCGGCGACCTTGTCAACATGCTCCACTCAGACCGGAGGGACCTAGCCCGGGGCGTGATCGGGGGGTGTGAGGAAACGACAACCGGCATCCTCAGGTTGCGGGCCATGGACAGGGATGGTGCTCTCCTCTTTCCAATGATCGCAGTCAACGATGCTTACTGCAAATACCTGTTTGATAACCGTTACGGCACAGGGCAATCTGTGTGGGATGGCATCATCCGCACAACCAACCTGGTCGTGGCCGGAAAGGTGGTTGTGGTCGCCGGGTACGGGTGGTGCGGTAAGGGTGTGGCGATGCGGGCAAAGGGGCTGGGAGCGAGGGTTATCATATGTGAGGTTAACCCTATCAGGGCCCTTGAGGCGCGGATGGACGGTCATGATGTCATGCGCCTTTCGGATGCGGCTCGCATGGGCGACATATTCATAACCGTCACGGGCTGCAAGGATGTGATACGGAGGGAACATTTCCTGGTTATGAAGGACGGCGCTATCCTCGCCAACGCCGGCCACTTCGATGTCGAGATCTCGGTGGCCGATCTCCGGGCCATATCTGATTCCTGCCGCCTCGTCCGGAACAATATTGAGGAATTCGTCCTTGCAGATATCGCGGGTGGCCCAAAGAGGCTCTACCTCCTTGGCGAGGGCAGGCTCGTCAACCTGGCGTGCGCCGATGGCCACCCGGCCGAGATCATGGATATGTCCTTCGCCCTTCAGTTTCTTTCCCTCGACTACCTTGTAAGGGAAGGATCCAACCTCGAGGACCGCCTTTACAGTGTGCCTGAGGATATAGACTTTAGAGTCGCAAGGTTGAAATTGGCCGCGGAGGGTATATCCATCGACAGCCTTACTCCGGATCAGGAGCGCTATATTGAGAACGTTGATTGAATTGGCACGCATAGGTCTGTGCACCTTTCGGCACTGGTATAGGGCGCCTCGCATCTCTCCGCCCGGCCCCTTGGCCGCGCCCGCCGGGCGGAGAGATGCGAGGCGCCCAAGCCACTGTGCGAGGAGTGGCAGTTGCTTACCTATGAAGGTCCTGAGTATCTCTGCGCACTAACTCAGTCAATTTGTACAGCCTGTAAAGTCCGGTTGTGCCGTACGATCATCTGGTATATAAATAGCACAAGAAGGAGCAGGCCTGCCATGGCCATGGTAATAGCGTTAATGAGCATGCCCGATCTCAATCCAAGGCTGTCCGCTATTTTGCCCAGGATCCATGGGAGCACTATGGCGCCCCCCGCCGCTGAGCCGTAGATGAGTCCCGTCACCGTGCCGCTCCTTCCGGGGAAGAGCCCCGTGGCATAGGAGGTGATGACGGGGAATATTCCTGCGCTCGCCAGGCCAAAGGCGGCTATAGCCAGAAATCCCGAAACCGGCGAATTGACCCAGGGCACCGGCAGGAGCCCGAGCGCGGCTCCTACCATGTAGATGGTGAGAAGCAGGAGGTTATCTATGGAATCGCTCATCTTGGCCGAGATGAGCCGGCCTACCACGATGAGCATGAACAATGCGAACAAGGCGAGGGAGCCGACCACCTGCGTGGTCCCGAGGATCTCCTTGAAATAGACTACAGTCCACACGACCA
The DNA here is from genome assembly GCA_012839815.1 of Bacillota bacterium. Lineage (GTDB taxonomy): Bacteria > Bacillota > SHA-98 > Ch115 > JABLXJ01 > JABLXL01. The sequence goes on along the minus strand of DUMQ01000111.1, from coordinate 6,017 downwards.
CATTCCGGTATGCCCCGGAATAGAAGAACATTGCCGGTATAATCGTCCATATACGGGGGCTTCGCCATAGAGCGCCTGGCTTTTGCCGGTGGTGCGTAGCCACGGCCGGACTACCCGGCGAAGCTTCCGGCACTTTCGCGCCCCGGGGCGGGGCCGGTTCTTGGTGGACCTGATTCCTGTGCCTGTTGGCCTCCCTGTCCCTGTGAAGATGGAATAGAACCGTGGAGGAAGCAGCAAATAGGGTTATTATGGCCAGGGAGAGCCGCCAGCTCATGCCCCTGGCGAGAGCAAAGGCTATAACCATAGGGAAGATGGCGGCTCCGAGGCCATATGATGCGTGCAGCAGGCCTAAAATCTCCCCTTTTCTCGGGCCGCCGCGTTCAACCAGGACGGCATTGGTCATAGGATCGATGAAGCCAAGAGCGACGCCAAGGGCTCCCGTACCCAGGATGAGAAAGGCATAGGAAGGAGCTATTGCCATCAGGACCGGACAGGCGGTCAGTAAGATGAGACCGATCAGGAGGACCCTGACAGCCCCGACGCGGTCCGAAAGAAAGCCTGTCACAAACATTACGGGGAGGCTTGTCAGGCTCTGGATGGCGCTCACCACCCCGGCCTGGCCGAAATCAAGGTTGAATTCGCTGATCAGATTGGGTAGAATGGCGCCGGTGAGAGTTGAAGCAGCTGCAAAAGCCATCTCAACTAGATAGACTGACCATACGACCGGCGGGATGGAGAGAAGCGATGCGCGAAATGATGTATTATCTCCCAAGTCACTTCACCGCTTTCTTTTTTCTTTACTTCTTGAAGGTTAACCTGTTTCGGGGATAACTTTGGCTGTGGTAGCGACAAGTCTAATAACGATAAGAATTATACCATTCCCGGGGTTAGCCGGAAAGGGTTATGAGGTCCTATATTGTTGCTTATAATGCCTGCTGCCATGTTCCTTTAGGCGCCGGCTGCACGAAGAGGAGGACTTTGGCATATTACGTAGAATTCTAGAATTTATCGGGTTTGTAAGAGTGGGGCGCCATGGCATCAGGCCGTGGCTCGGGGAAAGAGGGCTTAAGAATAGGTTTGATCCTTCAAGGATTGGTAGGGGTGGTTAGGCAGATGAGCGAGGGGAAAATCAGGGTTTTGATCGTAGACGATAACCGCGATCTATGCGAGGTCCTCCGGGAATTTATAAGCGAGCAAGCGGATATGGAGACAGCCGGAGTGGCTTATAACGGCATCGACGCCCTGGACAAAATCGAACAGACAAAACCCGACGTCGTGGTGCTTGACATTATCATGCCTCACCTCGACGGCCTCGGTGTCCTTGAGCGGTTGAATAAGCTCGACCAGGCGAAGCGTCCCAGGATCCTCATGCTAACCGCAATAGGCCAGGAATACATGACCCAAAAGGTTGTGGAAATGGGTGCTGATTACTACGTCATGAAGCCGTTTGACATGGAGACCCTTATCCAGAGGATTCGCCAGCTTATAGACGCGGCCCCGGGTGATAAGAGGAAAAAGGTCATATGTGCTTCTAACCCTTCAATGCGGGATCTTGATGCCCAGATAACGGAGATCATCCACGAGATCGGAATTCCTGCCAATATCAAGGGTTACCTCTACCTCCGGGAGGCCATCCTCCTTGTGATGAAGGAGATGAACCTCCTAGGTCGCGTTACCAAGGTGCTCTACCCGCGGATTGCCGAGAAGTATAACACAACGCCCCCAAGGGTTGAGCGCGCCATCCGGCATGCCATCGAGATCGCCTGGAGCAGGGGGAATATCGAGCTTCTGAACAGCATATTTGGGCATACAATCGATATGGAGAAAGGGAAACCTACAAATTCGGCGTTTATTGCCAGGCTCGCAGATAAACTCCGTATTGATATGAAGGCCGGATAAGCATATCTCCGGGCTGCATGACATATTAAAGGTTTAAAGGAATTTATTGGACGGAATGATAAGGGCTTCCGTGTCGCATAATATTCCTGGGGGCAAGACAGGTAGATGGTAAGTGATAGTACGTATGAATCTAATATACCGGGATGCGGGTCACGCAAATTCGGGGGTGGGCCCCGTGGCCATCAGGGGGACAGCGCGGATCGGGCGCAAGACGAAGGAACTCGTTAAGCGCTTACAGCCCAACGAGATCGCGGTGATCGATCACCAGGATATTGACGAGTTGGCCTGTCAGTCGCTTCTCGATGCCCGGGTCAAGGCGGTAGTAAATGTTCGACAGTCAATAAGCGGCAGGTATCCAAACGTCGGGCCTCAGAGGCTTTGCGAGGCCGGCGTTTATATATTGGATGAAGTCGGGCCGCCAGCTATGGAGCTGCTCAAGGACGGAGACGAAATCGAGATTCGCGGCAACCTCCTGCTAAAGGGCGGAAAGGTTGTGGCGGTGGGGCGCGTCCTGGATAAGAAGACGGCAGAAAAGAAGCTTGCCGAAACCCGGAGCAGGGTTGCGGAGCTCCTCGATGATTTTGTCCAGAACACGCTCGACTACGCCCGGCTCGAGAAGGACCTCATCTTGGGCAAGTTTGCCGTACCTGATATCGGGACAAGTATTAAGGGTCGGCATGTTCTCGTTGTAGTGCGGGGAAGGGATTATAGAGAGGATCTCATGGCTATAAGGTCGTATATTGATGAGGTTAAGCCCGTGCTGATCGGGGTCGACGGGGGGGCCGACGCCCTTGTGGAGCTGGGATACAGGCCCGATATCATTGTAGGTGACATGGACAGCATATCGGATGAAACCCTGAAGATCGGCTCGGAGCTCGTCGTCCATGCTTACCCGGATGGGAGGGCCCCGGGGCTGGCGAGGGTTCGCTCCCTTGGCCTTTCGGCCAAGGTTTTCCCTGCCCCTGGAACGAGCGAGGATATAGCTATGCTGCTTGCTTACGAAAAAGGGGCAGAGTTGATAGTTGCCGTAGGGACTCATTCAAACATGATCGATTTCCTTGAAAAGGGACGCCCGGGGATGGCCAGCACGTTCCTGGTGAGGTTGAAGGTCGGGCCGATCCTTGTAGACGCAAAGGGCGTAAATAAACTCTACAAGGGCAGGATGCACGCAAGCTACCTGTTTGAGGTTGCCATTGGCGCTTTAATTCCCCTTGCTATAATCATGCTTGTATCGGATACGACCAAACAGTTTTTGAGATTGCTTCTTATGAAAGTAAAGGTGGTGCTCGGCCTCCTCTAGGTTAGTGCGCAAAGTTAGTGCGCATAGATCCATGCTCCTTTTTGACACCCCGGCCACCGTGCGGCACTGGTAGCTGTCACCTGCAAAAGGTCTGGGTATTCTTGCGCACTGACTTAGATTGTGGAAGCGAGTGATAGCGTCTTGATTATTGACATGCGATATCATATAGCATCTCTTGTGGCTGTCTTTCTTGCCCTCGGCCTGGGGATTCTCATCGGAAGCGCGATGGGAGGGAATGACGCCCTCATTGAGCAGCAGAAGCGCTTGATAGATCGCCTGGAGATGGATTTCGCCCAGATAAAGCAGGACCGGGAGAAGCTCCAGGTCAAGCTCAATCTTGTAGAACGGGAGCTCGCGTCGAGCGTTGAATTCGAAAAGACGGCGTTTCCGGTGCTCGTGGCCGGGAAACTCCAGAGTAAGAATGTGGCTATTATCCGCACGGGGGATTCGGTAAGCCGGCGTTCCGAGGAGGCCATAGTCAGGGCGTTGAAGGATGCGGGCGCTAACATCACATCTGTGACGACTGTATTGCGTCCCTTCGAGTTGACATCCGGCGATGCCAGGGCCAGGGACGAGTTATTCAAGTGCCTTGGCCTCGATGCCATTCAAACCGAGCCCCAGCCCAAGGACATACCCGTGAGACTTGCGACTGCCCTGGCGAGGGAGATTGCCTCGGGCACAGGCCTTACGTTGGTACCGGCCCTCGAGGAGCTTGGTTTCGTGCAGGTGAGTGGCAGGTATCAGGGTTATGTTGATGCTGTCGTCATCCTGGGAGGGAGCTCGGAGGAGTCCAGGATGGCGGCAAAGAGCGTCGATCTCCCGCTCATCGATGCTTTCAGCGCGTTTGGGGTAAGGGTGGTCGGCGTTGAAGCGGCAGGCGCTTCCAAGTCGTACATGAAGCTATACAAGGAGAAGGGGATACCCACGGTGGATAACGCCGATATGGTTTTGGGCCAGCTGTCGCTGGTTTTTGCCCTTGCCGGTGAGAATGGTCATTATGGTATCAAGGAAACAGCCAGGCAACCCTTTCCCGATTTCCTTGGCGGGTTGACCGGCAAGGGAAACTATAGTGGTGGGTCACGATGATGCTTTCCATTGTCGTACCGGCCTATAATGAATCCTCCCACATAGCTTGCACAATAAGGGCCATTTTGCAGGCGAGGGAGGACCTAAATAGATACGGTATCGACGCCATTGAGGTTATCGTTGTTGATGACGGCTCCCGTGACGCCACATCCGAGCTGGCCAGGGATGCCGGGGCGACCGTCATATCTTTGGGACGCAATAGAGGGAAAGGGTATGCGTTGATGAGGGGGCTAAGGGCCGCAAGTGGCGAGATAGTAGCCTTCCTCGATGCTGATCTCGGCGCTACGGCAGGCGAGGTCGCCAGGCTCGTAGCCCCGGTTGTCGCCGGCGATGCGGATTTAACGATAGCCAGGTTCCCGGCTGCCAGTCGCCGGGGTGGATTTGGCCTTGTTAAAACCTCTGCTCGTATTGGTGTTAGGCTCCTCGGCAAGATTGACATGGTTTCTTCCCTCTCGGGCCAGCGTGTCGCGAGGAAACATGTATTTGAGGATCTCATGCCGTTTGCGGGCGGCTTTGGCGTTGAAGTCGGGATGACGATTGATGCTGCCAGGAAGGGCTATAGGATAAAGGAAGTCCCGGTGGACATGCACCACGCTGAGACGGGCAGGGACCTGTGCGGTTTTATCCACAGGGCGCGCCAGCTGTCCTCGGTTGTCAGGGTGATCCTGGCGAAATCTTTCATGTGGTAGCTTGATAGTCGCTGCATCGCCGCTGCGCGCCGTCCGATGTGAGTGAATCCCCGAAAGGGACGAAGACTTATGAGCGCCAGCTTTATCATGTTTATACTTTCCTTCCTGGCCTGTTCGCTATTGCTCCCCCTTGTGGTCAATATGATGGAGCGGGCCGGGAATACAAGGCTGAACTACGAGGGTAGGAGGATACCAACATCACTCGGACTCGTCTTCATCTTAATCCTGGTGCCCGTTTCCCTCGTGGCGGTCGAAACAGGGATTATGCCCCTCGAGGACGCCATGCCCCCCCTTTTCTTCTTATGCGCCGTGGGGCTCGTCGGCCTGTTGGACGACCTCCTTGGCCAGAGTGAGGTAAAGGGCTTCAGGGGACACATCGGCGCGCTGATATTTGAGAGGCGCCTCTCCACAGGGGCGCTGAAGGCTATTTTCACCGGGTTCTCGTCCCTGCTCCTGGCCATGATCATTGAGCAGACGTTTGCGGGTGTTATGCTTAGCGCCCTCATAATTGCCCTTGCGACGAACCTTATTAACCTGCTCGACCTGAGGCCCGGCCGCGCAGCCAAAGCATACCTTGCAGGGGTAATCCTGCTGGCGCTGGCATGGGGGGCGGGCCGCCCTGGTGGATCACTCTTTTACCTCTCGCCGCTTACCGGCATAGTCCTGGCGTATATCCGGACGGACCTCCGTGCGAAAGGGATGATGGGTGATACCGGCTCGAATATCCTGGGCGGGGCCCTTGGCTACGGGCTGGCCGCCGGGACCAGGGGCATAGCCCGATTCGGGGTTTTGGCGGTTCTCCTGTTCATTCAGGCATATGCTGAAAGGTGGTCGATAAGCCGGGCTATAGAGAACAACCGTCTGCTCAGATTCCTGGATAACCTTGGACGTTAGGTTGGTGGGCATAGGTTTATGCCAATTTACCAGCACGCCCCAGGGGTTGCCGGTGTTGCGTTCCGGGGACGGCGCGCTTGCGGCGCGCCTCCGTTGAAATTTGGCGTGAGGGCCTTGCCAAATTTCAAGAGGCCCCGTCACGCAAGCAC
>DUMQ01000110.1 GCA_012839815.1 Bacillota bacterium | reverse complement strand
GGCGCGCTTGCGGCGCGCCTCCGTTGAAATTTGGCGTGAGGGCCTTGCCAAATTTCAAAAGGCCCCGGAACGCAACACCGGCAACCCCTGGGACGTGCTGGTAAACTGGCACAAATTAAGGAACCTACACTTAGTCGAGCAGGCCGCTCCGTAATCTCCGGCCGGGGGCTGTCGGGCCGGAGATCAAGGCCGCCTGGAGGAGAGATGCGAGACTCCCCGGCCAGTGTGCGACACTGGTAGCTGTTACCTGCGAAAGGTCTGGGTATCCTTGCGCACTAATTTAGGCACTAACTTAGAATGCATAAGGCCTATGGTATCGCTCAAGCCTCACTTAGCTCGAAGGACCTGGCCAAACCTGTCTCTTTTCCAACATCAACCTCCCATAATCTATATAGAATTTGCTCCCTCGGTTGGAAAGGGTGCCTAATATATAGAAGATTCTACACCAATATGCGCCTTATGACTCTAAAAAATCAGGTTACGCGAAGAATTTTGTTAGCCTTACCTTTGCGGATAGCATTTTACATTTTTGTAACATAATTGGCATCGAGTGCCGATATACAAGACTAGGGAGGACAACTGCATTTAGGTAGAGAATCGCGCCTGGAGATAGGGACAGGGTGGGCTCGATCAAGACGGATACCTCGGCATGTCTATGTTATCCAGATTAGATCTCATTGTTAGATCTGTATGCCGACTGCTGCGATATCGTCGGAATAAGGGAGATAGGCTCAATAGGATTACTCTTATGGCAGGCTTTAACGCGATTCTGCCCAGCAAGATTAGGAAGAGCTAGATTATCGCGAGGTTATTAGTAAGGAAGGAGAGAGCAAATCCACAATGAATCGTCTCAAATTCCGCAGGATCACTAGCAGTTTGGTCATCATCAAGTTAGTGCGCTATACGATGCCCTACAACAGAGTGCTCTATGGAATGCTATATAGGCATCGACGCGGGGATCCGCCGATGGCTAAGGAAAGGACATCGACGGGGACATCGGCGGGAAGGATCGAGCAATTCTATATGATGCCGCCCGGGTCCGGTATGATATGGCGCAGAGTCTCCCTTATGGTTTTGCCGACTATTTTGGTGCTCACCAGCCTTATTAGTCTGACCGGCTGCTTTGGCGATTGCAGCATGGGAGGGCAGGCCTCGAATCCCCCGGCCCCTATGGATACGGGCTACATAGCTGGCTATGTAACTGAGGGCAGGGGCGGGCCACCGGCACCTGGGGGGACTGTTACGGCTGTGCCGGCACAGGAGGGAGGAGCGGCGAGGATCCGAGCGGCGGGGCTTACTCGCTCGACGGGCCGGGGTTATCCGGCAGCGGCTGCCGCAATCGCCACCGTAGGACAGGATGGCCGGTATAGCCTTGCGCTCAGGCCGGGGAAGTATGACGTCATCGTCGTAAAGGAGGGCATGGGCACAACGAAGGCGCAAGGCGTGGTGGTCCGGGCCGGTGAGAGCGTTACGGTAAACCTTCCTCAATATGCGCCGCCTGGTTCCGCCATGCCACCTGTGACCCCGGCATCCCCGACGCTCGCCGTCGAGGGCGTCGCCCACGACCAGGTGGTTTCGGGCTCGGTAGAGGTCCTGGTCAAGGTGGTGGAGGAAAACCTATCCCTGCCTGTTGAATCGATCGAGATCCGTGTTGGGCATGAATCGCCGAATCCCAATTATGCAGGCGTCCCGTCGCCATCCTCCCGGGCGCTTACCTGGGCGTGGCAAACTACAGATTATGGCAACGGCTCGACCTACATCCACGTGAGCGCATACGACGCCGGGCGTAATTTGACAATCCTCAAGATACCTCTGACTGTGGCCAACGGGGTTCCTGCAACTCCGTCGGGCCTGAGGGTTATCGCCAGCACCTGCGGCGAAAATATATCACGCGGGACCGTGCGCGGGCGACTATACAAGGCCCGACGCGGGATCTTGTCCGGGAACCTCTGCACGACCTCAGGCGGGGGCTTGGACGGGGTTGTGAGTGGCATAGTCCCGAAGGCCGCGCCGCCCGGTGGTTTCCTTGCTGTCCAGGTGGTATTTGATAGTCAGCCAGATGCAAAGGGTTACAGGGTCTATAGGAGTACGACCGGCGGTGATCCCTGGGTTCTCGCCGGGGAGATCCAGTCACAGGCGGGATATCCTGGCTCCGGCATACTGGAATTCTGGGATACAGATCCCGCCCTCTCGGCTGGCAGGAAGGCATTCTACCGGGTGGCGGCGTATAACGATGCCGGCGAAGGCGCGCCCACGGACCCTGTTTACACAATCCCGCTGCCCAAGTTCAATGTGAGCCTGGTGGCGCCCGCCGACGGGGCATCCGACCTGTCGCTTACCCCGGTCCTGGCCTGGGAGGCCGTATGGGAGCCGTATGGGCCGGGCGAGCCTGGATATAACAGCATGATTGCCCCGTTCGCTCAGTCTCAGACTCAGGTTTACCAGGTTGAGGTGAAGCGTTCGGCCGACGGATTCCCCGTGTGGACGGCGACATTGACAACGTCTGGGACATCAATATCACCTGCACAGGCGGCATCGACAGGGGCACCCACGCAGGTAGTCTATAATTCCGATGGAGCCGGCCGCGCGCTTGAGCCTGATACCAGCTACGAGTGGGACGTGTCTGCTTACTTGCAGGTTCGTTATTCCGCGAATTCGGAGGCGTTCGCGTGGAGTGCAGGTGACGGACTGTCGGTTAATGGGCCATTTGGGTTTTTTACGGGTGCCGGCTTATAAATGGCTTTATGTATGATCGTAAGATGGGCGGCCCACGTCCTACATACGGGTAACCCACGAAAGGTGTTTACGAGGAAGGATTGGTGTTTGCGAGAAGGGATTGGAGAAGCAGTGTAGAACTATCCAGCATATAGACAAGGATATTGAACTAAGTTAGTGCGCAAAAATCTCTGCCCTTTTTGGCACTCGCATGGGGTGTCTCGCATCTCTCCGCCCGGCGGACGCGGCCTGCTCGACTAAGTGTAGGTTCCTTAATTTGTGCCAGTTTACCAGCCAGCACGTCCCATAGGTTGCCGGTGCTTGCGTTCCGGGGACGGCGCGCTTGCGGCGCGCCTCCGTTGAAATTTGGCGCGAGGGCCCTGCCAAATTTCAAAAGGC
>DUMQ01000109.1 GCA_012839815.1 Bacillota bacterium | reverse complement strand
TGACTAGAGAGATTATAACAGTCAAGCCTGAAGATTCAGTGGCCAGAGTAGCCGAGATCATGGAGAGGACCAAGATCGGGGGGCTTCCGGTTGTGGAAGGCAGGCGGCTTGTGGGGATTATAACCTCACGCGATATAAGACGTTGTCATCCCAATCGGCTTATAGCGGATGCGATGACTAGGGAAGTGGTGACTGTACCCCACACGTGCTCACTTTGGGAGGCAAAGGAGCTACTTGAGCGACATGGCATCGAGCGACTCGTGGTGGTGGATGGAGACTATCCGGTTGGGGTAGTGACGAAATCACTCCTTCACGCTGAGCTCGGAAAGTACATAGATGCCCTTACGGGACTGCATAAAGCAGAGTTTATCCAAAGGAAAGCCCTGGAACTTCTGCAGGATGGGAAGGAGATTGCAATTATCTTTTTGGATCTGGACAACTTCGGTGCAGTTGACAAGGAACTGGGGCATGTGGTGGGCGATGAGATCCTATGCAGGGTGGCGAAGGTCTTTGGTAGCCTAGTTGAAGAGGGCTTCGATTATCTATTTCGGTACGCAGGTGATGAATTTGTAGTTGTAACCGTGAAATCTCTAGAAGAGGCCAGAAAGCTCGCCTTGCGAATGGTAAATGCGATTTCTGAAGAAAAATGGCCCCTTGGAATTAAAGTGGCAGCTTCTGCAGGTGTGGCCGGGGGCCGGCGGGCTTCTCCTCGGCAGGGAGATTTTGAGCCATATACAGTCAGCGATCTGATCAACATGGCAAGCCTGGCTTCGACCAGGGCAAAGAAAGAAGGGAGGCAAGTAGTGGTAGCAGGAGAGATAGAGTTGAGAGAGGCCGGCTGCATATGAGTTGCCCGAGAACGTAATCTCCGCTCCGGAATGTGGAAAGGAATTGAAACGATATAGTTTTTGGTCGCTTAGCCAAATCGCATTATCGTACCTATAAGGATTTTCCCTCCCTATAGGGGTTTTCTGCTTGAGGCTTCTCCATTTTAGTGGATATGAGGACCAGCTTCACCAACCTCTTCATCGTCTCCCCGGCCCGCCCCCTTATGACGACATCGGCGCGGGCATCATAGGGGGTTGGCTGCAGGTTTATGATAATGATACGCTGGGCCATGGACGGCAGGTAACAGGCGGGGGCGACCTCCAGGCTGGACCCTATGATCAGGAGGAGGTCGCTGTCACGCACCTCCCTCTGCGCATAGAGGAAGTCGTCCGGTAAAGGATCCTCAAACAAAACAATGTCCGGCTTGAGCGGCCAACCGCAGGCCTCGCACCGCGGGGGCACCTCACCCGAACGGGCCCTGGCAAGGATGTCCTCCATTGAGAGCGACAGGCCACACCCGGTGCACGTGCCTGTCCGCGCGTTGCCGTGGACCTCAAGGACCCTGCGCGACCCGGCCTTTTGATGAAGGCCGTCGATGTTCTGAGTAATGACCGCCTTGACATAGCCCAGACGCTCCAGCTCGGCGAGTGCCCTGTGCGCATCATTTGGCTCAGCGCCCGCGAGTGGCTCGCACAGGTCCATGACAAACCGGTAAAACTCCTCGGGTCGCTCCTCGAAGGCCGTAGCGGAAAGCACCCGCACGGGGTCAACCCTCGACCACAGGCCTGTCCCGGGACTCCGGAAATCGGGGATGCCGCTCTCCGTAGAAATACCCGCCCCCGTAAGGACAACGCAGTACCTGGATCCTGCTATGAGCTGCGCGGCCTTTACCAACTCGCCCTCACCCAGGACTCCATTATTATCTCCACCATACTGAACCTCGCCGGCGCCGCTGGTCTGCTCGCCGGCGGCGCTGGTCCGGTCGTTGGCATCTTGATCTTTTGGGCTCTTGTCTTGACTCTTATCGTTTTGACCCCTGATATCAGCTCCACTGGCCATGACCCACTATCAACTCGCTACCCTCAGGCCCGCGCCTCGCCCTCCGCCTGCGCGAGATACTCCTCGCGCGATGCAAGCTCGCCGCCTGTGACCTTGCTGCCCACAACCCTATAGTTTGCGTCAAACTCGACGAGCAGGTCCATCCTGTTAAAGCACCTGGTGCCCATGACCTCTTTCCTGACAAAGAATACCGCACCCGGCGATGAGCACACACCATCGCAATCCCGCTGGATCTCATCGGTCTTCCGAAGCCTCAACGCAACAACCTCTCCACATTTCCTGCATTTTACGTAGACCCAGACAGCATTGCGATCGCTACCGCCCGCCGGGGCCCCTGAGGTCTTGCTCTTTACAGGCTGCCCCGCCGCCGGACCAAATAACCTGGCAAACAAACCCATGATCCTCGCTCTCCCTCCGAAAGTGGGCCATTGAATTCTCCCGTCCGTTGGTTCCGTTACTATACTATCAACAGTATCAACGAATAGTCTCCAGGATCACTAACAGGTAGCCTCAGGTTTAAATTTACCACATTTTCGCTCCTGGCGCAATGCAACGGCTGAGCTGAACCGCCCAAACCCTGAAACCACTGTAAGATCACTATCGCTATGCTACGCCTGCCGGTCATGCCACGTCGCAATCCTTATCCAAAGCCTCCGGAACACACAAGCCAGCGGGCAGAGGGTATAAAAGGGGTAAATAGAAGTAGCTCCCCGTGCCATGCCGTCGTGCGGCACCATAGGCAATAAAAGGGAGAGTACTAGCCGGGGTATCGTCAAGATTAATGATATGTTATAATCAAATTAATCCTTAATCCGTTTTCAAGTCAGCTTCGCATTTTACCTTTAGACGGTGGGCGCGTGTGACGGCGGGTGACAGATTAGTGGCAGCGGGCTTGAGAATTTATCCTGGCTCAAGAATTAATCCTGGCAATATAGGAATAGCCCCTCCGGCTGGGCCCGTCGATATTTCACCACATGCCGTCAGGCTCAGCAACAGCATGAGGAGCATCCTCATAACACTTTTCTGCGTCAGTCTGGTCTGGGGCATGATCCCCCTGGACTGCCCTATATCGGATGCCTGCCGCCCCCAGGATATCAGCGACATTGGCATCCCTCATATTACTGTTGTCTCAAATCCGCAAAACTCCGCCGCCGCGTTGACAAACGCATACCGTGAAAACGAACTGCAGCAGGGAACTCTTACACTACGGACCTGGACTCCGCTTAAGCTTCAGGATCAAAAGGTAAAGCTCAGGCCGGAGCCCAGGGGAACATCCATGGAGCCCGAAGGTGGCCGCGTGTCGGCCGTCTTCCTTGCCGCGTTACTTACTCCTTCATACAACGGGAGCAAGTATAAAGGCTAACCCCTCTTCATCATTTTCACCATATCACAGCTCAGATGCCATGTTAGGCTAAATGAAGCTACCTAACAAGGCCAAGAACAAGCAAAGCCAAGCACAAATAATGGAGAGGGGAATCCATATATGAAAGATCGCGAAGAGCTGGAGAATGACGGCCAGAAGCCGGTATCTGCATCGAGCGAGTGGGGCTTAATCCTCTTCCTCATAGCCATTATCCTGGGCACGCTCGGGATATTCGGCTGGCTCATCAGCCTGGCACTGAAATAGTAGCGGAGATAACAGCGTGAAAGGCCGTGGTGGATGGCCGTCAATGGCCGCCACCCGGCCTCTGCACCCAAATTGATCTCACGCCCGTATCTTGGGATCCAGGATATCCCTGAATGCATCCCCGATGAGGTTCCAGGCCAGGACAAACAGGACTATTGCGAGGCCCGGGTAAATAACAGTGTACCAATATTCCAGGGGATTGCCGGCGGTGCCGAGCAACCAGTTGCGGGCGAAACTTATCATCTGGCCCCAATCCGCGTAGCCCTCCGGCGCGCCGACGCCGAGGAAGCTTAGGCTTGATGCCGTTATCACGACGGAACCCAAGCTCATAGACGCCTGGATGAGAACGGGAAAGATCGAGTTAGGCAAGATATGGCGGAGGATTATCTTAAAATCTCTAACCCCGCACGCCTTCGCCGCAAGTACATACTCCTCCTGCTTTATCGCCATGATGCTGCCCCTCATCAAACGGGCGTACCCCATCCACCCAAAAGCGACCATAGCTATCATGACCTTGTCCAGGCCCTTACCTAGAATAGTGGTGAGGACGACAGCAGCTATGAGGAAGGGGAAACTCAAAAATATATCAACGATGCGCATGAGCACCTCATCCAGCCTGCCCCCGTAGTAGGCGGAGACGGAACCCACTATTATACCTATAAGACAGCTTGCCCCGACTACGATGAGGCCAACCCTGAAGGCTGTTCTTGTCCCCCATACGATACCATAATATATGTCATACTGGCCCTGGGTCAACCCAAACGGGTGCTCCGGCGACGGCGGCCGCGGCGTGGAGCTCCAGCCGTACCTTGGTATCCTGTAAGGTTCATCCGGGTACCTTGGCGGGGCGAGCCAGGGCGCGGCAAGCGCTACAAAGATAAAGAAGATTACAAGGATGAGACCCAACAATGATACAGGATTTCTTACTAGCTTCTTCCACATGACAACCCCGCTCCCATTCCCACTCCCATTTCAGCTTCCATTTCTATTACCGCCTTCTATTACTGCCGGCCCGATCCATGCCCAACCTGCACGGGCCGGAATTTCGCAACCCTCTCCAGCATGACCCGCCCCTCACTCCAATCTGACCCTCGGATCGATAAATGCATAAAGTATATCCACAACGAGGTTGATGATCACGAGCAACATTCCATAAAACATAGTAGTACCAAGGACGGTGGGGTAATCGAGCTGCTGGGCGGCCGTCGCAGTCAAGAGACCGATACCCTTATAATCAAACACGCTTTCTATGATGACGACGCCACCCAAAAGCCCCAGGACCATCAATCCCGCTACCGTAGCTACGGGGATCAAGGCGTTGCGCCGGACGTGCTTCTTTATGACCACGCTCTCCGGCAGGCCCTTGGCCCTGGCGGTCGTGACGTAATCCTTGTTGAATACGTCCAGCATGCTGGAGCGCGTAATCCTCATTATAAACGCCCACCAGAGGTAGGCTAGCGTTATCGTGGGCGCGATCAAGTGGCGGATTGCATCCCAGAACACGGCCCAGTTGCCATTCAAGATGGCGTCAACGGTGTTCATGCCTGTATATCTAATAAAGGCCTTTGACATGACTATCTGATCCGCCCAGGTGCTGAGCCTGCCTGGGGGAAACCACCCAAGGACTCCATAGAAAAACATCAAAACGATGAGGCCGAATACAAAATCGGGAAGGGACCACCCGACTATGGCAAAAATCCTGGCGGCATGATCATAGGGATCATTATGGTGGACCGCACAAAAAGACCCGAGGAGGATGCCGCCAAACACCACCGGTATCACGGCAAAGAGCACAAGCTCAAGGGTGGCCGGGAATCTCGATGCAATGGCCTCATTCACCGTCATATTCGCCGACTCGGACCAGCCCAGGTTGCCGTGGGCCAGGTTATTCAGCCACCGGCCGTAACGGATATAAAACGGGTCATCGAGGTGATACTTCTTGACGAGAGCATCGAGATCCTGATTTCTAAGCTCCTCCGGGGACCTGATATACGTGCTCACAAGCTGATATGGGGAGAGCAACTGCATCAGGCCAAAGATCATAATAGTTACACCAAAGATCACCAGCGGCAATAGGAGAAGTCGCCTTATTATATAATTTACCACTGCTACCCTCACCTTCACCTATGACATGCGCAACTTACGCCTGTCTATTGTCACTAAATACGACTCAACTGAACCGCAGGTGGGACCACCGGACCATCTAAGTCAGCGCATAGCAGCAGTGCATAGCAGTTCGCCGGGCCTTTTCAAGCAGCCACATCAGTAATCGCTACTACTAATAGTCGCTATCAGTACTCAGCCGATATCACTACTCACCGCAGTCGGTGCAAGCTGGCCCGCCGGCGCTTCCCCTTGCCAGGCAAAAGTGTGAGTGCGTCTGGCTAGGGTGTTCTGGATGGGGAGGTAAGCAAGCGGACTACTTGCTTACCTCCTCCACAAGGGCTCTGCTATATAACATGGCCGCGTCCGCGTGGGCCTCAACTGGGCCTCAACTCGCATCCGCCAGTTACCGCAGCCGCAGAGCTACTTCGAGAGCTCGTAGAAATCGAACTCCCCTGGCCTTACAGGATTATAGGTGAACCCCTTAACCCAATCGCGCATGACCCTGTGACCGGTGGGCTCGGCTGCGAAGATGGCTATCGCCTCCTCGTAGGCAAGATTCTGCAACTTATGGTAGATCTCCTGGCGTTTCTTGGAATCAACGGTGGCGATGCCCTGCTCGATGAGAGAGTCGAATTTCTCCCGGGCGAGCTTCTTCATCGCCTCACCCATATAACCTGCAAATGCGCCGTTGCTGTGCATGTACGGGTGGACGAAATTGTGAGCATCCGGGTAGTCGGCCAGCCATCCCATAAAGAATATAGTCTGCCTGCCGCTCCGCAGCTTATCAAGGTATGTTGACCACTCCACTCCTCGAACATCGATCTTGAACTTGCGGTTTATGGATTCGATATTGGCCTCCAATATCTCGGCGCCAGCCTTGCGCTGTTCATTACCTGAGTTGTAAGAAATGGTCATCTTGAAGCCCTTCTCCCAGAGCTTCCCACCGAATGCCTTCTTGAACTCCTCCTCGGCTTTCTTCAGGTCCAGGTGATAGGTGGGTTGCTTGGGGTTGGCGTAGGGCAAGGCAATTGGGATCGGCCCCTTGGGCTGGCGCGCCTGGCCCTGGTACACCTCTTTAATGTATGCATTCCAGTCAAAGCAGTAATTGAAGGCCCGCCTCACATGGATGTCGGCGAAGAAGTCCGACGGGATGCCGTTACCATCTAGCTTCCCGCTACCGACATCGTCGTTGCCCTCGACGGGGATCGTCTGGTTGAATAGCACGGCCACATTTTGTATTGAAGGTAGATCCTCTATGACCTTGACCCCGGGGATCGTCTTCACCTGCTCGAGGTACATATTATCAACATAAATCATATCAGCCTCGCCGTTTTGCAGCATCAACTTGCGCGTATTGAATTCGTCGATGTATTTTATAAATACGTTCTTCACGGGAGCAGGACCGCGCCAGTAGTCATCAAACCGCGTGTAGATGACCTGTTTTGCGTTCTTGTCCCACTTCACGAGCTTATACGGGCCTGTGCCGATTCCCTTATCAAAGAGCACCGTCTTCTCCTTGGGAGGGTTGTGATATTTCTTCCAGGTATCAGCCTTGCCGTCCCAGTCCCCGTGAGCTATACACCACTTCTTGTTTATAATCACGCTCCAGTTGGCGGAATGCGCGAGGATGCCTAAAAACGGCGGATATGGCCTCTTCAGGTGGAATACTACGTTATCCCCCTTTACCTCCACAGCCTTGTCTATCATGTCGTAGATCTTGCGGAGGGTCTTGCTGTCGACCTTATCAAAGGTGTCTGAGGTTATCCTGGTCCCCATGAGATCCGAGGCGAGATCATTCAAGCTCGATACGCCAAGGAGAGGCTCCAGAAGCATCCAGACCGGCCCGCCATCGGGATCCATGATCATCGACCGCTCGAAGCTATACTCCACATCCTCAGGTGTTAGAGTATCACCGTTGTGGAACTTTACACCCTTGCGGATCGGGAAGGTGTAGGTACGCCCGTCCTTGGAGACCAAACCGTTTTCTACAGTTGGGACCTTGGTTGCCAGCATGGGCACAAATTCGGATATATCACCCGGCTTATACGCTATCAAGTTGTCATACATGTTGTAAATGACTTCTCCGCTGGCCGTATCATAAGCATACGCAGGATCCAGAGAATCCGGCCCACCGATGGTAACATAAACGAATGTGTCCGGATTCTTTACGGGTGCGGCCTGCGCCGCAGGTAACACAGAGACAAGAGCCAATAGAGCCAACAGCACAACCAACCTCGAGATCGCTCTCATAAAAGATTACCTCCCCCTGTTTGTTTTTATGAAAATGGCCAAGCCATTTTCATTGCGACTCAATTCAATCGCTGACCCGACCAAACCGTCGACTCAAACCCAATCGCCAATTCAACCAGAATCGCTGATTCAACCGGTCTGCGCTATCCCCGGCCCCCAAACACCCATGAGCACGAGATCATCCGCGAAGTGGCATGCCGCCAGGTGACCGTCACCCCCGACCTCGCGCAGCACGGGCTCCTCCTTTGAGCAGATGGCCCGGGCGTACCTGCACCTCGGGTGAAAGTTGCACCCGGGTGGCGGGTCTATGGGGCTCGGGACGTCGCCCTCCAGTATGATCTGTTTGTACTGGAAATCCGGGTCCGGCACCGGGATCGCAGAGAAGAGCGCCTCGGTGTAGGGATGCCTGGGGTTATTGAAGAGTTCCTCAACGTCGGCAATCTCTACTATCTTGCCCAGGTACATAACGGCTACCCTGTCGCTTACGTGCTGCACGACGCTTAAGTCGTGGGCGATAAATAGGTAAGTAAGGCCGAACCGCTCTTGCAGGTCATCCAGGAGGTTAAGAACCTGGGCCTGCACCGAGACATCCAGTGCCGAAACGGGCTCATCACATACGATGAGACTGGGGTTGAGAGCCAGGGCCCGCGCTATCCCGATGCGTTGCCGCTGCCCGCCGCTGAACTCGTGGGGGAACCTCCTCATATGCTGCGAGCTCATTCCCACGGCGTTGAGCAACTCCTCCACCCTCTCGTACCGTTCCCTCCGGCTGCGTACCCCTTGAGCCTCAAGGGGTTCCGCTATAATATCCTGCACCATCATCCGAGGATCCAGAGAGGAATATGGGTCCTGAAATATGATCTGCATCGACCTCCTGAGAGATCTTACGGTCCTGGAGTTTACCTCGATGAATTCTCCATCCCTGTTAAACCGTATCTTGCCAGCTGTCGGCTCGATGAGGTGCAGTATACACATACCTGCAGTGGTCTTGCCGCTCCCGCTCTCCCCGACCAGCCCCAAGGTCTCGCCGCGCCGGATGTAAAAGTCGACCCCGTCTACCGCTCTCGCATAGCCAACCGGCCGCCTGAAGAGCCCGCCCAATATGGGAAAGTATTTCTTGAGCCCGCGGACCTCTAGCAGCACTTCCTCTTTATCGCCAGTACCAGGGTTGCCACGTGACCTGTTACGCGACTCACCCGTGCTGCGCAACTCGATAGCCGCCTCGGTTGCCCCGGTCGCCATCTTGCGCCCCTCATTCCTGCGCATGTGCATGTCAGGCATACAACCAGCACCTCACCTCATGATCCTCATCCACCCCTGCGAGAGGCGGCTCCTCCCTGCACATCTTCATAGCCTGCGGGCATCGTGGGGCAAACCGGCACCCTTCCGGGATGTCGAAGGGATCGGGCACAGATCCCTCTATGGGGACAAGCCGCCTCTTTTCCCTTACTCTGATATTTGGTATGGAATTTAAGAGACCGATCGTGTAAGGATGCCGGGGCTTGCGAAATATCTGGTGGACGGGCGCATATTCAACGATCTTGCCCATGTACATCACCGCGACATCATCGCACATGTGGCATACAACCCCGAGATTGTGGGTAATCAACATGAGTGACATTTGATACTGATCCTGGAGGCGACGGATGAGATCGAGGATTTGCGCCTGTATGGTTACATCGAGCGCCGTGGTAGGCTCGTCGGCGATTAGGAGCCGCGGGTTACAAGAGAGGGCCATTGCTATCATAGCGCGTTGCCGCATCCCGCCGCTCAACTGGTGAGGATATTCATGAACCCGCTCTGAGGGGCTTGGGATGCCCACGCGGCTGAGCATTTCGGTAGCGAGATCGAGCGCCTCCTTTTGAGACGCCTTCTGATGGAGCCTTATGACCTCTGCAATCTGCTCTCCTATGGTATACACGGGATTCAAAGACGTCATGGGCTCCTGGAATATCATAGCTATCTCGGCCCCGCGAATGCTGCGCATTACCTTGCCGCGCGGGTCCTGCACAGCGATATCGATCGGCCCTTCGCCGGTTCGTCCGTTTGTCCCATTCTTATTATTTGTCCCGTTTCTATAATAAAAAATATGACCCGAATGAATGCGCCCATGAGGCCTGGGAATCAGTTGCATTATTGAAAGGGCCGTCATGCTCTTCCCGCAGCCGCTCTCACCGACTATCCCCAGGACGTGCCGCCGCCGGATTGTGAAGGATACCCCGTCTACTGCCTTTACAGTGCCTTCATCTGTTCGAAGATACGTGGCAAGGTTATCTACCCTTAAAAGAAGATCCTCACCTGGCTGGTCACTCCGTATACCGGATTCATCTGCAGCAGTCTTGTCCAAGTCACTCACCCCATAGTAGAACACATACTATAACATAGAACAATTGACAGAAATCATCCGGGCCGGGGTTCGAGGTTTCGGTGGGCTTGAACCTGCAGCTCATTCAAATCCAGTATAATATTACCACTCCCACCTATTCATGTCAAGGCCGGGTTGCCTTATCCGAGTCGCCTTATCTATCTCCATCCAGCAACCCATCCTGGGCCTCATGTACAGGATGTACAGGTTTTGCGTCGGGCTTGCCCGTCTTTTCACCGGCCATCCGGTCTGACAGGGGTGACCTCTCAATTATTTAAAGCCCTTAATGGCGCCGGTATCCTGCCGCCCCTCAGGCTGAAATCCTTCGAAGAGAACGCGCTCACCTCCATTACCGGAGCACGGCCGAGCAGGCCGCCGAATTCGGCCCAATCTCCCACATCCTTGCCCGGCACGGGTATAATCCTGACCGCCGTTGTCTTCCCGTTTATCATGCCGATCGCGGCCTCATCGGCGATTATGGCCGAGATGGTCTCGGGAGGGGTATTGCCCGGGATGGCTATCATATCAAGCCCTACGGAACAGACGCTCGTCATAGCCTCGAGCTTTGAGAGCGTCAAGGCCCCCGCCTCCACGGCAGCGATCATCCCACTATCCTCGCTCACGGGGATGAAAGCCCCGCTCAACCCGCCTACATACGAAGACGCCATCGCCCCACCCTTTTTCACGGCATCGTTCATGAGCGCGAGTGCGGCGGTGGTGCCGGGCGCACCGCACCTCTCAATTCCCATAGCCTCGATTATCCCGGCGACGCTATCGCCAACCGCCGGGGTCGGGGCAAGCGACAGGTCCACTATGCCAAAGGGGACGCCAAGACGTTCGGCAGCGATGCGGCCCACCAGCTCACCCATGCGTGTCACCTTAAAGGCGGTCCTCTTAATGATCTCCGCCAGAGTCCCCAGGTCGGCATCCCCATGTTCGCGGAGCGCCCTCAAAACAACCCCCGGGCCGCTCACCCCAACGTTTATCGCGCATTCGGGCTCGCCCGCCCCGTGAAAGGCCCCGGCCATGAAAGGGTTATCATCAGGGGCATTGCAGAACACCACCAGCTTGGCGCAGGCGATCCCATCGCGGTCGGCCGTGCGTCGCGCCGCATCCTTAATAACCACGCCCATATCTTTTACGGCATCCATATTTATGCCGGCGCGCGTGGAGCCTACATTCACGGAAGAACAAACCCGCTCAGTCTCGGAGAGGGCCCGCGGGATCGCATCGATCAAGGCACGCTCGCCAGCGGTGGCACCCTTATGGACCAGTGCTGAGAATCCCCCTATGAAGTTTACGCCCAGCTCCCGGGCGACGTCATCCAGGCAATGAGCCAGTTCAACGAAATCGTCCGCGCTCAGCGAGCCCCCGATATCCGCGATGGGGGTCACGGCGATGCGCGTGTTTATTACCGGAATCCCATATTCTCGTTCGATCTCGCGCCCGACCTCGACGAGGTTACGTGCATAGCGACGGATTTTCCCGGCGATCTTGCATTTTAGCCGGGGAAGTTCATGGTCCACGCAATCATGCAGATCGATACCCATGGTTATGGTCCTGATATCGAGGTTCTCCATCTGGACCATGCGTATAGTCTCAAGAATCTCACTTGGCGATAGATTAACCGGCTTCATCCCGACCCGATCCCTACCTTAACCGCTAGTTAGATCAACATCTGGCTAGATCCTGTGCATAAAATTGAAAACGTCTTCATGCTGGATGGAGATTTTCAGACCCATCTCCTTGCCCGCGGCGGCGAGCTCCTCTTGAATCCTGGCAAACTTGGAACGTTCCTCGCCGAGATCCACCAGCATTATCATGGTGAAGAACTCCTGCATAATCGTCTGGGAGATATCAAGGATGTTAACGTCATTCGCGGCGAGGATCCCCGCTACGCGGGCTATTATCCCGATCCTATCCTTGCCCACGACGCTCACCACAGCCCTGTTGCTTGCGATGTTATCGCCCGGGGCCTTGCCTCCTACGGCACTCTCCAATCCTACGGCCCTGTCCATGGTCCCGTCCATGCTGTCGCGCACTGCAGACGATCCCTCTCTCTCTATAATCATATCTCTATAAATCATATCCGTGTATGACGTGATCTTCACGCTCCTATAGTTCTGAGTTAGTACACAGGAGCGGTCTGTCCCCCGGCCGCGTCCAAACTTATCCCCCCGTGTCTCTATGTGCAACATTATATCCCAGCGCGCCGATTTTAAAAAGACCCTGACCGGGATATGACCGGGGTATCGAAGCCCGCAGCCGCGGCCGCGGGGGCTCAAGGTCTGGGCTCGGTCAAGTGGCAAGTGGGTTGGAACTTGACAATCCAATCTACGGAGCGATAAACTGTAGGTACACCAGAGATACCCTGGGGAGTAGTTATCGAGACCGGTGCAGGCCGCCCGGTGCAAGCTGTTAACCCCCTGATTACGATTACTTTGACCACTTTGATCACTTTGACTAAAGATCAAAGGGTTGGAGGCATATAGAGTACCATGATGACCGCAGGAGATACAGGCAACGCCCCCGGCACCCCTGGCAGGCCACCCGGTGACGAGGAAAGAATGGACGAGCTGAGGGAAAGCCTGATCGCGAGGCTAAAGAGGATTGAGGGCCAGGCCAGGGGCATTCAAAGAATGATCGAGGAAAAAAGGAGCTGCGACGAGATTATCGTGCAGCTCGCAGCGATGAAGGCAGCTATAGATCAGGTGGCCATCAACATCCTCGGCCACCACCTGGCGGAGTGCATAGAGAAGCACCTCGCTCAGGGCAGGGAGGTCCAGGATGCTATTGCGGAATTCATGCCCGTATTCCGCAAGCTTTCTTAGCCGGGCGCGGCTGCACGTTTCCCGGCAGCCCGCCCGCGAACCACGAACTGCGCAGCCTGAGCGCTTGAACCCGGAAGAGCGAATCTAGAACTTGTCATAATGCACCTTGCTTGCCTCGTAGCGGGTCCTCGGCTCTTTCTTCTCGGCCGGCCAACCAATAGGTATGACGCACAGGACCCGGCGATTTGCCGGGATGCCAAGCACGGACCTTATATGCTCCTCATATCTCGTGGTCGGGTAGATTCCGACCCAGAGCGCACCAAGCCCCATTGCCGAGGCCTGCAGGAGTATATTCTCTGTCGCGGCGCTGGTGTCGGCGATCCAGTGTTTGGAACTCTCGTCGCCGCATACCACGATCACCACAGGGGCAGACGCAGCCATGCTGGACCAGGTATGGGTCTCCGCGATCTTCTTCCTCAAAGCCGCATCCCTGACCACGACGAAATCCCACGGCCTTGCATCGTTCCCCGATGGCGCAGCCATCGCGGCCTCAAGCAGCACCTGGATATGTTCGGGGCTCACATCCTGGTTCGTGTAAGACCTTATACTCCTCCTCCTCTTGATCAGCTCAAACATGGTTTGAGCATCAGACGTCATTGCCATGATCTATCCACTCCTCTCGATCGCATGATTATGGCTATACATTGTTCCAAGCCACATTGCCGGGGCCCGGTGCCCGGTCGCTACCATAAATTATAAAATTATAAAATGCCATATTATAGAATTAGAAATCGACCTTAGGAATTCCTGCCGCTCAGGTAAAATTCACGCACTCTTTTAAAATTCGCCCGCCCATTTGCCGGTTCATTTGAAGGATATTTCATTTTTGCATAGAAGATACCTTCGAAAAACAAAATAGGCCTTGTAAGTTTAGGAGGAATAAGGGGGTTAATCTGGTTTGGACAAGGCGACATACAAGATCGCGGTCATACCAGGGGATGGGACCGGCCCGGAGGTTGTAAGGGAAGGGCTCAAGGTTATGACCGCCGCTAGCGAGAAGTATAATTTCAAATTTGAGACGACAACCTTCGACTTTGGAGGAGATCGTTATCTCCGGACAGGGGAGACGCTGCCGGATAGCGCCGTAGAGGAACTCAAGAAGTTCGACGCGATCTACCTGGGCGCGATCGGGCACCCGGATGTGAAGCCGGGCATACTCGAGCGTGGTATCCTCCTCAAGCTCCGTTTTACTCTTGACCAGTATATAAATCTCCGGCCAGTGAAGCTCTATCCCGGGGTTGATACCCCACTCAAGGACAAGAGACCGGAAGATATAGATTTCGTTGTTGTGCGCGAGAACACCGAGGGGCTTTACGCCGGGGCGGGCGGGGTGCTCAAGAAGGGCACGCCCGACGAGGTGGCCACCCAGGAGTCTATTAATACGCGCAAAGGTGTGGAGCGTTGCATCAGGTTTGCCTACAATTATTGCCGGAAACGCAATCGCAAGAAAACGCTCACCCTGTGCGGCAAGACCAACGTACTCACATACGCCTTTGACCTGTGGGAACGCACGTTCCATGAGGTAGGAGCGGAATATCCCGATATCAAGCGCGATTATGCGCACGTGGATGCGATATGCATGTGGATGGTCAAAAACCCCGAGTGGTTTGACGTCATCGTCACCGATAACATGTTCGGGGATATCATCACTGACCTCGGCGCGATGATTCAAGGAGGGATGGGCATAGCGGCCGGCGGAAACATAAACCCTGAGGGGGTTTCGATGTTTGAGCCTATCGGGGGGTCTGCGCCCAAGTATACCGGTAAGAACATGATAAATCCGCTCGCGGCCATTTGCGCCGGCGCTATGCTGCTTGAAACCCTGGGAGAGACCGAGGCCGCCCAAAAGATCGAGGATTCCGTGGCCACCGTGTGCAGCCGGCATCTTAAGAGCCTCGCGGCTGGCAAGATGGGTTATACCACAACCGAGGTCGGCGATCTCGTCGTGGCAAATCTGCCATGAAGAGATCCCCCACCCTCCCGGTGGTCATGGACCATACACCTTAATTTATATCGCCCATAAGGACCCATGAAAGGAGGAAAAGCGGTATCATGGCCCAAATCTCCATCGAGAAGATCCCATATAAAGGATGGCCCAACTGCTACAGGGTGTCCAACGGCGTCGTTGAGCTTATCGCAACGACCGATGTCGGGCCCCGGATCATCAGGTTCGGATTCGCCGACGAACCAAATGAATTCTGCGAGTTCGAGGAGCAGGTAGGGGAAACCGGTGGTGACGAATGGCGGATTTACGGCGGCCACAGGCTCTGGCACAGCCCCGAAAGCAGGGCCCGGAGCTATTACCCTGACAACATGCCCATCGAGGCGGATGAGATCGATGGCGGCATAAGGTTACGCCAGTATACCGAGCCCACGACCGGTATCGCCAAAACGATGGAGGTCCGTATGGAAGATGGCGTAGTAACGGTTCGGCATACTATGATCAATAACGGCGTCTGGCCCGTGACCCTCGCGCTCTGGGCTCTTAGCGTCATGGCGCCGGGAGGCGTCGCGGTGGCGCCCCAGACGACCACGGCTCATCCCGAAGGGCTCCTCCCCAACCGGTGGCTCGCACTCTGGCCATATACGGACCTGACGGATAAAAGGCTTACGCTGGGTAAGAGGTTTGTGCTCTTGCGACAGGACACCTCGGCCACCGGGCCATGCAAGTTTGGCCTCTCCGTCACTGATGGCTGGGCGGCATATGTAAACAGGGGTCACCTTTTCGTCAAGGGTTTTGACTACCTGGAGGGCTTCACTTACCCTGATGGTGGCGCATCTGTCGAAGTCTATACAAATGAACGTATGCTCGAGCTTGAAACCCTTAGCCCGCTCTTCGAGCTGGAGCCGGGGGACGTGGCGGAACACGTGGAAACATGGAGGCTCTACAGGAATGTGGGGCTGCCGGAGGATAGTAACGCCGTTACGGAGGATATCGTAGAGGAGAAAATCCTCCCGCTGGTTACAGGGTCAAGCCGCAAGGGTGGGTGTTGTTGCTGCTGCTGATTTTGATTTAGCCTTGCCCCGGGTGGCGCACCTCTGCCACGCCCGGCAGACGCGACGATAGGGCGCACGAAGGTGCGCCACCCGACCGCGTTTAGTATTCAATCCCCTGTCTTGCCCCTATGCCCCGCTCAAACGGGTGCTTCACCGCCACCATCTCGGTTACGAGATCGGCCGCCTCGATCAGCTCACCGGGCATATCCCGGCCGGTAAGCACCAACTCGATGTGGCCTGGTTTTTCCTTTAACAATTGTAGAAGATCGACCAGGGTTATGAGGCCCTTATTTATCGCATGGCTCACTTCATCGAGGATCACGAGGTCGTATTCGCCACTCGCAAAGTCTTTCATGGCCCGCCGGAGAGCTTCACGGGCGAGCTCCTTTTCAATATCGCCGGGCCTACCTCCCCTAATAAACCTTCCCGTTCCAAATTGAGTAATAGTAACGTAAGGTTTCAAGAGCTCGATCCCTTTCACCTCACCCGTAACCCCGCGCCCCTTCATAAATTGGATGATATCTGTTTTGAATCCCCGTCCTGCCGCCCGCAGGGCCAACCCCAGCGCCGCAGTCGTCTTACCTTTGCCCGTCCCCGTGTAAACCTGAATGAGGCCGCGCTCAAGGCGCTTTTCGCCGCATCCCCCTCCCTTACCGTTGCCGGGAGGCTGAGGTCCCGTCCCGGTGGATTGCATATCGCCTCACCCTTTCCTCTTTCCTTTTCCCTTCGTCCGTCGCTACGCTTTTCCACTCCGTTATTTTTTATTTCTTTCAATAATACCATCCAGAGTCCGGGGCTTTCAATGCCCGGGCCTTCAATCACGCAAATCCAAAGGATTCAAGCCAATATGTAGAATAATTTATGTAACAACTTAATATTTAGCTAATTAGGAATGTATTACCGCTATAGGTAGGGGTAACGGTATAGATATAGGTATAGGTATAAGTATAAGCATAGATGTAGATATTTAGGTGGCATGCGAGTATTGTATCTTCTGGACGGAGTCGTACCTTTATATCAAGGAAAGGAACCATGTCTTGGGGAAGGAGCTGAACGGATGTGAGCGGCGCCGCGTGCGGAAAGCGTATCTTCGATGCCGAACGTGCAGCGTTTTTTGACACCATTGCTCATACATGGGATGAGAGGATTCTTCCTCGGTATGAAAACCTCATGCGCATGGTGATGGGGGCCGCCGGGATCGATGAACATAGTACCGTCCTGGACATCGGGACCGGAACCGGGCATCTGATCCCATATATATTGACCCACAGGCCGAAGCAGGTCATCGCATGCGATATATCGCTAGAGATGCTCCGTTGCGTCGAGAAGAAATTCCAGGGTAACGGCAGAATCCGCACTCTCCTGGCGGATGCCCGGGACCTGCCTCTGGCGGGTGAAAGCATCGATGTGATATTATGCCATGAAGTATACCCTCACTTCGCAGATAAAGCGGTAGCTGTGGAGGAGCTTTTCCGGGTGGTGCGGCCCGGCGGGAGGCTTGTCATAAGCCACTTTGGCGGGCGGACCTTCGTAAATCGCGTGCACGTGGAGTCGAATTACCCGCTGATAAAGAATGATATACTCCCTCCAGTTGATGATGTGGTGGCCCTCCTCGGTATCACAGGATTTACAATACAAGAGACCATAGATAACGACCATATCTATTTAATAGCAGCCGTGAAGCCGGCGTAACCCCCGTTTGATCACCCCACGTATTCCCCGCATATTGATATTGATTGCCCCGGGCCGGGGCGGGGCAAAATAAGATGCGGAATACTCTCAATGAAAAGATAACTAAAACGGGGGCAAGAGATAAACATGACCAGAGGAAATGATAAACAGCCTGAAACCGCCCGTCCAGGGACGCGGACCGGCGGCACGCGAGGTTATGATGCAACAACCCGGGCAGTTCAAGCTGCCCTCGAGGATGATGAAGGCATGCGTCCCTACGGCATCAATGTCGAGGCCAGGGGCGGGAAGGTGAGGATCTGGGGAATCGTGGACACCCTCTCGGAAAAGAACAGGGCAGAAGAGATAGCCAGGAGCATCCCGGGGGTGGTAGAAGTGGAGAACGACATCACAATCTCCACCGATGGAGAGATCAGCGACTCCGGCGTGGAGTTTGAGGCCCGGGAGGAGCTGGCCGCGGAACCAGGGGTCGACCTGCGAGATGTCGGGGCATATTCCGGGGGCGGGATTGTGATCCTCAAGGGTGAGGTGGAGACCGAGGCCGAGAAGCAGGCTGCCATCCGGGCGGCATCAAAGGCGCGGGGAGTGAGAGAGGTTGTAACTCAATTGAGAGTTAAAAAAGATAAAGATACTAAGAGTTAAAGATTAAAGATACGGCCCCTGATTATGCCACCCCGGGAAGGATTTCGGCCCGCTTCGTCGAATATGAGAAATATCCGCCAGGAGGCGGGCCAGTCCCGCCATAGCGGTGGCGTCTTATTCAAAAGTTTATACCCCAAATAGGTGCCGCGCAGTCACGCTACCATGGCCATCACGGGGAGTCCCCCAGGCTGTGCCTGCGCGGAGAATAGGGAATCAGGTGCGAGTCCTGAGCAGTCCCGCTACTGTAATCGGCGAGCAGCCTTGCTGGATGCCACTGGGGATCCCACCGGGAGCCATCAAACCCTGGGAAGGCGCAAGGCAGTAATAGTCTACAGGGTCGAGAGACCCGGCTATGACCCGAGAGCCAGGAGACCTGCCTATTTGGAAAGGAAAACACCCTTCGTGTGAAAGGGGGGAGCTCTCCGGACGATGGTAAAGTCCCAAGCTCGTAGAAATACCAGCCTGGGACTTATTTTTTTGGGCTGTCAGTTTTTAGGCTGTCAATTGATGGTCAATTATTGATGATCAATTGGTCAATTATTGCGAATTGATGAGATTAATGATACGGGGAGGTTTTTCGAAATGAATGCCAGACATGATCCGCAGGGTGGGATCAATGATTTGCAGGTTTCCCCGGTGCTCAAGACTATGGCCCGGGTAGCGGTCTTTATCGCGCTGAGCGCGATCGGGGGTTTTATCAAAATTCCAAGCCCCACGGGCACGGTAGCCCTTGATTCCATGCCAGGCTACCTCGGCGCCCTGGTCTGCGGAAGCCCGGAAGGCGCCATAATAGCCGCCCTGGGCCATATTTTCAGCGCAGCGACCGTAGGCTTCCCCATGACGCTTCCTATCCACCTGTTTGTATCGATCCAGATGGCGGCGTATGCTGCAGCTTTCGGCTATGTGGCGATGCGCCTCAATATCGTGGCAGCCACGGTGGCAAGCGTTATCCTCAACGGGATTATAGCGCCGGCGCTCTTCATCCCTCTGCCCGGGTTTGGCATGGCCTTCTTCACTGGGATGGTCCTGCCGCTGGTTATCGGCTCTGCGATTAACGTCATCCTCGCCGCCGTGCTCTTCGGTGCGCTTAAAGGCGCCAGGGTAATAGACTAAGTTAGTTCGCATAAACCTTAGCCCCTTTCGGCACTGGCATAGGGCGCTTAGCATCTCTCCGCCCGGCCGACGCGGCTAGTCGAGCAGGCCGCTCCGTAATTTTCGGCTGAAGGCTATTTAGCCGAAAATTAAGGCCGCCTGGTGGAGAGATGCGAAGCGCCCAAGCCACTGCGCGGGGAGTGGTAGTTGCTACGCGAAAGTCCTGAGTATTTCTGCGCGCCAACTCAGGTGCTGGTGGAGATGATTGTGCACTATGATAGAAGTGGTGGAAAAGCGCAGGGATGTGACCATAGTTAAAATGCGGGACGGGTCTGCGCTTGTGATCGCCTGCGATTCGCTCGGTGGCATCGGGCCAAAGGAGAGCGATGTCGTCAAGGTGCCGGGATATGTAGTGGGCCGCTTCACGGCCAGGGTTCCCTTGATGGAGGTTATGGCGGCCGGCGCGACCCCCGTCTTGCTCGTAGATACCCTGTCCGTAAAAATGCACCCGGTGGGCCTGGATATCCTGCGCGGCATCCGTGATGAGGTGGCTGCGGCCGGCCTGAAAGAGCTTCCGGAGATCACGGGCAGCACTGAAGAAAATATACCGACAGTCCAGACAGCGCTCGGGGTAACCGTGATCGGCTTCATTCCCGCCGACACCGGGGGACTCAGAATTGGAAGCTCGAAGCTGCACGATGTCGTTGTGTGCATCGGGGTGCCAAAGGTCGGCTGCGAAGTGCGGCTTAATGACCCGGAGTTGGCCGACCCCGGGCTCGTTAGCCAGCTCCTGGGGCTTGGTTACATTCACGATATCCTTCCGGTTGGGTCGCGTGGTGTCGGATATGAGGTAAACGTCATGGCCGAAACTGCGGGCCTCAGGTTTCATGCGTTCGAATTCCATAACCTCGAACATGCCCCTACCAGCGGGTTGGCCAGCTCCACGGCCAGCCCCATTGATGTGGCCGCCCGGGGTCCGCTGCAGGCTGGCATTCGGGTGGGCGCAACAGGGAATATCGACATGAAGAAATCCGCCGGCCCCGCAACGTGCCTGCTTGTATCCCTGCCACCCCAAAACCTCGGTGACCTGCGAAGAGCTATATCAAAGCCCATTACCCTCCTCGGTAGTTTCCATGTGGACGAGATAGCATCTCATCCCCTGGCATGAGGTTTTTGCATACTTCGTGCGATTGAAAGCCCACATGTCACGGGTTAAAATGGGATTAAAGTAAATTCCTGGAGATAATCCCAAAAACCGGGGAGGGGGAAGGGAAACATGCGAAAACGATCGCAAGCCACACCCATGCCCGAGTCCGGGCCAGGGATGCACGGGTCCGGGCCGACCCGGGTAACAGTAGCGGTACGTTTAGCCAGGGCAGCGGCGCGCCTGGCGACACCGGGCCTCATGGCTCTCCCGGCCGTGGCCTTTATCACGCTGGTGCTGTCGGGATGTTCCGGCTCGCTGTCGGGGACGCCTCCGTCCAGGGCTGATACGGGCTCTGTAAAAGTCGCAGTGGCCCTGCCACAATTACCATCAATCCGGCAGGCTCTAGCGCCGGAGGTCGAGGTTAGCCTTGTAAATGGCTCGACGGTGCTCAAACAAACGAGCCCGGTAGTAAACGGCAGAGCTGAAGCATCATTCCCTCGGGTCACAGTGGGCGAATGGACGGTGACGGTCGCGCTCAAGGATGAAGCAGGAGACGCCGTCTACATGGGAACGGGCAGGGTAGCTGTGTTCAAGGACCAGCAGGCGACGGCCAATATAATACTGAAGCCAGGTAGGGGTAAGCTTGATCTCTATATCGACGTAAGCGGAATCCCAGACTGGGAAGCGATCGCGAAAGCCAGACTATACAAGGACTCGACTAACCTAAGGAGCCAGGTGGATATACCGAGGGAACCGGGTACGACGGTGATACACAGCTTGATCCAGGATATCGTGCCTAAGACCTACGACATGATGTTGAAATTTTACCCTGTTGAAGGCGACGTGTTATACGAGAGCCTGTGGATGCCGGTGGAGATACGCCCTGGCAAGACAACCGTAGTAAACTGGAATTTCCCCTCGGGGAGCGTAAGTATAACAACAGCCCTGGACGCAACCCCGCCTACACCAACCGGGCTCACGGCCCAACCCTCGCAGGATGGGGTCGTGCTCTCCTGGCAGGCCGTGGAGACAAGCGAGGGCGACCTCGCGGGTTATGTGGTCTACCGGAAGGAGCTGCCGGCCGGCCGCTACGAGATAGTGGGGACGACGGGTCTGGAGACTACATTCCTTGATCGTGAGGCTGAGATCGGAGTGAGCTACCAATACGGAATAACCGCACTTGACCTCGGGGGAAACGAGAGCCTCCGCAGCAATGAGGTGGTGGCGGGAGAATGAGTGACGGGGGAATGAATAGATCGCCGGCTCCCGGAGCGAGCACCGTTGTCATACTGAGCTTGAAGCAGACTCCGAGCCGGCGACACATCCCCCCGCCTCGCCCGCTAGAGATATCCCTATCTTGGAACATACGGGCCCGATGAGCTCATAGATGACGGTCGAGGCGACGATGGTCGTTGAAATGACGTCACCGATCCCCGGGAACTGCTGCTTCACAAGCAGGCTGAGACCGAGGGCCACACCTGCCTGAGGTACAAGACCGAGCCCCAGGTACCTCCGCACCACGCCGGGGGCGCGGGTAACGGTCGCACCTAGCGAGGCGCCCAGAATCTTCCCGAGCACACGAAACGCAACATACCCTATGCCGAGTAATCCAACTCTTCTCAATAGCTCAACGTGAAGCCCCGCACCTGATAAGGTGAAAAATGCGACGTAAACCGGTGTATCGAGGGCTGTAATTGCCTCGAAGACCTTATCGCCACGCCTCGAGGCGTTGCCCACCGCGGAACCCAAGGCCATGCACGTCAAAAGAGGTGATAACCCGAGAATTAGGGCCAATCCGGTACTTACAAAGATAGCACCGAGCACAAGGACCTGGACGTCAGCCTCGCGCTGGATCCATTTCACAGCAAGTGAGACCCCGAGTCCGATCATCAACCCCAGGCCCAGCGCCCGAGTGATCTCCCACAGCGGGCCCAGGATCATGTTACCCAGGGATAAGGCCGTCCCCTTCATCAGCATCGCAGAAAGCCCCGACGCTATGCCGAAGGCAATGACGCAGATAGGGTCGTCTATGGCGACCACAGCGAGCAAGGTATCTGTCATCGGTCCGCTTGCCCTGAGCTCGCGGATAACCATTAACGTAGCCGCGGGTGCCGTGGCAGCCGCTATCGCTCCATAAAGTAGAGCCACGGGGACTGGTTGCCTGAAAACGAAGATCATGGCCAGCATGACCGCAAACAGCCCGCCAAGTGCCTCCAAAGTCGCGATCCAAATTACCCGTGCGCCTAATCTCCTTATATTTCCGATGGTGAACTGCGAACCGATACTGAATGCTATCAAGGCCAGGGCCCCATGGCTAATCCAGATGGACGCGCGAAGCATATCGTGAGAGAGGAAATTAAATACTGAGGGCCCGATGAGTATACCACCAATAAGATAACCCGTTACGGCGGGAAACTTTAGCACGTTAGCAAGTTTTCCGGCTAAGAATCCAACAAGGAGAAGCAACCCTCCGTTGAGTATAATGTTCATGAACCTAGCCACCTTAACCGATAAATGCTGTAACTGATAAATGCTGCTTGGACTCAGACTCAGGCTACCACTCTCGACTTACTCCGGGCTACCGCGCTCCCCCTTAAGCTGCTATTGATACCTCATTACCCCGGGGGCTCCTCCGCAAGGCCGACAACCCTGTCTACGGGAACCGTGAAGATGATGCCCGTATCTGGTTTATCCAGTCCACCGAGGACCTCGGCCAGGGCGTTAATCACAGGCTCCACCTTTTCATCCTTCATGACAACAAATACTGTGTAATTATAGGAACGGCCATCATCAAGCATGAGACCGAGGCTCGCGAAGATCGGGACCTCGTGCGCCAGCCTCCTACCCATCCCTGTACTATTTAGTATGGTTGCCCCCCTCACGCCGCAGTTAAGCAGGGTCTTTAAGACCTTATCCAGCTTGTCCGTCTTATTCAGCACTAGAAAAAGCGCCTTCACAATCAGCCCCCCACATCAGCTTCGCCTGCACCCAGCCTCACCCGCCCCTGTCTTATTATATTTCATATGGTTGAAGACTACAAGGACTCCATTTGACAGGGCTCCATTCAACCCCGGATAATCTACCGGGCCTCGCGGGGGACCGCTAAGCTCGCTTTACCTCCACCCCGCCCATAATAGCCGTGAGATCCAAAACGGTCTCTTTTTCAGGGATGTCAGCCATGGTCAGGTCCAGGTCCAAACCACCCATGAAAGCAACGAAACTCCCGTCCCGGAGCTTCCACCCTTCACTTCCCTGCGACGTTTTCTCACTCCCATCTCCAGAACTTGACCGCCAGGATCAGGGTCGCCACGGCCCAGCATGCCAGCACCAGGAGGTCGGTGTAGATGCTAAACGCAGGCGGCGCACCAACCATGACCTGGCGCAAGAGATCGCCCAGATATGTAAGGGGCATGGCGTTAATAATCGACCTGAGGAAAGAAGGCATGAAATCGATGGGGAAGAAGATGCCCGAGAGGAACATCATCGGAAACTGCACAACCTGGATTATGCCCTGGCCGCTCTCCTCCGTCTTCGCAAACGATACCAGCATGTAACCCATGCTCACAAAGGTTACGGCCCCGAGCAACACGATCCCAAACACCTCAAGCCAGCTGCCTATTATATTTACGTCAAATACAAGGTGACCAATCACCACTATAGCGCAGGTCTGGACCAGCGCCATTATCATCCTGACCACTACCTCTGCAGCCAGGAGGAGGCTCCGCGGGAGGGGAGTAGCACCGAGGCTCTTTAGGATCTTCTGTTCCCTCAAACTCACCGCCCTGAGAGAGCCGAAGAGCCCAAGCTGCATTAGCGCCATGGCCAGGATTCCGGGGAGGAGGTAATCTATGTCTTTGAGCCTGGCGTGCTGGACAGGTTGGTCAACTACATCAAATATCCTTGGCGCGCCGGTTATGCCCCGTTCGATCTCGTCTAGGACCTGCCGCACAACGGGCAGGAGAACCTGGCTGGTCACCTGCTGGGTCTTATCATAGTAGACATAAATCTTTGCAGCCCCGCCGGGAGCCGCTCCAACCAGCGCCGCCGTGGGCAGCGACTCAGGTACCTTGATCACAACGCTCCTGCCGCCCTTCTTGAGCGCTGCCAGCTCTTCTACCTCCGTGCCCGTATGCACTTTGAATGCGGGGACGGCCCTAAGCCCGGCCGATATAGCCCGGGCGAGCGGGCCATCTGTGCTGCAGGCGATGCCGACATCATATGAAGGGGTGCCACCGCCGGAGAAGATCGTACCAAACAGGAGTATGAAGAGAACGGGAAATATCAAAAACCAGAAAAGACTCATTCTGTCCCGCACTATATCTTTGGCGTTTGCAGTTACTAGCTGCCAGAATGTCATCATTCGCGTATCCTCCTACCGGTAAGCTTCAGAAAGACGTCCTCCAGGGTCGCGCGCCTTACTATCACATCATCTATGGGAATGCCGTCCCGCTGCGCGAGCTCCATGAGCGCCGCGATAGTTCGGGTAACATCCTTTGTATACAAGGTCGCTTTCTCCCCATCAAACTGCGCGCGGCTTACCCCGGGCAACGATTGGAATTTCTCCCTGTCGTTTGATATGGAGTTTGAGAACTCCACCGCCTGCTCCTGGAAGTGTTCTGAGATGAGCCGCGATGGCGAATCAAGCGCTATAACCTTCCCATGATCCACCACCGCAACCGTATCGCAGAGCCTCTCAGCCTCATCCATATAGTGCGTGGTGAGGAATACCGTCTTCCCCCGGTCCTTCATATTGCGTATCACGTCCCAGAGGCCCCGCCTTGCCTGCGGGTCAAGCCCGGTCGTTGGCTCGTCGAGAAAAATCAGGTCTGCGTCGTTGACCATAGCCAGGGCTACCGCAAGACGCTGCGCCTGCCCGCCCGACAGGGCTTTGACGATAGTATTCGCCTTCGCCGTCAAGCCGACTCGCTCAATGACCTCGTCGACCGGCAGGGTATTCCGGTAGAAGCTCGCGAAGAGGCGCACAACCTCCCTCACCGTGAGCCTGGGATACAGCCCGTATGACTGCAACTGGACCCCTATCCTCCACTTCACTTCCCTGCCCTGCCTGCCCGGATCGTACCCGAGCACCGATACGTTGCCCGAGTCACGATCCCTCAGGCCTACAAGTATCTCAACAGTCGTGGTCTTACCGGCCCCGTTTGGTCCGAGCATCCCGAAAACCTGGCCGGCTTCGACTCTGAGGTCGAGGCCGTCCACGGCCCTGACATTCCCATATGCCTTCCGCAAGCCCGATGCAATAATAGCATCCAAGTCTTTCACTCCTCCCGGGGCCCGTGCCCGGGTGAAGCCCGCTCAACCCAACTCGGCCCGGCCCCCCTTTTATAATACGAGACTCCCATCACATTAACATCAATATCAACATTAACATTTTACTACAAATTACCGTTTCCACCGGGTGGATAAAAAGTAAACAAAAGAGGCAACACCCGTCCATGTCGTTCTCGGGCCAGGTCATCAATGCGTGCCCTCACTATTTTCCAATCCTGGTTACAGTATATAATAACTCATTGTGCGGGTCCAGTTACCCTCTTGCAAACACCAAACTGTTGACGTGGACCGGGAAAATGGCTAGAATCTCAGTTGGACCTGGAATTTCAGTTGGATGCGGTTGAATCAAAATATCGCAACTCCGCAGGAGATGAGGATGGATATGGGTGCAACAATAAATAGACTAAATAGACCAGGGTATGAGAATAGATCTGTGAATAGATCTGAGAATCTATCAGAGAAAATGCCACGGAATCCATCGAGGTACGAAGCCCCATATTATGAGAGAACGGAGCCTACGACCGTGCCGGTTGTCTTGACCATTGCCGGCTCCGATAGCGGCGGTGGCGCGGGGATCGAGGCGGATATCAAAACCTTCACGTCCCTCGGGGTATTCGGCACCGTTGCCCTGACCGCGGTGACCGCCCAGAACACCACCGGCGTGCCCGGCGTTTACGTGCTGGACCCTGACTTCGTCGTGGCCCAGGTAGATGCGGTTGCCACTGACTTTACGATCGGCGCGGCCAAGACCGGCATGCTGGCCAACAGCGCCATTATAGAAGCGGTGGCGGGCGTCGTAAAGCGCCATTCCATACCCAACCTGGTGGTAGACCCTGTAATGGTGAGCAAGAGTCGCGTGCCACTAATGGAAGAAGAGGCGCGGCGAACACTTGTCAGTACACTCCTGCCGCTCGCGACCGTGATTACACCAAATATCCCTGAGGCCGAAGCAATCCTGGGTATGAACATTACCACCACGGCCGAGGCAAGGCTCGCCGCCCGGAAGCTGAGAGACCTTGGGCCCAGGTGGGTTGTGGTAAAAGGAGGTCACCTGGAGGGCGAGACCGGATATGCTGGATATGCTGTAGACATAGCGTTCAACGGTGAGGAATTCATTGAGCTGTCGGCCAGGAGGTATGCCACCCCAAACACCCACGGCACGGGCTGTACGTTTTCCTCGGCCATAGCAGCCTACCTGGCTCTCGGCCTGGGGGTGCGCGAGGCGCTATGCTCGGCAAAGGACTATATAACCTGGGCCATTGCAAACTCACTATCCCTCGGCCATGGCTGCGGCCCAACCAACCATTTCTATTTCCGGGGACATAAATAAGAGACACCCTTCCGGCCTGTCAGGCTCACCAGACTCGAGCACAGCAGGGGAGCCTGAGCCAATCTGATATACACGGAAAAGCCAGTCTACATCCAGTTTAAAGCCGGCTAGAAGCGGACTGGTCAGCGCGATACCGGGGGGTAAACCTGCAGAGTGGCAAGCTCGCTGCCATCATGCAGGGCCACCTCTACGATCGTCCTGTTACCAGTCTCTATATTACCGTCCTCCATGTTTTATCCTAATTTTACCAAGCATGGACAAGAATATCAATCAATATCAATCTCCCGCAAATGCTTCCTCCAAAACATCTCATCCGGGGCATCGGCTGTAAGAGAGCCTCAACGCTGGTCGGATATACTGGTACTGCTGCGCTGAATCTAAGTTAGTGCGCAAAAATCTCTGCCCTTTTTGGCACTCGCATAGGGTGTCTCGCATCTCTCCGCCCGGCGGACGCGGCTAAGTGTGGGTTCGAAGATTATCGCCGTTTTGCCAGGGGGGGGGTGCCGGTGCTTGCGTTCCGGGACGGCGCGCTTGCGGCGCGCCTCCGTTGAAATTTGGCGCGAGGGCCTTGCCAAATTTCAAAAGGCCCCGTCACGCAAGCAC
>DUMQ01000108.1 GCA_012839815.1 Bacillota bacterium | reverse complement strand
TAATCTCCGGCCCAACAGCCCTCGGCCGGAGATTACGGAGCGGCCTGCTCCCTGGCCGCGTCCGCCGGGCGGAGAGATGCGAGGCACCCCATGCGAGTGCCCAAAAGGGCAGAGATTTTTGCGCACTAACTTAGAGCCCTATATGACTACGAGAAATCCCCCAAAAACGAATCTCCGCCCCGATAGTCGTCTCCGGCCCATGCCCCGGGTAAACGCGAGCCTCCTCAGGGAGCTTGAAAAGGCGTTCTTCGATAGACTGGATGAGCGCCTCCTCATCACCGCCCGGGAAGTCGGTGCGCCCCATCCCCGCCCGGAAGAGCGTATCGCCCGTAAAGACCACGATCCCCGCTACGCCCCCCGGGCCTGGCTCCGGGCTTGGGCTCGCGCTCCGGCCCGGACCCGCATCCGGAGCCGAGATCAGGCATATGCCGCCCGGCGTATGGCCTGGCGTGTAGATTACGCGGAGCTGCTCGTCCCCAAATTGCACAATGTCGCCCTCGCGGAGCAGGATATCGGCCGGCGGTCCCGAAAACCCCGGCGCCCCGGGCCACATAAACCTCGCCAGATTCACATCCGGCGAGAGCAGCGCCGGAGCATCCTTCTCGTGGATAGCGATCCTGGCGCCCGTCGCCCGCTTCAGGGCGCCGTTTGCACCGATATGGTCAGCGTGACCGTGCGTATTTACTATGTAGAGGCACCTAACCCCCAGGCGCTCGACCTCGGCCATGATGCGCTCGGGCTGGGCGCCGGGGTCTACAACGATAGCCTCACGCGTCCTCTCGCAGGCCACGATATAACAATTGGTTCCAAGCTCCCCGACAGCCAGGCATTTTATGAGCATACTTCCCTGCCTCCTCGACCCCCCGGGTCTCCCCGGCTTACTTACCGTGGCCGCATGGTGGGGAATAGAATCACGTCCCTTATAGAGCTCGAAT
The DNA here is from genome assembly GCA_012839815.1 of Bacillota bacterium. GTDB lineage: Bacteria > Bacillota > SHA-98 > Ch115 > JABLXJ01 > JABLXL01. Next base: position 5,483 of record DUMQ01000108.1, on the reverse strand, counting down.
CGGTCAGGAGCATGACAAGCCTGTCCACCCCTATGCCAAGACCGCCCGTGGGAGGCATGCCGTATTCAAGGGCCGTAAGGAAATCTTCATCCATCATATGGGCTTCCTCATCCCCCGCCTCACGCTGGGCGAGTTGCTGCAAGAACCTCTCCCTCTGGTCGAGCGGGTCGTTGAGCTCCGAGAAGGCATTCGCGATCTCGCGGCCGCCGATTATCAGCTCGAATCGGTAGGTGAGCCTCGGGTCGTCCTTTTTCTTCTTGGCGAGAGGGGAGACATCTACTGGGTAATCGACCACAAATGTCGGCTGGATGAGCGCCGGCTCAACCCGCTCCTCATACAGGGCAAAGAGACAATTTCCCCATCTCGCATCGCCCGCAACCTCGATGCCGAGCCCGCGCACAACATCCCGGGCCTCTGCATCATCGCGAATCTCATTGAAATCCACACCTAGGGCCCCCTTAACCGCCTCCACCATGGTGATCCTGGGCCAGGGTGGAGTGAGATCGATCACACGCTCGCTGCCGGCGCCGCCAGGCTCGTCTCCGCCCAATCCCGCGCCGGGGGCACCGGGGCCTTGAGCGGGGCCAACGCCAAGACCGAAGGTACGACCGAGGGTACCACCGGGGGCGTCACCAGGGGCAACAGCGGCCGCACCGGCGGGGGCGCTATCATCGCGGGGGGCACCATCGGCGAGGCCAAAATTGCGGAAAGGAACCTTGGTCGTCCCAAGGGTGGTTACGCTCACATGGTAGATCATGTCCTCGCACAGCTTCATCATGTCGGTATAATCCGCGTAAGCCTGGTAAAGCTCCAGCATGGTGAATTCAGGATTGTGGCGCGTCGATATGCCCTCGTTTCGAAATACCCTACCAATCTCATAAACCTTTTCGAAGCCACCGACTATGAGCCGCTTCAGGTATAGCTCTATCGCGATCCGCAGGTAGAGGTCGATGTCGAGGGCATTATGATGAGTTATAAACGGACGGGCCGCAGCCCCCCCGGCTATGGGGTGCATGGCGGATGTCTCGACCTCGAGGAACCCCCGGGCATCAAGGAACTCCCTGATCGCCCGGATTATCTTGGTTCGCTGGATAAAGACCTTCCTGACACCGGGATTGACTATAAGGTCAAGGTAGCGCTGCCTGTAACGTAGATCAACGTCCTTGAGGCCATGCCACTTCTCGGGAAGCGGGCGAAGCGATTTTGTGAGGAGTTTGAATTCCTCTACGGCGATCGTGATTTCGCCCCGCCTGGTTTTGAAGACCTTGCCGCGCACGCCGATAATGTCGCCGATGTCGAGGTCCGAGAAAAGCCGGTATGAATCCTCGCCCAGCACATCGATCTTGGCATAAATCTGGATCCTGCCGGAGACGTCAAGCACGTCGGCAAACGTAGCCTTACCATGCCCTCGCATGGCCACAAGCCTGCCCGCGATGACGACCTTGCCGTCCTCCTGGCTCTCCAGGCTCTCAAAATTCTCCAACACATCCGCGATCAAATGGGTTCGCTCAAACCGCTCGCCGAAGGGATCTATCCCCGACTCCCTCAATTTGGCGAGTTTAGCCCTGCGAACCCGCATAAGCTCATTCAGTTGCTCCAAATCTTCGGCAGTTGAACCTTCCCGGGCGGTCAGACCTTCCCGGACTAAATCTTCCTGCAAGTCGCTTTTAACATCCACCTGGCTTATCCACCTCACACCGGCCCTTGATAATATAGTAGACCCCCATGCCGCGATGCGGCACCACAGAGGATGAAGATGCCTCTAGTCCTTGCTGACGTCCAGCACCTCGAATTTCAACGTCCCGAGAGGTACGTTCACCTCGACAACGGCCCCCTTCTTCTGTCCAAGGATCGCCTTCCCAACCGGCGACTCATTGGATATCCGAAAGCGTGCAGGATCAGCCTCTGCAGATCCTACGATCGTATACTCGACAATACCCCCGTCCTGGAGATCCTTGAGCTTGACCCTCGAGCCAAGAGCCACGGAATCCGCCTCGCCATTCTCATCATCGATGACGCGCGCATTCCTGAGCAATTTCTCAAGCTGGATTATCCTTCCCTCGACGAACGCCTGCTCGTTTTTGGCGTCCTCATATTCGGAGTTCTCCGAAATGTCACCGAACTCCTTCGCTTCCTTGATCCTCGCCGCAACCTCCCGGCGCTTCGTCGTTTTCAGGTATTCCAACTCCTTCTCCAGCTTATGCAGACCTTCGGGAGTCAAGAGCACTTCCTTATCCCCCATAATGAACCTCGCTCCTTCGTCATAGTTCCATTAATATAATACCGGCTGTGAGAATCAACCCCGCCGCTTCGATTATATCCTAGCTGCCCCTCTCGCACCCGCCACACCTGCCCACACATGTGGCAAGCCCGCCCATGAGGGCAGGCTGAACATTATGATATCCAGGTTTTGTCTATTTAATCATGCCATTATTATGTCAAAGGAGCCGAACCTTGTCAAGACTTATTGGCTTGCCTATTATTCCCTTGATATGCTTCCCAAACCATATGCTGCTGATAAAACAGCAACCTGCGCTATTACCTACTCCATTTGCAGCCATCTCTGCTATTACCTGCTTTATTTACGGCATTTACTACGGCATTTACGGCCACCTTTATCCTCGGCGTTCCGGTCGCCCCCGTTATCACCTATTCCATTTGTTACCTGTTATTACATGTTCTATCTTGACATGACCGCCTTGAATCCCGTCTCGCGTCCCCCGCGGGAGAGCCCCGCGCGAGATAATTCCACCATTCACCATCGCCCCGGTGACCACGAAACCATGCTTCTCCGCAAGTCCAATGACCTCCTCCACCCACCTTGCAAAGGCGATATCGCCCTGGGGCGGCAGGTCATCCGCCCCCTCAAGGGCGAGTATCATCGGCTCGACTACGTAAGGGCTCCCTACTTCGACCGGGAGCTCTATAGGGGGATCCATGCGAAAATCGCCGGGAATTTGCAGCACAGCATCGTCCATCACATGCACACGCGCGCCCCCCATGCCGGCCCCCATCACATATGAACGCATCCCATCTAAGGCCACCCCATATGAGCCCCGCCCGGCCGAACCATGTCCATGCCTCTCGGCGCCATGTCCACGCCTGGTGATGTCGTCCCTGGTGATGTTCCTGGCGGTGCCGTCCCCGATGATGCCATCGTTGAGGGTGCCGCTGCCGTTAAGCAGGGGCGGTGCGGCAACGGCAGGCGGCACAGCTCCGGCGGGCCGTGCGGCGGCAGCGGATGGCATGACGGCAGCCGGTGGCATGGCAGCAGTGAGTGGAGCGCCGGCAGTAAGCGGTGCGGCGGTAGTGAGCGGCACGGCCGCCGCGGCACGCGACACGCCCCTGCCGGGGAATATACGAAATATGAGCGCGCCCGGCCGGATGTTAAGCTCGCGCATGATCGCGGCCCACCGCTCTGATGCGACATCCGATGCGATGATTAAAATATCCGCGCGCTCAATCACATCTCGAAACCCCGGGTCTACCGGCAGCGCCAGCCTGGCAGCGAGTCCCGTCTCGTGTAAAAGTCGTGCCGCGATGACCTTAAGCCTCTCCCCGTTTTCTACATGGAAATCCACGAGCGCAAGGTAGCGTACCTCCTTGGCCAGCAGCCTCGAGCATGCAATGCCCGTTGCCGTCGCCGCACCGAGCACCACTATCCAGGCATCCACGGGGTCCACCCCGGCGACCTCATGAGCCGCGATCGTAAGCCCCTTGAGCCCACTGCCGATGGCCAGGCCACGCCCTGTAGTAATACAAACGCCGGACCCGTAATCCACCTGGATCCGGCGCCGCGAAAATACCGCATCCACCATACCGACCCCAACCACTTTCGCCCCTACCCTTCGGGCCGCACTCAAACCCTGCATAACCTTGCGACGTAAGAAATCCCCCGAATAGCTATCCATCTGGCGCAGGGTCAGGGGGCACGATACGATCCACCCCTCGGTCTCCCCGCCCGCCGTGGAACGCACGCCCGTGATCCGCGATGCTGGGAATGGCGGCACGAAACGCATGAGGCCCTCAACCGCCCGGGCATGCAGCCGTTTGAGAGCCGGAGGCTCAAGGGCCACGTCCCGGACCCGGACCTCATCAGGATGGACAATGAACGCGAAGGTTTCCATCTGCCATCCGCTCCGTAATTCTGAATTCCATGGTTTCCGGCCGGGGACTGTCAACCGCTCAGCTATTTATGTATTCACGTATTCACGTATTCACATATTCAGGTATTCGGGTATTCGGGTATTCAACTCAGGTATTCAACCCTCGGGGTAAACCCTGCCTTCCCTATAAGCTCCAGTACTTTCTCAACCCCAAGCTCCTCCGCCCTCTTCCCGGTAACGGCAGTGAGGACCGCCTCGATCACGTTAGTCCCGTATGACCTGCCATCGAGCTCAGGGGTGCTGGTGACAAGCATCTTGACCCTTCTCTTCCTAAAAGCCTCGACATCGTCCGCCGTCACCGTATTGGTTATGATGATCTTACCCTCCAGGTTATCAGGCATGTGGCGCTTTATGAAATGGCAGTCTCCCCCGATTATATCCGCCCATTCATAAGCCTCCCTGTATTTAGGCCTGATGACATCCTGGGCCTTCCCCGTAGGGTAGAGGTATTTTATGGGAATCCACGATATTATAGGCATCAACAGCGTCGCGGCCAGATCCAGTGAGCTGAGAGACCTCAACCAGAAAGGTATGCCCAGCGCAAAAGCGAGGTCGCCGTAACGCATATTGCACCCGGATTCGGCAAGGGCTTCGGCCATTCCAAACCGGTCAATAGCGCAAACGACCAGGGCATTCTTGCCCCTTAGTTGAACCCCCTTCTCATCACGAATATATTCAACAGCCCTTCGTTCTATAATACCCTTCAGCCAGCTCCCATCGACTACCGGCGTGTTCTTGGCAGCTCGGGCTATCCTTACGGAATCCCGTAGAAGATACCTCTTGTGTCCCGCGACAAAATAAAGATCCGTCCCCCCCATCCCAAACGCATCAACCTTGCCGTCCAGGCTCTTGATTATATCTATCGCCTTCGCGATGTCCCCATCTGTGCCGATGCGCTCAATGTGAACCTCCTCGCCCAGCACGTTAACAGTCGCAGTATGATTCCTCTTCGACGACCCAATGCTCACGCTGACAACCCGTTTCATGTCTGCTTGAACCACTCCCCAATCTGCCATCTTGCGCCCCTACGTCACCCGTATACCACCTTGTCCGTATACCATCTTGCGCCGGCCCCCGGCCCCCCGCACCCGGCATCCGGCATCCGGTCACCCGGTGAACGAACAATGAACCATTAAACCCGGCCAACTACGGAACTTGCAAGCTAAGTTAGTGCGCAAGAATCTCTGCCCTTTTTGGCACTCGTATAGGGAGTCTCGCATCTCTCCGCCCGGCGGACGCGGCCAGGGAGCAGGCCGCTCCGTAATCTCCGGCCGAGGGCTATTGGGCCGGAGATTAAGGCCGCCTGGCGGAGAGATG
>DUMQ01000107.1 GCA_012839815.1 Bacillota bacterium | reverse complement strand
CCCATTCGTCGAACTGGCAAGTATCTTACCATTCTGTGCGCCAGGCTGGCAAGTTAGTTACCACCTGCTCGCTGCACTGGAAAGTATCTTGCCACTTCGCCCGATGAGATGGCAAGTTATTTATCACCTCGACGCCTATCCTGGTAACTTTCTTACCACCCAACCGTGATCCACCGGTGATGGTGGTAAGAATCTCATCCACCCTACCTCAGTTTTTGCCTTTCTTGTAAACCTGGCAAAGATGTGATAATATAATATTGATATCGAAAGGTAAAAGTGTCTATAACAAGGTATCTACAACAGGGTATCTACAACAGGGTATCTACAAGAAGTTTTATAAATCTGTTCAAAGGCCATGACCAGGACAAGTAGGCGCGAGATGCGGGCTGGAGAGAGCCGGGGATGGTGGAAGCCCGGCGCTGCGCGCGCGTTGAATGGACCTGCGAGCTTCAGGCCGAAACGAGCACGTTGGTGCCGCACGGCATTTCGAATTTCTGAGTCTGTGCCTATGTGCCTTCCGGAGTAGGACCTGACGGGGCTCCCCTGTTAAAGGGAGAGGGCATCGGCTGCATCTCTGACTTTTTGTATGACCTGGCCTGCCGCGTTATATGGCTTCCTCCAATGTAGCTTTGATGATAAGTCTTAGCGGGTATGGTCATGAGCGGTTATTCCTGAGCGATTATTGAGGTCAAGAAGTGGTGTGGCCCGTGCCTTTCGAGAGATGAGCCAGCACTAATGGCGGGGTAGTCCCAGTATGGCGGGCGGAACCGCAGTATATACTGGCTAATTGGGGTGGCACCGCGGGGTAGATAAGACCCTCGTCCCTTGAAGGACGGGGGTCTTTTGATTTACACGAGGTATAAAAATAAAACGCGAGATGTAAGGAGAAAAGAAGGGAGAGATAAGGAATGGAGCAGACGAAGATACTACTCGAAGAGAAGGAGATGCCAAGGAAGTGGTACAATATTGTGGCCGACATGCCAACGAGGCCTGGACCGCCTCTCAACCCTAAAACCATGAAACCAGCGGCACCGGAGGACCTTTCACCAATCTTCCCAATATCCCTGATCGAGCAGGAAGTTAGCGACCAGCGGTGGATCGATATACCCGAGGAGGTTCTCGAGGTCTACGCGCTCTGGAGGCCGACCCCGGTGTTCAGGGCCCATCGCCTTGAAAAGGCTCTCGGGACGCCTGCCAGGATCTATTATAAGTACGAGGGCGTGAGCCCCGCAGGGAGCCATAAGCCCAACACCGCTGTACCGCAGGCGTATTACAACAAAAAGGAGGGCATTAAGCGGCTCTCGACGGAAACCGGAGCAGGGCAGTGGGGGACCGCCCTTGCGCTCGCCTGTAACTTTTTCGGCCTCGAGTGCACGGTTTATATGGTGAAGGTAAGCTTTGAACAGAAGCCCTACCGGAAGTCCATGATCCGCGCCTACGGGGCTGATGTGGTCGCAAGCCCGAGCGACCGGACCATGACCGGCCGCCGGATCCGCGCTGAGGCGCCTGATTCGCCGGGCAGCCTCGGGATCGCCATAAGTGAAGCTGTTGAGGACGCGGCGTCCCATGACGATACAAATTATTCCCTCGGGAGCGTGCTCAATCATGTACTCCTCCACCAAACCATAATCGGGCTCGAGGCAAAGGCCCAGATGGCCAAGGTAAACGACTATCCTGACATCGTAATCGGGTGCGTGGGCGGCGGGAGCAACTTCGCCGGCCTCAGCTTCCCATTCCTCCAGGATAAGATCAACGGCAAGGATATACGGGTGATCGCCGTGGAGCCGACGGCCTGCCCGACTCTAACAAAGGGCATTTATGCGTATGATTACGGCGATACGGCAGGTTTCACGCCGCTCATGCCCATGTACACGCTGGGCCATTCCTTTGTGCCCGCAGGGATCCATGCCGGGGGTCTGAGATACCACGGCGCGTCGCCACTCGTGAGCCAGCTTTACCGGGATGGGTTGATCGAAGCGCAGGCCTACGGCCAGGTGGGCGTATTTGAGGCAGCGTGCCTGTTTGCGAAGTCCGAAGGGATAATCCCTGCTCCTGAGTCGTCGCACGCTATAAAGGCTGTTATCGAAGAGGCGCGGAGATGCAAGGAGGCAGGCGAGGCGAAGACTATCCTCTTTAACCTGAGCGGGCACGGGCTGCTCGACCTGGGCGCCTACGATTCCTATTTCGCAGGCAAGCTGGAAGATTATGAACACCCAAGCGAGCTCATTGAGAGGGCCCTTGCCGAGCTGCCGAAGGTAGCTGTTAGCTGACATAGCATAAATTCTAAGTTGGTGCGCAAAATACCCGGACCTTTCGCAGGTAACAGCTACCAGCGCCGCACAGTGGCCGAGGTGCCTCGCATCTCTCCGCCACGCCGCCGTAATCTCCGGCCCAATAGTCCTCGGCCGGAGATTACGGAGCGGCCTGCTCGACTAAGTATAGGTTCCTTAATTTGTGCCAGTTTACCAGCACGTCCCAGGGGTTGCCGGTGCTTGCGTGACGGGGCCTTTTGAAATTTGGCAAGGCCCTCGCGCCAAATTTCAACGGAGGCGCGCCGCAAGCGCGCCGTCCCCGGGACGCAAGCACCGGCAACCCCTGGAAAAACGTCAGTAATCTTCGAACTTACACTTAGCCGCGTCCGCCGGGCGGAGAGATGCGAGGCACCCCATGCGAGTGCCAAGAAGGGCAGAGATTTTTGCGCACTAACTTAGAATTCTAATGAGGGAGACCCCCATGCCGCATACTGCGGCACGTGCGGGACGCCGGTAATGGTAACGGACCTGATCTCCTAGGGGCGGTTGCGCATTCATACTCTACACCGGGTATGGTACACGTAACCGCCCCTCATCTCCTCCCCGGCTATAGATTAGGCAGCCCTGCGTTGGACGTGCCAAGAAACTTGCCATGCTACCGCACCTTCCTGCCAAAAAAGTAGTCAAGTTCATCCCTGACCGGGACCATCCTGCCAAAGATGTTGGCAGGATGGCCGCAACAAACCACCAACCACCAACTATAAGGCAACTGGCATCCTCTGGCACTTTATGTTAAAACCTTAGGAATTGCTACAACACCTTGACATGAGTAGTAAACACTGCTATGATTAAGATGGAATCAGGATCCCTGAAGGCCACATCAAGTATCTCCTATATTCCCTTGCCTTACAGTGTTGTCTATTTCAACTTTTTGCTCAATTTATTGCTTGGTCCGTTTGATTCATTTCGAATAGCTGCTCGTCGTAATGTGTCATGTCTTTGCGATCCCAAGGCATACCCTGGGCATATCCAGCGAGCTTGAATATCTCGTTTAGCCGCGATGCGCTGAGTTCCAAAGACGGTCCAATCTGAATACGGTCGGTTTGAGCTAAGGTTTTTTATGAATCAAATATGACTATTAAAGATGGGCAAGGAGGGCAAAGGCAACTATGGATCGCGATCACCGGACTGTTGAACAGGAGTATGAACACCTCAAATCCAGGCTTGCGGAGAGCGGCATGGACGTGGACCTCGATGAGGCCAAGGAGCGCCTGAAGAGGCAACGCCTCGAAACCCCCTCATGGGGCTATGGCGACAGCGGTACTCGATTTTACGTATTTAAGAAGCCCGGAGCCGCACGCAATGTCTACGAGAAGCTCCAGGATGCGGCCGAGGTCCACAGGCTCACCGGCGTTACCCCCACCGTCGCTCTTCACATCCCATGGGATAAGGTCGATGATTATACCGCGCTCAAGCGCTACGCCGAGGACCTGGGGGTCAAGATCGGGGCGATCAACCCAAATCTCTTTCAGGATGACGATTACATGCTTGGTAGCATAACGCACCCGGACCCGGGGGTGCGGAAGAAGGCCGTTGCTCACATGCTCGAATGCGTGGATATAATGAGGACCGTCGGATCCAAGACGCTGAGCATATGGCTAGCCGACGGGACGAATTACCCCGGCCAGGGGGATTTCCGCGACAGGAAGAGATGGATGACGGAGTGCCTGGAGGAGGTCTACCAGAGCCTTGATGAGGATATGAAGATGCTCTTGGAGTACAAGTTCTTCGAGCCGGGGTTTTATCACACCGATCTCGCTGACTGGGGGATGGCGACGATAACCGCCATGAAACTGGGCCCGAAGGCCAAGACCCTGGTTGACCTGGGCCACCACCCGTTGGGTACCAATATCCAGCATATCGTCGCATTTCTTATTGACGAAGGCAGGCTCGGCGGCTTCCATTTCAACAGTAAGAAGTACGCGGATGATGACCTGACGGCTGGCTCCAACGACCCGTACGAGCTTTTCCTCATATTCAACGAGCTGGCCCGGGCGGAGAATGAGGCCGGCGGCAGGCTCGATGTAGATTACATGATCGACCAGAGCCATAATGTAAAACCCAAGATACCGGCAATGATCCAGACGGTGATGAACCTCCAGAGGGCGTACGCGAAGGCGCTCCTGGTGGACCGTAAGGCTCTGGCCAGGGCTCAGCAAGAGGGCGACATAATAGGCGCGGAGCGCGTTCTTGTGGACGCATTCAATCTAGATGTGGAGCCGCTATTGCGGATGGTCCGGGCTGAGCTGGGCGTCCCGCTCGACCCGCTAAAGGCGTTTGCTGAGAGTGGGTACCTCGAGAGAGTGATAAAGGAACGCTCCAGATAGGGTGATAAGAAAACGCTCCAAGTAAGGAGATAACCCGGTAGTAAGGAGATAAGTCATTAAGGAGATAAGTCCTCTGAACTTTCATGGTAATTGGGTGATTACCGTATGCTGGCCTGGTAGAAGAGAGACGCGCCGCCTGATGTGAGTTGATTAAGAGCCGGCAGGGCGATTTCAGAAGAATGGAGGTCCGTAGCAAGCATGACTACAAAGATGGTTAGCGGGTCCCAGGAGGGCATAGTAAAAGCTGTGCGGTCCGAGCTTTGGAAATACGGCAGGAAGATCATAGAGAGCGGCCTCGTGGTTGGACCGGGGGGGAATATCAGCGCGAGGGCCGGCAATGTGATGTATATATCCCCGAGCGGCTACGCTTTTGACGATGTCGAGCCCGAGGATTATGTGGGCGTTGATATCTCAAGCGGTGATCTCGTTGATGTTAACGAAAACAAGAAGCCCTCGTCCGAGGTGTTGATGCATTTAGCCTGTTATCGTGCCCGCCAGGATGTAGGTGCGGTTGTGCATATTCACCCGGCTTACGGGATAGCCGTGGCCAGCACCATTGGCAGGCTTGAGGCGATGTTTCCTGATTTCGCCGCCTACGTCGGCAAGGTAGGGATGCTTGGCTACGTTGTCCCGTCCAGCGCCGAGCTCGCCGAAGCGGTTGAAAGGAAGATCGTGGATTACAACGCGATTCTCATGTCAAACCATGGTGCGGTTACGGTGGGGGCGAACCTCAAGGAGGCGTTTTACCGGGCCGTGATCCTCGAGGAAGGGGCGAAGATATTCGTGTTGTCAAAGATCCTCGGCGAACCCCGGGTCTTCAGCGAGGAGGACGTCGAGGAGATTAGGAACCTTGGCGCCGAAAAATACAGGACTCAGCTCTTAAAGCAGTCGCGCCAGGCCTGACTCCAGGAGACTAGGTCAGGATCAAATAGCCGGATAACTAGATAAATGGGAGAGGAGAGGCGTTTAATCATGAAGGCAGCGGTATTTGTCGAGCCCCGCAGGATGGAGGTACGCGAGGTAGAGACGCCCAGGTGCGGCCCGGGTGAGGTCCGTATCAAGGTGATGTCCTGCGCGATCTGCGGGACGGATATAAGGATATACAACTACGGCCACCACAACGTTAAGCCCCCCCAGATCATAGGTCACGAGATCGCAGGGGTTATCGACGAGGTCGGCCCGAATGTTAAAGGCTTGAGGGAGGGCGACCGCGTAATAGTTGTGACTTCCATCCCTTGCGGCAGGTGTGCTTTCTGCCAGAAGGGCTCGCCAAATCTATGTACCGATTTCAAGGCTATAGGTTACCATTACCCTGGCGGTTTTGCCCAGTACATGATCATGCCTGAGGACGGGGTAAGGGCCGGAAACATCATGAAGATACCTGATAATCTCCCATTCAACGAGGCATCCCTTGTGGAACCCCTATCGTGCGTAATAAACGGGCAATCATATTTAAATATAGGCCTTGCCGATTCTGTTCTGATAATAGGTGCGGGTCCCATAGGTTGCATGCACGCGGAGCTTGCCAGGGCCAAGGGCGCGACCAAGGTCATGATGTCGGATGTCTCGGCGGAGCGGCTTAACATAGCCAGGGGCTTCGGCATCGACAGGCTGATAAACCCGGCGCAGGAGAGCCTCGAGCAGGTTGTAGCCGAGGAGACGGATGGGGCTGGTGTCAATGTCGTCATCGTGGCGTGTTCCTCGGGGAAGGCCCAGGAGGATGCGCTCAAGGTGGTTGCGACGCAGGGGAGGATAAGCTTCTTCGGCGGCCTGCCGAAGGATAACCCATATATCAACTTCAACAGCAATATTATTCACTACAAGGAAGTATCGGTCCACGGGGCCTTCGCTTCGTATCCGAGCCAGTATAAGCAGGCGTTGAGCATCATCGCCGCAAAGAGAGTCGACGCCTCTAAATTCATAACTGCGACGTTCCCCCTGGACAGGATCGTTGAGGCTCTTGAGACGGCGCAAAAAGCCGAAGGGCTCAAGATGGTCATAAACCCCTGGCAGTAGTCAGTTATGAGCCAACTATGCGACCGGCGACGGGTTTATGCGGATTTATGAAGATTGGGATTTGAAGTATATTGAGCTTCGAAGTGGAATCCGTTGATTTATTTTCTACTTGGAAGGGTGAACTCCAGACTATGGAAAGACGTCTCGAAGATAAGATAGCAATTGTGACAGGCGCTGGCCAGGGAATCGGGAGAGGGCTCGCCCTGCGCCTCGCGCGTGAGGGGTGTCACGTGGTGGTCGCCGACCTTAACGAAGCAACTGCGAACGCCGTGACTGAAGAGGTGAAGGCCCTCGACAGGCGGGCGATAGCGGTAAAAGTTGATGTGAGCGACGCTGCCCAGGTGGCGGCCATGGTCGACCGGACGGTTGCCGAGTTTGGGAGGATAGATATCCTGGTGAGCAACGCAGGGATCCTCAAATCCTTCCCCATCACGGACTTTCCCGAGGATGTGTGGGATGCCATCATAAGGGTAAACCTCAAGGGCAATTTCCTGTGCATGAGGGAAGTCGCGAAGCAGATGATAAAGCAACGCTCGGGCAAGATCATCAGTATGAGCTCCAAGTCCGGCAAGAAGGGCAGCCTATGGAACGCCGCCTACTGCGCGTCGAAGTTCGGCATTATCGGGCTGGTCCAGAGTGTGGCGCTTGACCTCGCGCCGTTCGGGATAAACGTCAACGCCGTTTGCCCCGGGAACGTCTTTGAGACTCCCCTGTGGGACCAGCTCGACATCGAATACTCAAGGAAGCTGGGCATACCGCCTGAGAAGGTGCGGGAGAAGTACATCGAAAAGGTGCCTCTAGGCAGGGGTTGCACCATCGAGGATGTTGCGAACGTGGTCGTTTTCCTGGCTTCGAAGGAGTCGGATTATATGACGGGCCAGGCCATAAACGTCACGGGCGGCCAGGAGATGCGTTGAATCGGAGCGCCAAATCAGAGCGGTAAATTGGAGTTAAGCAGCAATAGGAGAATAGGAGGAGGAATGGGAATTGGCGGATTTAAAGCTTGGGATAGATGCATGTTTCGCGCGCAAGAGATGGCCCGATCCCAAGGATTGGATGAAGATAGTGAGGGATGACCTCAACCTGGACTATGTCGAGTTTTGCTCGGACCTGCTGGATCCCATACTCACACCGGAGTCGACTAGGGTGCGGACGGCGAAGGAGATCAGGAAGATCGCAGAGGACCTTGGCCTTACCATCGTGGTCTATTACACGGGATTGATCCCTCACTGCCTGAACCTGTTATCGCACCCGGATCTCGAGGCGAGGGCCCTCGGGCTGCGCTGGTGCATCGGGGCTATTGAAACGGCCAGCTACATGGGAGCCCGCGGTATCGGTGGCCATTTTGATACGATAGCGTATAAGGATTGGAGCGATCCCGAACGGAGAAAGTTTATGATAGATAACCTCTTGGAGAGCTTCAGGTACCTCTCGAGGGTCGCCTGTGATGCAGGGCAGGAGTTCATCCTCTGGGAGCAGATGTACACGCCCAACGAGGCTCCACATACCATCCGTGAGGCTCATGAGCTTTACGAGCGCGTAAATGAGGGTGCGGCGGTGCCGATATATCTCACGGTTGATGTAGGCCATGCGTGTCACAGGGGTTACCCATACAGCCCCGAGGATGCCGACCCGTATCAATGGCTGAGGGAGTTTGCGCGGGTATCTCCCGTCATCCATATCCAACAGACCGATGCGAGCGCAAGTCATCACTGGCCCTTCACGGCCAAGTACAACGAACGCGGGATTGTTGACCCCAAAAAGGTCATAGATGCGATCGAGGCCTCGGGCTCAAAGGAAAACTACCTCATCCTGGAGATATTCCATTCGCTCGGTACGGGCGAGGACCAGCTCATATCGGACCTAAAGGAGAGTGTAGCCTACTGGAGGCAGTACCTGAAATAGCGCCGCCCGATTCTCCCCACTGCAGTCCCGGTAACGCGCTCCCCCACATGACGCGTTCCCCTGCATGACTCCGGTAACATAGGAGCCCCGTCTCGCATAACATAGGAGCCCCTGCTCACATGCGACGCCGGGGCTCTTCTCCGGTTCATCCCGGGGTGTGATATTGCTTAAAGGACAAATCTGTCCAGGGCTTCGGCCACACCCCGCCCGTTCGGGTGTGCCGTCACGTAATTCGCCCTGTCTCTTACAATGTCTACGGCATTAGCCACGGCCACCCCCGTTCCGGCGTACTCGATCATATCAAGGTCGTTTTCACTATCGCCTATGGCGAGGACCTCCTCCCTGGGAATGCCGAGCTGAGCCGCCAGGCTCTTGAGGGCCGTTCCCTTGGATACGCCTTTATTGGTGACCTCTATGTAAATGGGCATCGACCGCACTACATTCAACTTATCACCGAATCTTTCCTTGACTACCGGGATGTGCTTGTCTATGACCTTTTCATCGGCAACGAAAAGGAGCTTAGTAGGGTCGGCCTTGAGGAATTCCGTTAAATCCCCCACAGGTGTTGCCTCGACGCCAGACCGGGTGGCATAGCCGATCGCCTCGGGTGAGAGCTTTTCGACGTAAAGGTTATCGTCCAGGTAAATGTTTATATGGATACCCTCTTGTTTTGCGTAGCGGATGACGTCCAGGGCAAGGTCGAACGGGACGGGCAGGTGATGGTAGAGCTGCCTTGAGCGGGATGATTTGGTCATGGCGCCGTTATACGTGATGAGCGGCACGTCGAGACCAAGCTCCTCGGCAAATCTCACGGTTGACCTGTACATCCTCCCGCTCGCCAGGGTTATGGTCGTACCGCGTTTTACGGCGGCCTGTATGGCGTCCCTCGCCGCATCTGGTATCTCCAGTTTATTGTTGAGCAGGGTATAGTCTAAATCGATTGCGACAAGTCTGATACTCAATTCTTGTGAACCTCCTGTGGCGACGAATTCCCCCGCAATTATTATCCCTTCTGAAATCATAGATGTCATTCCCTCGGATCTTCGAGCCGAAGAACCGAATATCCTGTATCTTTTCTTTGAAATAGCTCTCCCTGAACCGTCCTGAGAAATCTTTTATCGTTTCCCCATCTTTTTCCTTCAGACGCGGATATTTGAAGCCTTGCCCCGGCTTAGCGACAAGAATCCCATGTTGATCGCCCCATTTCTCAAGTGGACTTTCATGCTGCTGTGGCAACACCATCAGAAAGATGAAAATGGTGGCGATTGCCTTTTTCAAAGCAGATTATACCATAAGATGGGAACGTAAGACAAGTCAGGCGGCTGTATTCGGTAATCTAAAAGTGACCCACCTAATAAGGGGTAAACGGCCATGAAAAAGGGGACCACCCCCAGCAAATCGAATCCTGCTGCTAAACAGTATCAAGTTGGCAGCGGGAGGTATTCGAGGTGCTGAGAATGGTCCAAGTTGAATATATCCGTTTCCTGTATTATCAGCAACATAAGTCCATGCGGGCTATCGCCCGAGAAGTGCACTGTTCTCGT
>DUMQ01000106.1 GCA_012839815.1 Bacillota bacterium | reverse complement strand
GTGACGGGGCCTTTTGAAATTTGGCAAGGCCCTCGCGCCAAATTTCAACGGAGGCGCGCCGCAAGCGCGCCGTCCCCGGAACGCAAGCACCGGCATCCCCCCTGGCAAAACGGCGATAATCTTCGAACTTACACTTAGCCGCGTCCGCCGGGCAGAGAGATGCGAGGCACCCCATGCGAGTGCCAAAAAGGGCAGAGATTTTTGCGCACTAACTTAGCATCATTCACGATCTAACCTGTTACCCCTGTAATACCAGCAGTCCCCAGCGAGGAGGCAATCGTCGCATCGCGGGTTATGCGGCCTGCAACGCATGCGCCCGTGAGCGATCATATTCACATGCAATTCATAGACGATATCATGCGGGACCAGTGCACCCAGGACCTCATGGGCCTCATCGGGCCCGATATCCTTCCCTATTAGCCCCAAACGTCTCGCTATCCGGTGGATATGGGTATCTACAGGGAAGACAGGCCGCCCGCATCCAAATAACAAGACGCAGGCAGCTGTCTTGGGCCCCACACCTTCAAATGTGCGAAGATATTTAAGGGCATCCCCCACATCCAGGTCCCTCAAGAACCCCAGGTCCGTGTATCCGCGCTCGCTCTGTATCTGTTCAAGGGCCCGCTTGATACGCCCGGCCTTAACCCCGGCGAGGCCCCCAACCCTGATAGCGTCCTTTATCTCGCTCACACTCGCCCTGCGCACGTCATCCCAGCTGGGGAAGCGCTCTTTTAGGTTTGCGAACGCCCTGTGTGAATTTATATCTGACGTGTTTTGGGAGAGGATCGTCATGATAAGCGCATCGAGGGGATCCTCATCCTCCCGCACCTTAGGGCCGTACATCTCCTTTAAAAGCTCATTGATCCTGCGAATGCGCCGAACCATTTAGATTGATCAAACTCCCTCAGCTGAGCTCCCTCAGCCGTTTCTCCAGCCTCTCTATGCGCTCGCTATATTCGGCCAGGCGCACCCGCTCACGCTCGACTACATCCGGATTGGCCCTGGTTACGAAATTAGGATTCCGGAGCTTCATTTCGGACGCCGCGCGCGCCTCCTGCGCCGCAGACAGGTCACTTCGAAGCCTCTCCACTTCCCTCTCTACGTCTATAAGGCCTTCGACGGGCACAAATATCTCGACGTCCTTTGCAATGGCTGAGATGGCCTTGCCGTGGTGACCGGATCGCTCCTCCGCGAGCACGAGCTCTGAGAGGCCAGCCAAATGCGACACGTAGCCACTATTAGCCTCCAATACCTCGCGAGATTCTCCGTGAGCGATCATCACGGCCCTGATCTTGCTCTGAGGTGTTATATTCAGCTCGGCGCGGAGGTTTCGAGTCGATCTTACTACCTCCATGATGAGCCCCATCCTTGCCTCAGCGTCCCCATCATTCAGTCTTTCGTCATAGCGAGGCCACGGTTTCACCATTATGCTACCTTCCGTCCCGGGCAACGCCTGCCATATCCCCTCCGTTATGAACGGCATGAAAGGGTGCAATAGCTTCAATATCTGCTGCAACGAATACCACAGGACATATTGGGCAACCCTCCTTGACCTCTTTTCCTCCTCACCGCCCTCGCTGCTATATAGTCGTGGTTTTACCAGCTCCACATACCAGTCGCAGAACTCGCCCCAGATGAAATCGTAGAGCAGGCGGGCGGCCTCGCCGATCTCGTACTTTTCGAGGAATCTCGTAACCTCCCGGGCTACTCCGTTAACCCTACTCAGTATCCACCTGTCTGGCAATTGGAGGTCGGAGTTCGGGCCGTTGCCAGAAGAGCCATCATCCCCCGGGATAACCGCAGCGAAATCTCGGGGGTCGAAATCATGGAGATTCATCATAACGAAGCGCGAGGCGTTCCATATTTTATTCGCAAAGTTTCGGCTGGCCTCGACCCTCTCATCCCGGAATCGCATATCATTCCCGGGGGTGTTTCCTGTAACCAGGGTAAACCTGAGGGTGTCCGCGCCGTACTGGTCGATAAAATCGAGCGGGTCAACCCCTGTCCCCAGGGACTTACTCATCTTCCGTCCCTCTGGGTTCCTTACGAGCCCATGGATAAACACCTCCCGGAACGGGACCTCCTTCATGAACTCGAGGCCCATGAATATCATCCGCGCAACCCAGAAGAAGATTATGTCGTAGGCCGTGACAAGCACCGAAGTCGGATAGAAGTGGCGCAGCTCAGGCGTATCATCGGGCCACCCCAGGGTCGAGAACGGCCAGAGCGCAGAGCTAAACCAAGTATCCAGGACATCGGGATCCTGTTCGATATTGGACCCCGCGCACCTGGTGCAGCTCTCAGGGTCAACCCTCGATACAATGACCTCACCGCAGTCGCGACAGTACCAGACCGGGATGCGGTGACCCCACCATAGCTGGCGCGAGATACACCAGTCGTGGACGTTTTCCATCCAGTTGAGGTATATCTTTGTAAACCGCTCAGGGATGAACCTGATCCTTCCTTCCTCAACCGCCCGGATGGCAGGCTCGGCCAGGGGCTTCATCCTCACAAACCACTGCTTGGACAGGAGAGGCTCGACGGCCGTATGGCACCGCTGGCAATGACCGACCGCATGATCATGATCCTCAACCTTAACCAGGAGCCCCTTTTCTTTCAGCTCGGCTACTACGGCTTCACGGCACTTATACCGGTCGAGACCTGCGTACTTCTGCGCCGCAGCGGTCATGGTCCCATCCTCGCCTATAACCGTTATGCTCGGGAGTTTGTGCCGCATGCCCATTTCAAAGTCATTCGGGTCGTGGGCAGGGGTGACCTTAACCGCGCCCGTGCCAAACTGTGGGTCTGCGTATTCATCGGCGATAATCGGGATCTCCCTCCCGATTATCGGGAGTATCACCGTCCTCCCGACATAACCGGCGTAACGCTCATCATGAGGGTTGACTGCAATCGCGACATCGCCCAGCATGGTTTCAGGCCTGGTCGTGGCGACGGTTATAGCGCCCTCCCCGTCCTTGAATGGGTACCGGATGTAGTACAGGGCACCCCGCTCGTCTTTGTGCTCGACCTCAAGGTCAGAGAGAGAGGTCTTGCAGCGCGGGCACCAGTTTATGATATACTCGCCCTGGTAGATCAGACCCTTTTCGTAAAGACGGACGAAAACCTCGCGCACAGCCCGGGAGCACCCTTCGTCCATAGTAAACCTCTCACGCTGCCAGTCGCATGATGCCCCGAGCCTCTGGAGCTGGCTTATTATCTGGCCGCCATATTTCCTCTTCCAGGCCCAGACGCGTTCAAGGAACCTCTCCCTGCCCAGGTCGTAACGGCTAAGGCCTTCTTTCGCCAGGTCGGCCTCGACCTTCACCTGGGTTGCTATGCCTGCGTGGTCGGTGCCTGGAACCCACAAGGTATTATACCCCTGCATCCTCCGCCATCTTATGAGGATGTCCTGGAGGGAGTTGTCCAGGGCATGTCCTATATGCAGCGACCCGGTTACGTTCGGTGGCGGGATGACTATGCAAAAAGGAGTCTTATCCTTCTCGACCTCAGCATGAAAGTAATTACCCTGCAGCCAAAACTGGTAAATATTCCTCTCCAACTTGTGCGGGTTATATACACTTGGAATATCGGATTTTCCTATCGCTTCCAAACAACTCACCAACCCCATCTTGACATAGAACATTGATGGACATACAACATTAATGCCTTACCTGGTAACAGAAACTCCCTTCGCCACCGGAAGGGCGAAGGGAGCGGGCCACCCTGCCTTGGGCCTTGGCCCGTAGCTATTTCTCTTTCTCTCTTTCTCTGGCTGCGGCCTCGATAATCTGCTGGCTTATCTGGGCCGGCACCTCTTCATAGTGGTCGAAACTCATGCTGTAATGCCCCCTGCCTCCCGTAATGGATCGCAGGTCGATAGCATACTTAAACATCTCGGCCATAGGTACTAAAGCCTTGATAACCTGGTTCTTGCCGCTCGGCTCCATCCCGAGAATCTTACCGCGCCTCTTATTCAGGTCTCCCATAATATCGCCCATGTAGGCTTCGGGGACAACTACTTCCACATTCATTATGGGTTCGAGCAGCACAGGTTTCGCGTCCATAGCACCCTTCTTGAGGGCCATGGAGGCGGCTATCTTAAACGCCATCTCCGATGAATCCACTGGATGGTACGAGCCGTCGTAGAGGGTAACCCTCAAGTCAACCAACGGATAGCCAGCCAGCACACCCTCCGCGAGGGCCTCTCGCACGCCCTTCTCCACGGCGGGGATATACTGGCGCGGAACCGCGCCGCCAAAAATCTTGTCAACAAACTCGAAGTCGCCACCCGGGGGCAGGGGCTCGAGCTCAAGCCACACATGGCCATACTGGCCGCGGCCCCCAGTCTGTTTCTTATGCTTGCCCTCTACCTTGACGGAACCCCGGATAGTCTCCCTGTAAGGCACTCTTGGGGTATCAAGAGTTACCTCGACCCCAAATTTCCTCTTGAGCCTGTCAGCTATGACCTCCAGGTGCTGCTCGCCCATACCGGATATGATCGTCTGCCCGGTCTCGGCATCCTTCTTGACCTTAAAGGTCGGGTCTTCCTCCGCCAGCCTGGCAAGCCCTGCACTAATCTTATCCTCATCCCCTTTGGATTTAGGCTCAACCGCCATGGAAAGCGCAGGTTCAGGGAAAGCTATGCCGTCAAAGATAATGGGGTGTTCTTTATCGCAGAGCGTCTCCCCGGTCGACGTCTCCTGAAGCTTTGCAACAGCTGCTATATCGCCGGCTATAACCTCCTGCGTGGGCTCCTGCTGTTTCCCGCGCATGAAGAAAATCTGCCCGATCCTCTCCTGCCTATCCTTATTCGCGTTATAGGCCTGGGAGTCTGAGTTTATCGTGCCCGAATAAACCTTGAAGAATGTCAGCTTGCCCACATAGGGGTCAGCCATGGTCTTGAAGACGAAGGCTGAAAACGGTTGACCCGCCTTTAACTCCCTCGTCTCCCTTTGCTTGGAGACAGGATTTACCCCCTCGACGCCCCCAAGTTCGCCAGGGAATGGCAGGTAACTCACAAGCGCGTCCATTAACGGCTGGATCCCAATATTCCTAAGGCTGGAGCCGCAAAAGATAGGGACAGCCTTGCCGGCTTTGACTCCTTTTGCCAGGCCCCGCCGGATCTCGTCCTCTGTTAATTCCTGGCCGTCCAGGTATTTTTCGATTAACTCGTCATCATTTTCAGCAGCAACCTCGAGCATCATGTCCCGGTAACTCTTTGCCCTATCCTGCAGGTCTGCAGGGATATCAGCCGTCTTGATCTTGCGCCCCCCGGCATCGGGGAGAATGGCCTTCATGCTGATCAAGTCGACGACTCCTTCAAACGATTCCTGAGACCCGATGGGGATTTGAACGGGGACAACATGCTGGCCAAACTGGCTCCGGATAGCGTCAACGACCTTATAGAAATCCGCATTCTCGCGGTCCATCTTATTTATGAAGGCGATGCGTGGCAGGCCCCTTTCGTCTGCGAAACTCCAGACATTCTCCGAGCCAACCTCAACGCCGGATACTGCGCAGAAGACCACAACGGCCGCATCGGCCACCCTGAGCCCGCTCTTTACTTCTCCTACAAAATCCGCAAATCCGGGCGTATCAATTATATTAATCTTATTGCCGGACCACTCGCACGGTGCAATTGCCGTATTAATCGATATCTTTCGTTTAATCTCTTCGGGATCGTAATCGGTTGTAGCCGTGCCATCATCAACCTTGCCCAGTCGCTCAACTGCCCCTGAGTTATACAGGATTGCCTCAGCGAGGCTCGTCTTGCCAGCCCCGCCGTGGGCAACCAAGGCCACGTTCCTCAGTTGCTCTGTCTTGTATTTCCCCAAGCAAATCTCCTCCTTGAACGTTCTACGGGCATAATTCTCGCTTATATTATTTTACACTTGCCGATGCCTAAGTTCAAGGATATTTCCCGGCTATTTCACAACCCTCTCCTGCACGCCCTCCCCCGCTCACCTAATCAAACTCCTGGGTGAAACTCAAACCAAAGGTTGTGGCTGTATCATCACCACATGATGGATCGTGGACATACACCTTCCTTGAATATCCCATTTCAACGACGATTTTCCTGCTATCGTCCAACTCTTCGGAGAACTTGATCTCCAGCATACGCTTATCATAATTCCCGTCCATTAGCTCCTCATCCATGTATCCCTTATATTGCGACCCAATCTTAATACTCAAGACGGGGCCTTGCCCCAATGGCAGCTCCGCCCTGGCCGAAAGAAGCCTGGTGCCGCTTTCAAATTCAAGGGCATGCGGGAATACCACATGACCTATCTCGCCGATGAACTCGAAAGCGACGTTGTCCGGCCGTTTCCCGCTTATCTCAACCCTGATGCTTCCGCCTGAAGAACTCTTGTCAACAGCCGTTATGAAGGCGCGGTACGTTCTCTCAAGCACTCCCTTAATAGCCAACCTGGCCGTCGGCCTGTATTCCCCTTCCAGCGAGACCAAATGACGTACATAGGTCTTATCAGGCGCGTTGATATAGTTTTTAAATAATCTTTCTATCTCTATCCCGCCGCCAATACGTCTCCTATAGGGGCTCCTAGCGGAGACCGCTACAAGCTCGGTGATGGAATCGCTCAATGTATTCTCGTAAAATCTCTTCTCGATCTTGGAGAAATCCCCCGTTACCCTGTATATACTGGCGATATTGGCTGGCCTGGCAGTCAAGCCAAGGGCTATCTCCCTTGTATTGTAATCCCTGTATGGCTTGCTATCGTATAAGCTGTCATCGGACTTAAACGTGCATGTTATATAAAGACTCTTGGGGACAGGCTCCCACCTCATCTTGAGGCTCTGGGCTCTCTGGAGGTTTATACAATCTCCTTCACCCTCATCTTCGAGGACGTTCTTTATCCTGTACCCAGCCTCCAGCGAAAATCGTTTTTCAGGAGTATACTTTAAGTTGATCCCCGCAGACGTATCAGCCGTGAACCTGTGCAGGTCCGGAGCCTTGACGTTTAAGCTACCGCTCGCATCCACCACCCTGCTCCCATCGAAGTCTACCTCGACAACGAGGCCGGATTCATCCTTGAGTCTTCCTGAATACCCGCTATCCCCGCTCGTTAACCGGCCGGAGATACCCATATTGAACTTCCCGCGGACATGCACCTGCAAAACATCTTTGCGGGGGGTCATAATTCTGTTCAAATTGGCGGGTTCACCAGTGTCCTCCAGCGACATGGCACCCACCGTTTGAGAGCCGGCAACCATGCTCCCGAGCGTCATGACCCATATCCATACACAGATCCAGAAGTTCCTTTGGTACCCCAGGACGATCCCTCCAGAAGTCATCCACAGCTCGAGCCTGTATACAAGCATGCAACCCCAGGATACCATCATATTCCATAAATGTCAATAAAACTTTCGAATGATTTTAGCATAGAGATGTTGTCCGCGGAAAGCTCTATTCCTCAATACGTCTAAGTGTAACTTCGAGATTACCGCCGTTTTTCCGGGGGTTGCCGGTGCTTGCGTGACGGGGCCTTTTGAAATTTGGCAGGGCCCTCGCGCCAAATTTCAACGGAGGCGCGCCGCAAGCGCGCCGTCCCCGGAACGCAACACCGGCAACCCCTGGAACGTGCTGGTAAACTGGCACAAATTAAGGAACCTACACTTAGTCATATCTCTGATCATGTGCCGGCGACGAGTCCGAGCTCTCTGGCCTTTCGTAAGACCTCGCACTCCTCGCAGTGCCCATCGCAATCCATGCAACCCTCCTCCGTCTCCCAACAATTGAGCCCACGTGCGTGAACTTCGCAGTTCAGATACAAACTTGCGGGGCAGCCGCGGATTGCGCGGCAGTCTTTGAAATACTTGCCCGAGACTTCTCGATCTGACGAAGCATTCTGCAAAATAACCGCCTCCGCATTTTCATCTTAATCCTTGCAGAATCCGCGTCTTCTTCCATACCCTTATATACCTTTTATACCTTCTTCGCAGGCGTGGGACCCAGACTCCTGGCCCGCTCGGCCGCGGCGACCACGGCATCGATCAGGGCCCCCCTTACCCCGCCCTTCTCCATAGCGTGGAGGCCTGCTATAGTGGTCCCTCCCGGCGAGGTTACCATGTCTCTAAGCTTTGCGGGATGCTCACCTGTTTCGAGGACCATCTTTGCCGCGCCCAGGACCGTCTGGGCAGCCAGAGCAAGAGCTTGATCCTTCCGAAAACCAATTCGCACCCCCCCATCGGCCAGGGCCTCGATAACCGTGTAAACAAACCCGGGCCCGCTCCCGCTCAGGGCCGTCACGCTATTCATCAATGACTCGTCGATCTCTATAACCACGGCCATCTTCCTGAAAAGCTCCAGGAGCCAGTCAACATCCGCAACATCAAGGCGTTTCCCAAGGCAAAAAGCGATCGACCCGGCGCCGAGCGAGCACGGCGTGTTCGGCATGATCCGCATCACCCTCGCATCTTCACCGAGCATGGCCTCCACATAGCTTAATTCAACGCCAGCGGCCAGCGTCACAGTTATGCTCCCGGGCTTGCCTGCCCCCCGGAGTTCAGAAAGCACATCCGGCATAACCTGCGGCTTGACAGCGAGGAACAAGACATCTGCCTGCCGGGCCACATCTATATTCCCGGCTCCGGCGGTTACGCCAAGGCGGCTGGTAACGGATATGAGCCTCTCGCGGTTAGCATCGCTCGCAACTATGCTGGAAGGGTCTACATGCGCGAAACGGATCAGGCCTGTTATTAAAGCCTCAGCTATCGTGCCAGCACCAATAAAACCTAGTTTACGAAACAATACCCCGTTCACCCCTTCTAACTTCTTCTCAATCTTCCCCTGGTCTTAACATAATCTATAAGCCTCTCATGCTTCCCCATCCTATATGCGAGTGCCCAAAAGGGAAGAGATTTTTGCGCACTAACTTATATTCCCTTCTCCACTTGAGCCGATACTCCTCCATTCTTTCTATACAATTTTTTGCCATACTTTCATCATTTCATCTGTGTAATCACGCAAAAGTCTCTACCATATTTTAGACTTGACCTTTGACACAAGGTGCCATAGAATACCACCTTAAGTGTCGTTCGTGAAGACTGGCCCTGCCAAATTTCAAAGGCCCCGTCACGCAAGCACCGGCAACCCTTAGGGCATGCTGGTAAATTGGCATCAAATCCATAGTTAGCTTGACATATGGTAATGTCTAAAAACCAGTTTGCAGAGGAAAGGAGGGAATCTAGTTAGTATCATTGAAATAAATCATGAAGTAAACCAAGGACAACCAGTATAGCTATGTGGTTATACAGTATCTCGGGAGCCGTTTTTGGTATTTTGATGACACAAGGATGTTAAAGGTCCTCAAGGATGCTTGAGGATACCGTGGGCGGACTTACTTTTCAAAAACAGAAAGGTGAAGTGGTGTGAAAATCATTGTTGGATTAAGCGGCGCAACCGGCGCGATTTACGGCATAACGCTTTTAAAGATCTTAAGGAAGCTTGGGATTGAGACGCACCTGGTTCTTACCCCATGGGCCGAAGCCACCATAAAGGCGGAGACCGACTACTCACCCGAAGAGGTGATGGGCCTTAGCACCTATGTCTATGACCCCGGCGACCTGGCGGCCCCGATTGCAAGCGGCACCTACCATACGGACGCAATGGTAATCGTCCCGTGTAGCATGAAAACGCTTGCAGCGATCGCAAATGGCTATTCGGATAATCTTCTTACGAGGGCGGCCGATGTGATGATCAAGGAGCGGCGTCCCCTCGTGCTCGTGGTCCGCGAGACCCCCCTATCCCCGGTCCATCTCGAAAACATGCTTAAGCTCGCGCAAACAGGCGTCGTCATCCTGCCCCCGGTGCCATCCTTTTATCAACGGCCATCGACGCTAGAAGATATCGTCAGGGCAACGGTTGGAAAAATCCTCGACCAGCTCCGGATCGAGCACGACCTCGTGTCCCCTTGGGGCAAGAGTGCAGATTTATAAGTAGGGGGCTCCTGTAGAGGAGCCCCGAAACCGTTCCGCCCCACATACGGAACGAGAACATCTAACGTACAAACAAGAATCTCAACCTACATATATGCATTCCATATGCATATGAAGGTCTAAATTATGAATGTCTAAACATCGGCAGCCTTCCTTACCTCAGACGCCGAGCCCCTCCGGCTCCGGCACAGCAGGGCCTGGAGATAGGGGATCACATAATAATCGAGCCCAAAAGCCCTGCCCGCCCCTCCCAGCATCGGTATGGAGGCCACGAGGAACCATATATTTCCGGTACCTGAGAGCATGAAATTGATATTCATGAATATAGAGCCGAGTGCTGCCAAGACCGTAAACAACCCGAATATAAATGCGATCCCGAGAGCCAGCTCACCCAGGGTAATCATCCTCTGGAAAAGTAGCGCATGTGGGAAAACCACCTTTTCCATAAATGCGGAATACCAGGCTGGCGTGCCGGGCCCCATTGGCACGAGGGACGATCCTGAAACCAGCTTATCCCCGGATACCAGGAATCCGGCCTGCACCTTTTCGATACCTGATGCTAGCCACTGATAGCCAAGGAAAAGCCTGAGGATCACGAGCCAGAACATGCTGGTCTTTACATTCAAATGCCTGTACAAACCTGATAAACCTCCCCTCTCATTGAGGAATTCCTCTCTTAAATACCTTACCGTGAGCCATAGCTTTCCGACGCCGAAAAGATAATGCAGGTTGACAAGGTGCTTCATAGCCATTGCCGGGAAGCCCCAAAGCGGTACCCCACCGATATCGGCCACAGCGTAATGACTGCCGATGGATACCATGACGCCATGAAGCTTGGGTTTGAATTTGCCCTGGGGTTTACCATGTATCGCCGATGCTATAGCCTTTGCTACAAAGTCGGCGCCCTGCAATCCGGCCTCAACAAGGGCGGGGAGCTCCCCGTTTTCGTTGACGAATAGGGCGTTATCTCCTATCGCGTAGACATCCGGGTACTTCTCCGTCTGCATGCATTCGTTTACAAGGATGCGACCCCGGTGGCCGCACGAGAAGCCGAGTTCCTTCACATTGCTCTTAGTCTGAACCCCGCCGGTCCATATTAGGGTGCGGGTCTTCAGGATCGTGCCCGATTTCAAGGTTATATGATCCTCGCTCACCTCCGTTATGGGCGAATTCGTAAGTACCGTAACCCCCTTGCGCTTCATGAACGCCATAGCCCTCTCCCTGAGGCTTGGCCTCAGATTGGGCAGGATGGTCGGGAGCGCTTCTACGAGGATAACATGGACTTCGTGGGGGGATATCTCATGCTCGCGGCATAGATCAGGAAGCCATTCAACCAGCTCCCCGACCATCTCGACACCTGTGAACCCCCCGCCGCCCACCACGAAAGTGAGGAGTTCCTGGCGTTTTACTGCATCAGGCTCGGACCGGGCCTGCCTGAACATCTCGCTCACCTGGCGCTTGATCTCGAGCGCGTCCTCCAGCGACCAGAGCGTAAATGCGTTTTCCTGCATCCCAGGTATCCCATAGTATGCCGGCTCGCTGCCGCAAGCCAGGATCGCATAGTCGTAGTGGTACTCGGCCCTGGCGGATGAAAGGACATGGTTTTCAGGGTCGATCTTGATAATGCTATCATTCACTACTCTAACGCTCGTTCCCGAAAAAACGCGTTCAAGGGGTATCTCAACTGCCTCAGGCCTGATCCTGTTACCGGCCACCTCATGAAGGTCGGTCAATAGCACATGGCTCGGGCCATCGTTTATCAAAGTTATCTTAGCATCCTTTCCCCCGACGAGCCTGTCAAGCTTCTGCGCAACGTGAACTCCTGCATAGCCACCTCCCACTATTACTATTTCCTTTTCAGGTTGCACTTCCGTTTCCCTCCCAAGCTAAAGAAATTGGTTCACAAAAGACACTATATCACTTTGAATACATAATTGACAACATGGCATACTGCGATTCCTATCTAAACCCTATTGCATTTATCGGGTTTATACAGTAATATTTTTTTGGGTGGCCACCCGGTTTCTACATAAAATAAACAACCAGTTAAAAGCAACCACGGTTAAAGTAAAAGCGACCCAAACAACCGGATAACAACCGGATAAGCGGAGCGCGGCGACCCCAAGAGCCGGGCCGCAAAACTAGTGAGCCGAGTAAGGCAAAGCTCGAGGAAGGCAAAACTGCCGACCCGACTCAAGTAAGTAAGATTAAAAAAGGAGCTGACGTAGCAAGTGAAAACCAAAAGCCTTATACTGGTTGCCCTGCTTTGTCTAGCAGCGCTTATCATTGGCACCATACCCGCCATGCCTGCGAGCCCTAAATACCGCGATGGCTCGTTTATCGGTGTCGTCAAGGACGTAAAACGCGGGGATACTGTCGTCGAAGTCGTCATCAAAAGCGGGAAGATAGCCGAGGTCAACGTCGTTATGCCGACCGAGGAGGAGGTCAAGAAGGAGAACTATCCCCCAGCGCTCGAAGCGCTCAAAAACATCCCCAAACAGATCGTGGCGAAGCAGTCAACCGACGTCGACGTAGTGACCAAGGCGACGGGGAGCTCCAAAAAGTACATCGAAGCGGTGAAGATGGCTCTCGCCAATGCTGAGCCCAAGACGGATAAGCTTCCCGCAGGCGTAAAGTGGCACGATGGCACTTACGCCGGCCTCGTGAGGGATCCCCAACATGGTGATTGCGTCGTCGAGGTTGTGATAAAGGGCGGGAAAATAAAGGAAGTCAACGTGATCGCACCAACGGCCGAATATATCAAAAATTACAAGTATGAACCTGGCAAAGAGGCTTATAAGGAAATCCCCAAGAGGATCCTTGCCGCTCAATCCCCTGATGTCGACGTTTACACGAAGGCGACGGGAAGCAGCAAGAAATATATGGAGGCCGTCCGCCATGCGCTAAAGCAGGCCGAGTAAGCCGAGTGAGTAGTTGAATCCATAACGTGGGACGCGTAGGAAGGAGAAGAAGATTTACTGCGGGAAGTCCCAGCCTCACACGAGGCGCCCGGGACTTCTCCGCGCTTATTCTCGTTCTTCTTTAAAGTCTTCTAAAATAAAATGTATGCTTTAATTTATATGTCTTACTTTCCTGATACATGTGCTTAGATGCTTCGAATTTCGATTGCTTGGATACGCATGCTTTGATACATGATACATGTGCTTGAATTATGTGATTCTAATTTCGGAGGTCGGACGGGTTGAAGGGCACCGGGTCAAAAGGATTTAAAGTATTCTGTTTCTATGCGGCGGCAGTGTTGTTTACCCTTCTTGCCCTCGCGGTTTCCGTTCGCCTTGGCAACGCTGACGATTCCAGCCCGGCGGGGAACAGCAACGAACCAGTAACCGAGACCAGGTTTATGATGGGAACCGTCGTCACTATGAAGGCCTACGGGCCCGGGGCTGCAGCCGCGGTGAAGGAGGGCTTCGCCCGCGTTAAGGAGCTCGAAAATAAAGTGAGTATCAATATCCAGGCCAGCGAGATATCCAGGGTTAACGATGAAGCTGGCCTACGCCCGGTGCGTGTCAGCAAGGACGCATTTGATATAGCCCAAAGCGCTCTAAAATACGCCGCCTTGACGTCAGGTAAATTCGACCCGACCATCGGCCCCGTTGTCAAACTCTGGGGGATCGGCACGGACCATGTCAGGGTTCCGGACCCGGGCATCCTTGCGGCAAAGCGTTCGCTCGTAAACTATAAGGATGTGTCGCTTGATTCCAACCAGCGCTCGATCATGCTCAAGCGAAGGGGCATGATGCTCGATTTCGGAGGCATAGCCAAGGGCTACGCTGCGGATGAAGTCGCCCGTATTTTTAGAGAGAAGGGCGTAAAGAGCGCATATGTGGACCTGGGCGGCAATATACTGGTCGTCGGGTCGCGCCCCGATGGCAGGCCCTGGCGCATTGCGATCCAGGATCCTAGAAAGGAGCGCGGTTTCTACGTAGCGGTTATCCAGGCCAGGGATAAGAGCATAGTCACTTCAGGGGATTACGAACGCTATTTCGAGGTGAATGGCAAGCGGTATCATCATATCTTCGATCCAGCCACGGGGTGGCCGTCAAACTCAGGCATCATGAGCGCTACTATCATATCAGATCGCTCCATTGATGGCGATGCTCTATCCACGAGCGTGTTCATCCTGGGGCCTGAGAAAGGCCTTGAACTCGTTAACAGGCTACCTGGGATCGAGGCTGTTGTTATCACGACGGATCGCAGGATTCTTGTCTCAAAGGGCCTGTCTAAGAGCGGGGCCTTGACCATAACCAGCAAGGAGTACAGGCTTACACCATGAAGAAGGGAGACAGGCTCCTCTTAATCGCCATAGCGATCGCTATAATTCTAACGTTTGCCATTGGACAGCTTGCCACCCCCAGGAGCGGTACCGGCGGTGATGGCGCGTCCAAACCGGCTATCGTGATCAGGGTCGACGGTAAGATATACCGCACCATACCCCTGGAGCTCAAGGGCCGGAGGACCTTTACAATCCGGACGAGGCGCGGAGGCTATGAGCTCCTGGAAATACAGGATGGAAAGGTCCGGATAGCCGAATCCAATTGCCCGGAGCAGGTATGTGTCAGGACGGGGTGGATCTCCAGGCCGGGTCAATCGATAATTTGCGTTCCTAACCGGGTTATGGTATATATAGATGGAAGCGGGGATGGGGTGGATGTTGTGGCCTACTAAGTGCTACTAAGTTGGCGCGCATAGATCTTCCGGGCTGCTTGCTTTCTGAGCTCCTGGTTCCGGATCCGAGTGAGCACATGAGATTCACGTAAGTCATGAGATTCACGTAAGTTTGGAGGCTTCAGGATGTTTACCACATCAAGGCTTGCGCGAGGCGGCCTTTTGGTCGCGTTAAGCCTGGTTTTATATATCGTCGAGGGGCTCATACCGGTCCCATTTATCGTCCCCGGCGCCAAGCTGGGCCTGGCCAACATCGTCACCGTCGTGGCCCTTGCGATGCTTGGACCGAGGGACGCCTTTGTCATCGTAACGCTACGTACCTTTCTCGCATCCCTCATTACTGGCAACCTAACCAGTTTCTGGTTCAGCCTTGCCGGGGCCATTTTGAGCACCCTCGTCATGTCCCTTGCCTATATCCGCTTCAGGGAGGCATTCAGCCTTGCCGGGATAAGCATCCTCGGCGGCATCTTCCACAATATCGGTCAACTGTTCGTAGCAAGCATCGTCGTCGGCACTTACGGTATCTATTCATACTTGCCGCTTCTGCTGGTTGCCGGCACCTGCACAGGGTATTTCGTGGGCCTCGCGGCCAGCCTCATCATTCAGGCAATGCGAAGCAACCCGGTATTCCCTCTTTATATGCACGATGCGCAAGATATGAAAGATGTGCAAGCGGGCCATCAACATATACAAACACCCTATCCAGGCAACCGCCGGGAGAGGGAAAACACCGCCCGCCAGGTTACAGCAGGGCAGGTCGCAAAATGATGTCGATTAATGAAAAATTCCAGGGGTTTGATCTCATTCAGGCCGAAATCGATAAAGTAGAAAGCCTCTTACGAGATCTGGCCGGCGTCTCTCCCGAGCCGCTCTGGGTGGCGGTGCGGGACATGATCAATGCGGGGGGCAAACGGCTGAGGCCGGCCCTGGTTATAGCCTGTAGTTATTTCGGCGCCAAGAAAGACCAGCGGCAGGATCAGATTCTCCAGGCAGCTGCAGCAATCGAGATAATTCACCTTGCCACGCTCATCCATGACGACATCATCGATGATTCCCCCGTGCGGCGCGGAGTGCCCGCGCTACAGGAGCGTTTTGGCAAGGAAATCGCTGTATTCGCCGGGGATTACCTCCTGAGCCAGGCCCTCTCAATGCTCGTGCCATGCCTGCCGCCGGAGCTTCTTGACAGGGTCTCGGACTCCCTCAAATCACTCTGCCTGGGAGAGATCGAGCAATTCGCGCACCGCTATGACCTTGACATCTCAGTTGATGAACACCTGGGCATAATTCGGAAAAAGACGGCATCGCTCTTTTCGCTAGCATGTTCTACTGGCGCCTCAATCTCCGAAGCCCCTCCCCCTGTGGTGAATTCGCTTCAAGTCTATGGAACGCACCTTGGGATGCTATTTCAGCTTATAGATGACATCCTGGACCTCTACGGCTCGAAAACTAAGATCGGCAAGCCAACGGGCAGGGATCTTGAAGAGGGGATTTACACTCTCCCCATTATTTACAGCCTGGGTGTGGGGGGATTCCGAGCAAGGTTGGAACCCCATCTCCGGCCCGGGGTTGGGGCGCAAGACGAAAGGCCAAGCTGCGACGCTGGCACGGTCGCCGCGATTGTCAGGGAGGCGGGAGGCCTGGATCACGCCAGGGCTGTCGCCGGTCAGATGGCGGCGCTCGCTCGTGAGGCTCTTTCAGGCTTGCCAGATGTGCCCCAGAAATACCTGCTAGCTGATCTTATAGATTTTGTTCAAGATAGAGGATATTAATAGAGGGTATTGAATTATGCCAGACCGTGCCAACCGGGAGGGATTGCCGACTGGCTGGCTACCGGCGGGCTGGCGGGGTGCGGGATGAGATAGGCCAAATGAGATGTGAGAGAAACTTATCTTTATAATGGAGAAGAAATAGAAGAATAAGCTTATGAAATTATGAATATCGAAGGATTGGCAGGAGATATACCAGAATGAGCTACCGTGATCTCGGAGAATTCATAGAATGCCTCGACTCCAGAGGGCTGCTAAAAAGAATAAGGGTTCCGGTCGACCCTGTCCTTGAGATAACGGAGATAACGAGCAGGGTGTGCAGGAAGGGAGGACCCGCCCTCCTGTTTGAAAATGTAAAGGGGTCAAACTACCCGGTGTTGACAAATGCATTCGGCTCCTATGAAAGAATGAAGCTCGCCCTGGGTGTTGAGAGCCTGGACGCTATCGGCGACGAGATCATCAAGCTACTGGATATCCCAAAGATGGACGGTTTCATGAGCAGGCTGAAGGCCCTCCCGGCGCTCAAGAAGATTGCCGATGCCTTCCCCAGGACGGTTAAATCGGCCCCGTGTCAGGAGGTCATTGAGAACGAACCAGATCTCAGCACCCTCCCGATCTTAAAGTGCTGGCCCGGGGATGGGGGACGTTTCATCACCCTGCCGCTGGTCTTCACAAAGGATCCCGTGACCGGCCGCCAGAATGTCGGGATGTACCGGATGCAGGTCTACGATAGCCGTACCACAGGGATGCACTGGCATGTTCACAAGGACGGGGCACGGCACTTCGAGATATACAAATCCCAGGGCAAGCGGATGGAGGTCGCCGTCGCCATAGGGTGCGACCCGGCGACGGTCTACGCCGCCACTGCCCCCCTACCCTACGGCATCGACGAGATCTTATTTAGCGGTTTTCTAAGGCACGAACCTGTAGAGATGGTCAAGTGCAAAACCATAGATATCGAGGTCCCGGCCCATGCTGAGTTCGTGCTGGAGGGCTACGTCGATCCTCTTGAGCTGCGGTTGGAAGGACCATTCGGCGACCATACAGGCTACTATTCCGCCCCCGACCACTACCCCGTTTTCCATGTTACCACCATTACGAGGAAGCGATTCCCGGTCTACAGCGCCACTATAGTCGGGAGGCCGCCGATGGAGGATTGCTTTATAGCCAAGGCCACTGAGAGGATATTCCTCCCGCTGATCAGGCTCCAGCTCCCTGAGATAGTGGATATGAATCTCCCGATTGAAGGGGTTTTTCACAACTGTGCGATAGTATCCATCAAGAAAACCTACCCGGGGCAGGCAAAAAAGGTTATGCATGCCTTATGGGGACTTGGCCAGATGATGTATACTAAACTTATAATCGTCGTTGACCATGATGTGGATGTCCATGATCTATCATACGTGATGTGGAAGGTCTTCAATAACATCGATGCGAGGCGGGATGTTGTGCTGGTTGAAGGCCCCCTGGATATCCTGGATCACGCGTCCCCCCAGCCAAGATACGGTTCGAAGATGGGAATAGACGCCACGAAGAAGTTGCCTGAAGAAGGACACCCCCGGGAATGGCCGGATGAAATACGCATGGCGCCCGAGATCAAAAAGCTGGTGGACGAGAGATGGAATGAATATGGTATCGAATAGTGCGTCGAGCACGAACAGCACACCGGGCAATAAATCGAATAATGGGGCAAATGGAGCAGGTGGAGTAGGTAGCGGGAAAATCAAGACCTATGCTGATCTTGTGATGTTTGGGCATTCCCTCTTCGGCCTCCCCTTTGCCTACCTGGGCGCCCTCTTGGCTACACGTGGCATGCCAGCCTGGCCGGCCTGGCGGGATATCCTATGGATCACCCTTGCGATGCTGGGGGCGAGAAACGGTGCCAATGCCCTCAACCGCCTCGTGGACCACGAGATAGATGCTCGAAATCCGCGGACGGCAAATAGGCACCTTCCGCGCGGGGTTGTTTCACGGCGCGAGGTGTTGGCGTTTTCAATAGGTGCTTTTGTCCTTTTCGCCGTGAGTGCGTGGCAACTCAACACCCTTTGTGTCAGACTTCTTCCCATCGCCCTCGCCGTTATGATCGCTTACTCATATACCAAGAGATTTACGTGGGCTTCCCACTTCGTCTTGGGATTTGCCGTAGCCATGGCTCCAATGGGCGGCTGGATAGCGGTACGCGGCTCCATCGAGCTCGCCACTATACTCCTGGGGTTGGCTGCAGGGTCGTGGGTGGCCGGCTTTGATATAATTTACGCGCTCCAGGATATTGACTTCGACAGGAAGGAAGGGCTGTATTCCGTGCCGGCGAAGTTTGGCGCAGATACAGCGCTCAGGATCTCGTCACTCCTTCATATCGTGACCCTCATGGCTCTCCTGGGGCTATACCTTGAATTGCACCTGGGCGCCGCTTACATGATCGGGGTGGCCATCTCCGGAACCCTCCTCTGGTACGAGCACCGCCTCGTCTCCGGTGCTGACCTGAGCAGGATTGACACCGCTTCATACACCATAAATCAGATCATAGCGCCGGTGCTATTTACGGCTGCCGTTATCGATCGCCTCATAAGGTTATAATAGATACCTCATAAGGCATAAATATTTAGGGTGCAGGGCAGACCCCCATACTCTGGTGCGGCTCATGCCCTGATGCGGCTCCAAAGAGAACCAACTTGGAAACAAAAAGACGGGAGGCATCAAGAGATGCTACATCAAAAGAAAAAGATGCGACATAGAGGCTTGCTGTTTCGAGAAAAACCAGCGACAGCCGCGGCGGGGCCAGGTGCAAGGCCAGCAGGTGGTGCGAGCAGGGGTTGCAGGTGGGCGCGTAAATGGGAGCCGGACCGGGGAAGGCTTCGCGTAGCCCTGGCCTTGCTGCCGCTTCTACTGTTCGCCTCCATTCTATTGCCCCCTGCGCTGACGCCTCGGCCGCCGGTGGAGGCCTCAACCGGTTCCCTTGATGCCGCAAATGTTGTCAAAATAGGAATTCTTCCCGATGTCGATTCCTTCCCGTTCATCGTAGCGCAGGAACTCGGGTTCTTCAAGGATGCCGGTGTAAATGTGAAGCTGATCCCCTTTCAGAACCCGATAGAAAGGGATAGCGCCCTCCAGGCAAGGGCCATCGACGGCGAGGTCGCTGACACCCTCGCAGCCGTATTTGCGCGCACGAACGGCCTTGACGTTAAAATCACGTCGATAACAAATGGCCGTTATGCCATACTTACATCGCCCAAATCCAACATCAAGTCGCTTCATGATCTTAAAAACGTCCCGATTGGACTTTCTACAAATACCATTATAGAGTATATAACCGACCAGCTCCTGGCTGGCGCCGGCCTCCCGGCCGGCTCGGTCGCCAAGATAGCTATACCCAAGATTCCCATCAGGCTTCAGATGCTGGAATCTGGTAAGATCAAGGCTGCGTGCCTGCCCGAGCCCCTGGCGACGGTGGCGAGGCTCAGGGGCGCCTCCCTCATCGCCGACAGCGACTCGATGGGCCTGGCTCCCGGCGTGATGATCTTCACAGCAGATGCCATAAAAAGGAAAACAATTGAGCTCCGCAGGCTGTATGAAGCCTATGATAGGGCGATCACGAAGATAAACAAGGATCCGGGCTCGGTGAGGCACCTTCTCGTCGAGAAGGCCGGCTTCCCCGAGATCGTCAGGGATGTTCTCGTTTTCCCACATTACCACAGGCCGTCCGTCCCGGCGCCGGGTGATGTCGAAAAGGTTTTAAATTGGATGATCCGGAAGGAATTGATAGACAAGGACCAGGTCCCCGCTTACCAGGATCTCGTAACTGATACGCTTATCAAGGATATCAAATAGAGCGCTGGCTAAGCATTGGCGGGTGCCATAAGAATGCCGTATGATCACTGTAAAGAACCTGGGTTTTACCTACCAGCAAGCAAATTCAAGGGTTGAGGCCCTCGCCAGCATATCAGTCGATATGCCTGGTAACTCTATGACTGCCATCATCGGCCCGTCGGGTTGCGGCAAGACCACGCTGCTCTACATCCTGGCAGGCCTGTTTCCGCCATCGGCCGGCGAGGTGCTCATCAAAGGCCGGCCACCCCGTGCGGGACGGCCGGGGATTGCGCTCGTCCCGCAGGATTATGGCCTCCTCCCATGGAAAACGGTGCGGGATAACGTGGCTCTCGGGCTCAAGCTCAGGAGGATGCCTGCGCCTGTAATACGTCAAAAGGTGGAGGACATGCTCGAACGGCTGGGCGTGGGTGAAACCATCGACCGGTACCCTGCCCAGTTAAGCGGCGGCCAGGCCCAGCGGGTGGCAGTAGCCCGTGCCCTGGTCCTCGACCCTGACGTCCTTCTCCTGGACGAGCCTTTCTCGTCGCTTGATGCGCTCACACGAGAGAAGCTCCAGGAAACGCTTCTCGACGTGTGGACGAGGCTACGGATCACCACCGTGCTCGTGACGCACTCCATAGAGGAGGCTGTGTTCCTTGGCCATAAGATCATAATCCTCTCGGGGCAGCCAGGACGGCTAGTCGCCGAGGTGGAAAACCCGTGCTTCGGGCGACCAGGCGCACGGTACCTGCCGGAATTCTATGATATATGCAAGGAGCTTAGGGCTCTGCTTGGCCCCGCCCCTGGAGCCACCGGACCGGCGCGGGGCTATCCCGCTCCTGCCCTGCCCTGACTGCCCTGACCCAACCTAACCTGGCCCGGCCTGGACTGAAGGGGATGAGACAACATGAGCAAGGTAAAACGGGACGAGATAGTGGCCGGCAACACGGGCAATATATCAGGCAATATATCCAATATAGCTATGAATAATAGTAGAAGGAATAGCACACGGACCATGATCGTGACAATTATGGCAACCATAGCGATATGGCAGGGGCTCTCCGCGGCCGTAAATATTCCGGCTCTCCCGGGGCCATATGATGTCGCCCTTGCCATCAGGCATGTGGCTCCAGATCTGGGTTCCCACATGCTCATAAGCGCGTGGCGCGTGATCGCCGGCTCGCTCATCGCTCTCTGGCTCGGGGCCCCCCTTGGGTGCCTCGTTGGGCGAAACCATACCCTCGACAGGGTCGTCGCACCCATGGCTTACCTTGCCTATCCTGTGCCCAAGATAGCCTTTCTCCCCGTGGTGCTGTTGTTTCTCGGCCTGGGCGACGCCTCCAAGATATTCATCATAGTCCTCCTGGTATTCTTTCAAATCTTCGTTACGACCAGGGATGCGGCCAGAAACCTCCCCCCGGGCCTTGTTTACTCTGTAAAGGCTCTGGGAGCAACTCCGCGCGATATATACATACACGCCATAGTACCTGCGATTCTCCCCGAGGTTTTCACTGCCATGCGCATCGGCCTCGGCACGGGCCTGGCGACCCTCTTCTTTACCGAGACTTTCGCCACCTTTCACGGCCTGGGGTACTTCATTATGGATGCCTGGTCTCGGGCCGCATACGATGAAATGTTCGCGGGCATTGTAGCATTGAGCACCCTCGGGTTTACATTATTTGCAATTCTGGACGCCATTGAAAGGAGGGTTTGCCGCTGGAAATACATCAGCCGACCATCGTAGACTACCAGGACATGGACTGCCGGGAGCGAAACCGGGGCAACAGGGGCAACAGCGTATCTCTCCCGCGGCCGTATGCACGTAAATTATGGCGTGCCATATGCGAGTTTGATCTTATATCACCGGATGACCGGATACTGGTTGGTTTCTCCGGCGGGAAAGATAGCTCGTTTCTGGTCTACGCGCTCGCCGCGATAAGGGAGTACTCGCCGGTCCCCTTTGAGGTGGGGGCGCTTACGGTGGATCTCGGCTTCGGAGGTCTGGAAGCTGAGCGCCTACAGGCCTTCTGTGAAGCCCTTGATGTACCGTTTTACCTGAAACATACAGACATAGCTACCATGGCCCTGGCGCCCGGCGCCGGGCAAAACCCGTGCGCAGTCTGTGCATACCACAGACGCGGCGCCATGAACAACTTCGCTCTCGAAAATGGGTATAACAAGATTGCGCTGGCACATCACCATGACGATGCCATTGAAACCCTATTGATGAGCATCATCTATTCCGGCCAGATCAGAACCTTCCTGCCCAGGACTTACCTGGACCGGACGGGGCTTACGGTCATACGACCCCTAGTCTATTTCAGGGAATGCGAGATCAAATCGGCCACCAGATTTACGGGATTTGAACCGGCTCCAAGCCCCTGCCCAATGAATGGCAGGAGCAAGCGCGCCGAGATCAAGGCGCTCATACGCGAACTCACCAGGAAGGACCGTAGTATCTACGACAAACTATCGGCTGCTTTGAGAATGGACGCCGTCATCGAATTGTGGCCACCAGTCCCATCCAGAGAGGAGCTCTACCGGAAGCACCGGGCGTTTTTCAAAAACAAAGGAGCCAGGGCAGCTCGAAATGTTTAATGCGGGCCGACCCTGGCCTGGCTTACTATCTTTCTAGGCGATATAAGGCACTTGTTCGCCTCCCACGTGTCCGTCGCTCGGTATGATAGGGACCCCGTCCATATTCCCCTCGCCCGGCGATTCTTCGCGGGCATCCTCTTCGGGGGGTCCTGCGGTGGACGCTACCTCCTCAGGTAGCAGGGCAACACTCAATACCTGGTCCATATGGTCGACGAGGATAAATTCAAGCTTATCCTTGACATTTTGGGGGACCTCTTCAAGCTCCTTTTTATTCTCCGACGGCAAGATAACCGTCCGGATGCCCGCTCTATGTGCTGCGAGCACCTTTTCCCTTATCCCGCCGACGGGGAGCACACGGCCACGAAGCGTGATCTCGCCGGTCATTGCCACATCGCCTTTAACGGCGCGCCCTGTTAGGGCCGATGCCAGAGCAGTTGCCATTGAAATACCCGCCGAGGGCCCGTCCTTTGGTATTGCCCCCTCTGGCACGTGGATGTGCACATCCGAGTCCTGATAGAAGGTCTCGTTTATCTTGAGATCGTTAGCACGCGAGCGGATATAGGTGAAGCCCGCCTGTGCCGACTCCCTCATGACCTCCCCTAATTTGCCCGTGAGAGTGAGCTTTCCCGTGCCCTTCATCACAGAAACCTCAATGGCGAGGATATCACCGCCCGCTTCAGTCACGGCCAGGCCCGTTGCAACCCCAACCCTGTCCTCCATCTCGGCGACCCCATACCTGTACTGAGGTATGCCAAGGTATTTTTCAACCTGGTCCTCGTCAACTGAGATAGGCCCCTCGCAGCCACTGACAACCTCTCGCGCAACCTTCCGGCATATGGCAGATAGTTCCCGCTCCAGGTTTCGGACTCCGGCCTCGCGCGTGTACTCCCGGATGATCTTGCGGATCGCGCCCTCGCTGATGGTCACGCCGCGGTCTTCGAGCCCGTGCTCCTTTATCTGCTTGGGGAAAAGGAATTTCTGGGCAATTTGAACCTTTTCCTCTTCTGTGTAGCCCGGGATCGATATGACCTCCATCCTGTCCAGGAGCGCACGCGGTATAGCGTGCATGACATTCGCCGTAGTTATGAACATGACATCCGATAGGTCAAACGGCGCCTCTATATAGTGATCGCCAAAGGCGCAGTTTTGTTCGGGGTCCAGCACCTCGAGCAACGCTGCTGCGGGGTCTCCCCTGAAGTCCGAACTCATCTTATCGATTTCATCCAGCAACAGCACAGGGTTCTTCGACCCCGCCTGCCGCATAGCCTGTATGACCTTACCAGGCAGGGCGCCGACATAAGTCCGCCTGTGCCCCCTGATCTCCGCTTCATCCCGCACGCCTCCCAGGGAGAACCGGACAAATTTCCTCCCGAGGGCGCGAGCTATGGATTTTCCAAGTGATGTCTTACCTACACCCGGGGGTCCCACGAGGCACAGTATCGGCCCCTTCATTTTATTAGATAGCTGGCGAACAGCCAGGAACTCCAGAATCCTCTCCTTCACCTTTTCCAGGCCGTAATGATCCTCATCCAGGATCCTGGCTGCGGCATCTACATCCAGCCGGTCCCTGGTCTTTTGAGTCCAGGGGAGCGCCAGGAGCCAGTCGAGGTAAGTGCGCACGACAACAGCCTCCGCGGCCATCGGGGGCATCTTCTCAAGCCTCTCGACCTCGCGCGCGGCTCGCTCGGCCACGTCTTTGGGCAACTTTGCCGCCGCTATCTTCTCCCTGTATTCATCAACCTCGGCCATGCGTTCGTCCTTTTCACCGAGTTCCTTCTGGATGGCCTTCATCTGCTCCCTGAGATAATATTCCTTCTGGGTCTTCTCCATCTGTTTCCGGACCCGTACGTGTATCTTCCTCTCGATCTCCAGGATCTCCATCTCTCTGCCCAATATCTGGCAAAGTGTCTCGAGCCTGGCTTTCGGCGACCCGGCCTCTAATATACCCTGCTTATCCTCCACCCGCAAAGGCAGGTGAGATGCGATGTCATCGGCCAGGCGGCCCGCGTCATCGATGTTAGCAACGGAGATCAAAATCTCCGGAGGAATTTTCTTGCTCAGCTTTACATACTGTTCAAACTCGCTGACAGTGCTCCTCATCAAGGCCTCGATTTCAGGTGTCTTCTCCTCGTGCTCTTCGAGCCTGGTAACCCGCACCTTGTAACAGGGTTCCGATTGAACATACTCCTCGATCCTGGCTCTCACAATACCCTCGACCAAGATCCTTATAGTGCCGTCCGGGAGCTTAGCGAGCTGCTTGATCTCTGAGATTGTACCAACCCTATAAATCTCGTTTGGCGTGGGCTCATTTACCCTGGCCTGCTTTTGCGCAGTTAACAGTATGAGCCGGTCATTCATCATTGCCTCCTCAAGCGCACTGACAGACTTATCCCTCCCGACCTCAAGGGGTATTGTCATATATGGAAAGACCAAAACACCGCGCAAGGGAAGCAATGGTAAGATATCCTGGGCCTGAGCCTTGAGTTCTGCCTCTCCCACATTCGCCGTAGCCATCCCTCTCCCACACCTCCTGACTAATGGGCCCACAGAGCTGATTATCAAGTAGCATAAAACATCCGGTAGTTCAGATGACCCCTCGAGGGCGGATAGAGGATCCCGAATTGTACTCCAGATAACCTATGCGGCTAGTTCTCTACAATGAAATTATAGCTTTTTTGAGGTAAGCAGGCAAGATTGATATAAAAAAACCCGTTTAGCTGCCTAAATAAACTTCAGCCAAAAACGGGATAATATTGTAATAATGCTTCAATAATATATTATATCTGGCTTCTATCTATCCTTACCCATCCATACCTGCATCCATCTTAATCCATGCCTGCATCCATCTCAATGATCCACCTGCTCTTGCTGCTCTCTCCTGCTGCTCTAATCTTATCGCTTTCTACTCCTGTTCCTTGCTCTTACGTGCTAACAGGGGTGAGGACCCCTATTGTCGGTATCCTCCGTGCCGGCCCCCCGCTATTTACCAGAGCCGACCTTACTGCATCCTCTATACGGTTCACCCCCAAGATCTCGATTCCTTCTATAGTCTTGAAGATGTCCTGCCAGTTATCTCCGGGTATTATAACTTTTTTGGCACCTGCCCTTATCGCAGCCTCGATCTTTGGTACAATACCACCCACTGGCTTTACATATCCACGTATCGAGATCTCACCGGTCATTGCCACCTTGTTATTTACGAGCTCGTTTGTTATGGCCGAGTAGATCGCTGTTACCAGAGCAATACCAGCCGATGGCCCATCGATGGGGACCCCGCCCGGGAAATTAATATGCAGGTCATAATCTGAGGGGTCCACGCCGAGATACTTGCGCAATACCGTAAGGACATTCTCGATCGACCCCTTTGCCATGCTCTTGCGGCGTACGACTTTTCCCCCGTCACCCATCTCCTCCTCCTCTATCACGCCCGTGGTAGTGACGCGCCCGGTGCCTCTCGCCACCGGTATCGCTATGACCTCTATCTCAACTATGGTGCCCATGTTGGGCCCGTAGATCGCAAGCCCGTTTACGTAGCCAACCTGGGGCTCCTCCGGCACCCGTTTCTCAGGCCTGGGCGCATACTGGCCGCTGTTTACCACCCATTCAACATCCTGAGAAGTAATCCTGTAACGCCTTTCGGTCAATGC
The DNA here is from genome assembly GCA_012839815.1 of Bacillota bacterium. GTDB lineage: Bacteria > Bacillota > SHA-98 > Ch115 > JABLXJ01 > JABLXL01. Next base: position 5,739 of record DUMQ01000106.1, on the reverse strand, counting down.
TATCCCACCTGCAATCTGGATCATATTTACAGCATCGCGCCCATTGGTAGCATACTTCTTAATAACTTCAAGAGCTCCTTCACCAAGCTCAAATCTGGCCTTTTTAGCCGCATTGGCCGCTATCACCCCTACCTCATCGGGCGTAAGTGCCCTGAAGAATATCTCGATACAGCGTGACCGTATGGCCGCTGGTATCTCGTGAGGCATCCTGGTTGTGGCGCCAACCAGCCGGAAATCAGCCGGAAGCCCATTCTGAAATATATCGTGTATATGCTGGGGAATGTTAGAGTCCTCTGAACTATAATAGGCGCTTTCAAAAAATACCTTCCTATCCTCCAAGACCTTGAGCAGCTTATTCATCTGAACAGGGTGGAGCTCCCCTATCTCATCCAGGAATAGGATCCCTCCGTGGGCCTTGGTGACGGCCCCGGGCTTTGGCTGGGGTATACCAGCTATGCCCAGGGGGCCGGCTCCCTGGTATATTGGGTCGTGGACAGAACCTATAAGCGGGTCGGCTATCCCCCTGTCGTCAAACCTGGCCGTCGTCGCGTCCATCTCGATGAATTTTGCGGATTCGCGAAAAGGGGAAAGCGGATTTCGCTTCGCTTCTTCGAGAACGACACGAGCCGCAGCGGTCTTGCCGACACCAGGGGGCCCGTAGATTATAACGTGTTGAGGATTAGGTCCGCATAGTGCCGCTCGCAATGCCTTAAGCCCCTCATCCTGGCCGATAATCTCGTTAAGGGTAGAGGGCCGGGTTTTCTCGGAGAGAGGCTCGGAAAGCGAGATGCTCCGCAATTTTTGGAGTTTTTCCATTTCCTTGCGTGATTCTCTATCCACAGCGATCTTGTTTGTTTGCTGCGTCCTCAGTAAATTCCAAAAGTAGAGACCAATCACAACGGCGAAAAAGAGATTTATCAACCCGATTACATTCGTTGTTGTATTCAAGCTCATCCTTCCTCCTCATCGCCGGGAAAAGCTCTCAGGTACCCCATACCTCTAGTATTTCCACGCCGTTTTCACTTATCCTCAAATCAAGCGCGTATGTGAGATGTGAGGGGACTTGCATCTCTCCGCCCGGCGGACGCGGCCAGGGACAGGCCGCTCCGTAATCTTCGGCCGATAATAAAAGAGAGGCCCACCCGGACCTCTCTTTTCACGCTAACTTAGCTGACTTAGCGTCAACCTAGCCTTGACTTAGCCTCAAGCTGTCTCCTCTTTCTTACGCGAACCCTTCTTTTCAGCCAGGACTAGCGTAGGCTCGCTGACTCCTTCGACGACCTCGCGTGTTACCACGCACTTCTTTACGTCGTTTCGCGATGGAATTTCAAACATCACATTGAGCATCAACTTTTCGATTATCGACCGGAGCCCCCGTGCACCCGTATTACGCGCAATGGCCTTATCCGCTATAGCGCTAAGCGAATCCTGGGTGAATTCGAGCTCAACCCCATCAAGCTCAAATATCCGCTTATACTGCTTCACAAGGGCGTTCCTGGGCTCGGTAAGGATTCGGATCAGCGCATCCCGGTCCAGGGCGTCTAGAGGAACGACTATGGGCAAGCGTCCTATAAACTCCGGGATTAAACCGAATTTGAGCAGGTCCTCAGGCATAACCTGCCGCAGGAGCTCACCGACATTGAGGTCGACCTTGGGCCGCAATTCTGCCCCAAAACCGATAGCCTTCTTCCCTATCCTGTTTTGAATGATCTTCTCGAGCCCATCGAATGCCCCGCCGCATATGAACAGGATGTTCGTCGTGTCTATCTGGATGAACTCCTGGTGCGGGTGCTTGCGTCCGCCCTGCGGGGGCACGCTCGCGACCGTACCCTCGAGGATCTTGAGAAGCGCCTGTTGTACACCCTCACCCGAGACATCGCGGGTTATGGAGGGGTTTTCGGACTTCCGGGCGATCTTATCGACCTCGTCTATATAAACTATTCCCTTCTCGGCCTTCTCTATATCATAGTCAGCGGCCTGGATCAATTTCAAAAGAATATTCTCGACATCCTCCCCAACGTAACCTGCCTCTGTCAACGATGTAGCATCGGCGATCGCGAATGGAACATTTAGAATCTTAGCGAGTGTCTGAGCCAGCAACGTCTTCCCACTTCCTGTAGGACCAAGAAGCAGGATATTGCTCTTCTGGAGCTCCACATCGTCCACCCTGAGATTGGAGTTTATGCGCTTGTAATGGTTGTAAACCGCAACCGACAGGGTCTTCTTGGCTTCCTCCTGGCCTATGACGTACTGATCAAGTATCTCCTTGATCTCCTTAGGCTTGGGGATGTTGCCCAATTCGACGTCGACTTCCTCGCCTAGCTCCTCCTCAATGATCTCATTGCAGAGCTCGATGCACTCATCGCAGATGTAAACGCCAGGGCCTGCAATGAGCTTCTTCACCTGTTCCTGCAATTTGCCACAAAAGGAGCACTTTAGCTGACCCTTCTCATCGCCGAATTTGAACATCTTATCACCCCTTTACTTTTTTTTACCTGTGAAGATCTCGTCCACGATCCCGTACGCCTTGGCCTCCTCTGCCGACATAAAGAAGTCACGCTCTGTGTCCACCGCGATCTTTTCTATCGGCTGACCTGTATGCTTGGCAAGGATGTTCTGACTGATCTCCTTCAACCTCAATATTTCCTTTGCGTGTATCTCGATATCAGTCGCCTGCCCCTGTGCCCCACCAAGCGGCTGGTGAATAACCACCCTTGAATAGGGCAAGGCATAGCGCTTCCCTTTTGTACCGGCGGCAAGCAGCAACGCTGCCATGCTCGCAGCCATTCCTATACATGTAGTCGCCACATCCGGCTTTATATACTGCATTGTATCATAAATAGCCAATCCTGAATATATAGCACCACCCGGGCTGTTAATATAAAGGTTAATGTCTTTATCAGGGTCCTCCCCCTGCAAGAATAACAGCTGGGCTATGACCAGGTTTGCCACATCGTCATTTATGGGACCACCGATGAAAACGATCCTGTCCTTTAGAAGCCTCGAATAAATATCATAAGCCCGTTCGCCCCGGTTCGTTTGCTCGACAACAATCGGAACAAGATTCATGGTATACTCCCTCCCACTTTGCTCTGCCACGTAATCGCTCACGGGTCACACGCCCCTTTACATTTATAGGAATCGCATAGCCTTCTTGAATCCGATGAAATCCGCTGAAACCTAATAATATCGGTGACAAACCGGATTTAAGACCAGACCGGATAGAAACTAAGCGCTACATTCCTTGACAAGAAAATCAATGGTCTTATCTATCATAATCATATCCCTGAGGCGTTCCTCCCCCGTCCCCATGGTAAAAGCCTTTCGCACCGAATCCATATCACGCCCCGTCTTCTGAGATATCTCCTCCAGCCTGGCGGTGACATCATCGTCAGTGACCTGGATATTCTCCAGCTTTGCGATCTCGCGCAACACAAGATCCCTCTTGACTACGTTTTGAGCTTCCTCCCTGAACTGCTCGCGAAAACTCTGGATATCCTGGCCAACGGCCTCCAGGTATTTATCCAGAGTCATACCCTGCTGAGAAAGATTGTAGCTATAATCCGCGACCATCGAATCTATCTGCCGGTTTACGAGACTCTCAGGCAACTCCACCTGGGCATCTTTAACAACGCGATCGATGATCTCGTTGCGAAGTTTCAGCTCAGCCAGCTTCTCTTTCGATCTCTCCAGGGATGATGCCACGCTCTTCCGGAGCTCCTCCACCGTCTCCACGCCGCCCGCCTTTTTCGCAAATTCGTCATTTAGCTCAGGGAGCTCCATGCGCTTAAGACCCCGGAGCATTACCTTGAATCTTGCTTTCTTTCCCGCAACCTCTTTATCAGGAAAGTCCTCCGGATAGGAGGTTTCGATCTCCCGTTCCTCGCCGATTCTAAGCCCTACAAGCTGCTCTTCAAAACCGGGGATCAGCCTCCCGCCTCCGATCTCGACGGTATATTCACGCGCGCTCATATCTTTTCCCTGAGCTCCCTCGATGGAACCATCGAAGTCTATAACAGCGAAATCGCCACGCTCCGCAACGTCCCGGTCTTGGACATCAATGAGCCTGGCATTTGCCTTTCTCATAGCCTCAATCTGGTTATCAATATCCTCATCGGAAACAGGTTCGACCTTCTTCTCAACCTTTATTTCCTTATAATTCCCTAGATTTACCTCGGGCCTGACCTCCACCGTAGCCTTGAATTTAAAGGGTTTACCCTCCTCCATCTGGATGACCTCAAACTTAGGCTGGTCGATGGGGTCTATCCGGGACTCCTTGACTGCGTCCAAATAGGCCTCCGGCACCAGGGTATCTAATGTATCCTCATAAAGGGCAGCCTTGCCGACTTTAAGTTCAAAGATCTTTCTCGGAACCTTACCCCTGCGGAAACCAGGCACAGCCACTTTCTTGACTAACTTGCGATAGCTCCTTTCAAGCGCTCGATCTAAAGCTTCCTCCTCTAGCTCAACCTCAAGGCTCACGACGTTTTTCTCTATTCTCTCCACGCTTACCTTCACTTATGCCCACCTCATCTACCTTATATAACCAGCAGACGCACGTATCACGCAAGCTAAGGATATCAAGCCTGTGCCCGACGGACCAACCTCCCGTGCCCCTCTGCTAAGTTTTGCCGATCTACTGTACTACTATTCTACGCAGCATCAAAGCTTTCCTTCGTAATTTCGCTTTAATTTCCCACAAATAAACCCATCCTACCCATTGAGAACGTGACGATGCTACTGCCGAGGTCAGCCAAAACCTGGCAGTAACACGTATGGAGGGACCGGATTCCTACTCAAGCTACGGATAGACGTTGAGGAATTCCAGCTGCGAGAGTAAGTATATCGCAAAGATATTCGAAATGCAACATCGGGATCTCTCTTAAGGGTGCATGTAAGATATTGTGGTCTACAGGCTACTTACATCCATCTATAGCCCTATGGCTAGCCATAGTCCTATGACCTGTCTGATGGTGACGTTCCTGCAAGCCAACCAGCCAGCCTGCCAGCCAGTCTGCCTCTCAGCCTTCCTGCCCGGATCGCAGCCTCAGGGTGGTAAGACTCTTGCCACTCCATGCGCATAAGTGTAGGTTCCTTAATTTGTGCCAGTCTACGAGCATGTCCCATGGGTTGCCGGTGCTTGCGTGACGGGGACGGCGCGCTTGCGGCGCGCCTCAGTTGAAATTTGGCGTGAGGGCCCTGCCAAATTTCAAAAGGCCCCGAACGCAAGCACCGGCAACCCATGACAAAACATCAGTAATCTTCAAACTTACACTTAGCCGCGTCCGCCTGGCCGAGAGATGCAAGACTCCCCGGCCACTGGGCGGCACTGGTAGCTGTCACCTGCGAGAGGTTTGGATGTTTTTGCGCGAGACTGTTGACCTTTCCCAACCAGCTACCAATTTGCCCAGGCGCAACGAGGGTATTCTGGGATTTTACCAAACGGAGTTGCTAAAATATGGAAAAAATCAACAGTCTCTTGCGCAGTAACTTAGCTGGTAAGTATCTTACCACTTCTCACGCCGGGATGGTAACATATTTGCCAGCTGAGCGTCAGGCTGGAAAGTATCTTTCCTCTTCCTATGCCGGGGTGGTAAGTATTCTTCCACTTTACACGCTGAAGTGGTAAGCTAATTACCACCCATTCGTCGAACTGGCAAGTATCTTACCACTCTGCGCACCAGACTGGCAAGTTAGTTACCACCTGCTCGCTGCACTGGAAAGCATCTTGCCACTTAG
>DUMQ01000011.1 GCA_012839815.1 Bacillota bacterium | reverse complement strand
TGGTGGTAAGAATCTTACCACCCTGCGCCGTAAAGGTGGCAACCTGCTTACCACCTTACCACCTCGCCCGCAAGATTTGATCACGAGCATGATTCGATCATGAGCATGACTAGAGCATGAGCATCACTCGATCATGGCCCGCATGACCCGAATCATGACCCGCCCGCATGACCTGATGGTGAGTTTCTGGCCGGGGCGGGTTCCGGTCACTCGACGTCGGGCAGAGGCGGTCAGAGTTTCCCCGGCAACATTACCTACCAAAATTACATGCACCTTATACCCGGCCCTGAAAGGCCAGGCTTGCGGCGGCTGAATTTCGTCATAGAAGACCGCCCCGACTACTATTACGCCTATCAATACCTGCTGCCAGAATGCCGAGATGTTGAGGAGCATAGCCCACACCCGCAGTCTACTGCCCCGCTGAGAGCCGCAATGCCAGGATCCCTCCAGCGAAACCTGATAGGATCACGCCAACTGTGTAAAGGAAAGTAACATATTCATCGACATTGACGCCGGACAGGCGTGCAGCCTCTATAATCGATACCCCTTCGGCCTTAAGTTTACGTATGACATCAAACCGGAAATTCCTTGGTGATCTCCTTGATCTCTGTTATAATCTGTTATAATGTCCCTGGAAGGGTTGTTATGGCCAGGGTCATTATAAACGAACGGTACTCAGACCTGTCGATTGCCGGGGGTGGATAGACATGATCCTTATTGGGACCTCGGGATTCAGTTATAAAGACTGGGTGGGTGTATTCTACCCCGAAGGCACAAAGCCGGGAGAGCTGCTCTATCACTACGCAAGGCGCTTCCCCGCTGTGGAGCTGGATTTCAGCTACTATACCATGCCATCGGCGAGGACCATGGCGTCACTGGATAGGAAAACCCCTGAGGGGTTTTTATTTTGCATAAAGGCTCATAAATCCATGACTCATGAAGTGGGTAAGTCGACACCACAGGAGGCATTCAAGCAGTTTGTAACCGGGATCGCCCCCATTATAGAGGCGAACAAGCTCGGGTGCGTTCTGCTCCAGTTCCCCTGGGGATTTAAGAATACCCCCGAAAATCTCGACTATATCCGCAGGCTCCCGGAGTTTCTTCCCGGCCTCCCGCTGGTTGTAGAATTCAGGAACATAGACTGGCTCAAGGACAATGCCTTTGCGGTGCTGAATGCCCGGGAGCTTGGGTTTTGCATAGTTGACGAACCCAGGCTCAGAGGGCTTATACCGCCAGTGGTAAAGGTCACGTCGCGGATATCGTATGTAAGGTTTCACGGGAGAAACGCAGAGAAATGGTGGAATCACGAGGAAGCCTGGGAAAGATATGACTACCTCTACTCTGAGGGGGAGCTCAAGGAATGGCTCCCCCGCATAAGACACCTGGATACCGTTGCCCAAATCACATTCGTATTCTTCAACAACTGCCATGCAGGACATGCGGTAAGAAATGCGCTAATGATGCAGTCGTTACTCTTCTAAAGTCTCCCTGAAGCCATCCGGAGCCTCCTTGTGACAGGCGACCTCATGCGGGTGCCACTGGATATTTGTGTTCTGGTCCCGGCAAGCCTGGTCGTAACCGTAGTGAGGGCATTTATGTATCCGGAGGCAGTGGTATGAACCATGACATTAAATGACAAAAGAGCAGTCAGATGACTGCTCTTACCTCCACTACCTGGCTAGCGGTTAGCGCCAATAGGTAATATTCCTCCCGGTCCCGGCTTGCGCACGTTGGCCATCTGTCTTTCCTGGCACTGAAGATCCATGCAGAAAACCCGAAGCTACCTCTTCTTCTGGGGGGAACTATTCCCCCCTGTACCTAGCTGGCTTGCAGCATTCGGTCTTTCTTCCAGGGACATCCCGAGGGATTTATAGAACTTCGCCCTGGCCACGTTATAGTCAAACATCGCCTGGAGATAGTCGGTTTCTGCCTGGTATACGGCCCTCTGTGCATCTGCAAGCTCCATTGCTGTGATAACCCCCGCATCGTAGCGGGCCTTAGCAATGCGGAGGCTTTCCTTCACCTTCGCCAGGGCCTTCTCCTGGAGAGGCACCTGTCTCTCGGCATCCTTGAGGTTCTCGAAATTCTGCCTTACCTCGAGGATGATGTTGGCCTTCGTATCCTCGAGTTCCTCCTGCGCAGCATCAAGGCCGATTTGGGACTTCTCCAGGACTAGAGGCGGGGTGAAATCATTGTTGTAGACTTCCACCTCTTTCTTTTTTAGCGCTACTGCATCCTCGGCCTTCTTGATCTCGAGCCTATGGGAGAGGCTATACTGAATGGCTTTCTCCAGATCTAGCGGGATGGGGTCATACGAAAACTGGCTCGTGAGTTTCACCGGGGAGTCAAGGGCGACCCCTATAACACGATTAAACTTCATCCTGGCCAGTGCGAGGTTTGCTTGAGCCCTGCTTTGGTTGGCTTCTGCACTTGCAACCTCCGCTTCCGCGGCGATGACATCGATCTGCGCTACCATGCCAAGTTTGAATTTACTCTCTACCGTCTTGAGCTGGTCTTTTGCCCGTTCCAGGTTTTCCTGAGCAAGAACCAGGCCTCGTTCAGCCTTGAGTACATCATAATACGCCTGTTCCACCTGGGTCGCTATGTCTGCCTTTGCCATTTCGTAGTTCCTCTGTGCCACAACCCATGCTGTTTCAGCGGATAATGCAGCAAGGACGGATGGCGTTAGGAGCTGGTCGGCCATCGCCTGTTTATGTGTTACCTCTGCATCCCTGAGATCAAGAGAAGCCAACCTTATTGCGCTCCCCTGCTTCAAGGCAAGCTCCACCGCCTGCTGCAAAGTGAGGCCCTTTCCCTGGTCCTGGGGGCCCTGGCCCTGTGCCAGAGAGGGGGCCGCGACCGCGACAATGCCAATCAATACCGCAGTAAGCATACAGGCCAGTTTATGGTTGCAAGATACCCGGGAAGATAGGCATAACACTGCTTAAACACCTCCAAACATTTAGGATCTATGGTCATTCCTATAGTCATTCATAACGTAACGCGACGATCGGGCTGAGACGACTCGCGCGTTGCGCCGGATAAATACCAAAGAAGAGTCCTACCCCGATAGAGACACATAGGGCAATTGCAATAGAAGCGAAAGATATCGTAGTGGACCAGTTCGAGAAGCGGGCGATTAGCCTTGCAAGCCCAATTCCCGAGAGGACTCCGACAACCCCGCCAACCCCGCTGAGTGTTGAGGATTCTATCATAAACTGTATGAGGATATCCCTGGGTTTCGCTCCGATGGCCTTGCGCAGGCCTATCTCCCGTGTCCGCTCGGCGACTGAGACCAACATGATGTTCATTATACCTATTCCGCCAACGAGTAACGAAATACCCGTGATAGCCCCGAGGAGCAGGGTAAGCGTCCCTGTGACGCCTTCGATCGTATTGAGGATGTCCTGCTGGTTTGTGACCGTAAATTTCTCAGGGTCCTTTAGTTTCCGCAGGAAGAATCCATAGAGCCGGTTGTAAACAGGACCGGTATTCTCAGCTGATGTGGCCTGGACAGTGATGCTCTGCAGGTAGCGGTTTCCGGTCAGCCGCATCTGTGCCGTGGTAATCGGCACGAAAACCTGGTCGCCGAGGTCCCTTCCCCCCATGGTCTTGCTCTCCATCACGCCGATGACTCTAAAGTTCACGTTCCCTATCCGGATCGTAGTGCCAAGCGCCGAGTCAGCGGTTCCGAAAAGATCTTCCGCAGCCGTGCGTCCCAAAACAGCCACGCACGTCATCTGGTCAAGGTCATATTGAGTGAAGAAGCGGCCGAATTCAACGTGGAAATTACGGGCATCGCAGTATTCAGGGGTTGTGCCGACTACCGTCGTAGTGGTGCTGTTTTTGCCATACCTGATTACCTTCCTGGTCGAGGCTTCAGCCAGGATGGCTGCAGCACCCGGTAAGCCTGCCTGTTTGAGTTCAATAAAATGAGAATATGTCAGGATATTGAATTCCCCTCGGTGACCGAAGGCCATGCCAGGCAGGGCACGCATACGGCCGGGGGTGACGGTTACGAGGTTGGACCCGAGGCTCCCTATCTGAGATGTAACCCGCGTGCGGGCCCCTTCCCCAACGGATACCATGGCTACAACCGCCGCCACGCCGATGATTACCCCCAGCATAGTGAGAAACGACCGGAGTTTATTGCTACTTAGGCTTGATATGGCCGTCATGAGGCTTTCGGCCAGATTCATCGAATCATCACCTCCTCAATATGGCCTCCTCAATATGGCACATCTGACTTCTTCTCCTTCCCCTGACTCGGATGCTCGGTGAGATATGCGGATGCATCAACCGGGGATTCCACAGGTTCATTTGATAGCAAGAGTCCATCTCTGAAATGGAGTATCCTCTCTGCGTGGAGGGCAATGTCTCGCTCGTGGGTTACAAGCAGGATGGTCTTCCCCTGGCGGTGAAGAGTCTGGAATATCTGCATGATCTCCTCGCCCGAGCGTGTATCGAGATTGCCGGTAGGTTCGTCAGCGAAAATAATTGACGGCTCATTGACCAGGGCCCGGGCAATGGCCACTCTCTGGGCTTGCCCCCCGGAAAGCTGGTTTGGCCGGTGATACATTCTTTCCTTCAAGCCAACCCTTTCGAGAGCCTCGATCGCGATAGCCTTGCGCTTGGCTCGGGGCACCGCTGCATACAGGAGGGGGAGCTCGACGTTCTGCAGAGCAGTCAGCCTGGGGAGAAGGTTAAAGGTCTGAAACACGAACCCTATCTTCCGGTTTCTTATCTCCGCCAGCTGGTTCTCATTGAAACGGGAGACTTCCTGGCCATCAAGCTTGTAAGTACCTTCGGTAGGTACATCGAGGCATCCCAGGATATTCATCAGAGTCGACTTGCCAGAGCCTGATGGCCCCATTATGGCTACGAACTCGCCTCGGTATATGGAAAAGGACACGCCCCGGAGCGCCCTTACTTCGACCCCGTCCATCTTGTATATCTTGACCAGGTTTCTAACTTCAATGACGGCTGGTTTTGATTGCTCTGTCAAGTCCCGAGTCACCACCTTTAACCCATTTAGCGCCTGTGGTACTGCGTGCGCGGAGCGGCATGCCAAAAGTCAGCGGCGCTGCCCGGACATATTCATTCCGGATGGCGTGCGAGGAGTAAAGAGGCCCGGTGGGGCCACTCTGAACGGGTTTCCGGATTGCGCGCGAGTGGAGGTGGAACCCGGTGGTGTCTCCTGGTTAACCCTTCTTACCAGGACACGATCTCCCTGGGAAAGGCCATCCACGATTTCCGCAACTGAATCATTCCTCAGGCCGACCCTGACCGGCTTGGGAACAGGGCCGCTTTCACCCGGGACAAGAACCATAGTCTGACCCCGTCTTTCATGGAGGGCCTCTACGGGGACAACCAGGACATCCTTTTTAGACTGCAGGACCACAGTCACATCCGCCGTCATACCCCCTTTGAGCTTCCCGCCGGAATTGGGGATACTCGCGGTCACCTCATAAGTAACTATATTGTCCTTGATTTGCGGCTCATGCCCGACTGAGGAGACTTTTCCCTGGAATCTCTGACCTGGCAAGGCATCCAGTGTTATCACTACCTGTTGTCCGGGGACTATCTTGGGTATATCGATCTCGTTTACGGGGACCACGGCTTTCATCTTGGTAAGATCGGCGACCACTGCCAGGGGCGTTTCTTCATTGACGAGATCACCAACCTCGACTTCTACACTCGTTACCGTACCATCCATAGGGGCAGTGGCGGTCAGGGAATTCACCTGGCTCCGAATTGAATCGAGGTTTGCTTCGGCCTGAGTCAACTCTGCACGCGCAACCTCGATGTCTTCTTTGTTCGCCCCCCGGCGCAGGGACTCGAGCTTTTCCTTGGCAGCCAGGAATTGCTGCTCGCTCAGCTTGACCCTGGACCGGCTATCCTGGAATTGCTGTTCTGATATGGCACCGGTGCGGAACAAGGCTTCATCACGCGATAACTGCTTCCTGGCATCTTCGAGAGAGATGCGAGCCTGTTCATACGATGTCTCAGCCTGAGCAAGGTCAGATGCATCAGGTCCCGCCAGGAGTTTATTGAGCTTCGCTCGGGCCGAAAGGTAACCGGCCTCCGCCTGCTTGAGCTTGAATAGCAGGTCTCCCGGGTCGATTCTTGCAATGGGTTGGCCCTTCTTAACAGAATCCCCTTCCTTGACGAATACCTTTTCTATCTTGCCAACGACCTCGGACTTGACCTCCACCCTCATATAGGGCTCCAGGTTGCCCAGAGCAGAGACAGCAGCCGTTACATCTCCAATACGAACAGGTATCTCCTCCATGCTGGTCAATGATGCCTGTTTATTATTCCGGTTATTATGAACCCTCTGCCATCCTAGGATCCCAGTGATCACAGCCACCGCTATTATCAAGGACGCAATTATCGCCGATTTCCTGCGGGAGAGCCTCATGGTATTCATCCTTCCTCCACCCCAAATGATTGGCCTGCCGCCCGCCGCAACTTTGCTTCAGCCAATATGTAGTCGTATATGGCAAACTCATTGTTGAGCCTTGCCTGAAGCACGGCAAGGTCCGCCTGTTTCACGTCCCGGTCGGTGGCATAACCCCCTTGACGACGCAACTCTATGATCTTCAGGTTCTCCTGGGCGAGCCTCAGCGAGGTTTCGGTATTCAGCACCGCATCTTGCGCCGCCTCGAGGTCGTTATAGGCCTGGCGCACCGAAAGGGCTACCTGGGACTCCTGCTCGCGGATCTGCCGCTCCATCTGGGCGACCGTTATTCGGGCTTCTTTTTCCTTCTCCTTGCCTACGCCACCGTCGAAAGGGGTCCAGGAGATATCAAGTCCAACGTGCCATCCGGTCCGAGGCTCAGAAGCCTCGACTTTACCCTCAGTGTACCAGCCGCCTGCCTGCCAGCCCAGGTCCCACCTGGGGCTTTTGGTCGAGAGGCCAAAGGACCAATCCTCCCCGGTGTAGCCACCCGAGACTGTTACGACAGGTTTCTGAGACTGCAACACGTCATCAAGGTTTACCTTAGCCTTTGTCAGATCATCTCTTGCCTTTTGGATTTCGGCGCGCTTTTCCAGCGCGCTTGCGATCATCTGGTCAAGGTCGTAGGACGAGGAACTGTACTTAAACTGGTCCACCAGGATCACCGGGGTTTCAGGTGGGCGCCCGGTGAGCTGGTTGAATTGAAAGTATGATACCTCCAGAGCGGCCTGAGCCTTGGAAACGCCGGCTCTAGCCTCATCCAGTGCCTGCTGTGCCTTGAGGAGATCCGAGGTTGAAGCAACCCCCAGCTCCAGTTTGGTCCTTGTATCCAGAAACAAGGTTTGCTCCAGATCAAACGCTTTCTGGGCTAATGTCAGGGATTTTTGGGCTTTGAGGACAGCTATATAGGCAGACATGGTCTTGTAGATGACGTCCTCTCTCGTGAGTTCAAGGTTTCTTTCCGCATCCCTTACCTGCAAGGCCACAAGTTTTTCTTCACTGGATGGTCCATTCAGGTACCTACCGGTTGGGACCGAATCTTCAACGCTTAAGGAGATCTGCTTCATATCTTCGTAGCTGTTCCAGCCCGTATCCCAACGAGCCTCTACTCCGGCATCGACCTTCACCACTGGATTAACAGGCTTTTTCCGCGCCACTAATGAGAAGTTAGAGCGTGCGATTGCCAGGGTATCTTCGGCATTAGCGACATCGGGGCTTGCCGCAAGGGCTAGATCGATCGCTTCCCTCAAGGAGAGAGCCTCTGAACCCTGATCGGCGAGGGCAGGGCTAGAATAGATCCACAAGCATAAGAGGAAACATACTACAGTCACAGCACGCAATGGTATCGATGGGTTCGACACATACCTCGATACATACATTGGCTATCACCTTTCTGCGGCCCTTCTAATGGCGAAAGATCATCTGGTGACAAAAAAGTATCAATTCCTGGAAGGGAAGGTTCCAGAGGGGGATATCGCTTTCCAATTACTATAAACGAATAAGATAGTCATTAAGTTCCCGCGGAGTAAGCTGCTTCTTAAAAATCCAGACATTGGGAAGGAAGTTTTGCACTATGAATTCGAAGATGCAATGCGAGCCTAGTCTGGTCATGTGCTCGGTAAGATTGCATGCTGAGCATGCTGAGTTCCAATAGCTCCCCGTTCTCCAAGTAGGCCTCGGGGCGCCTACTTGGGGCCCTTAGGCCTGGACGCTCCGGATACTATGGAAATGTCGGCGGTGTATTCTCATTGCGCCTATAAACAGAGGGGTTTACCCAGGGGGCGCTGGTGCTCATCCTGGCCGTGTTACGTCTTGCGAGGCGACGGGCGTCAGCCCTGATTCGGCAATCTTGCCGCCATCCCAACCCGATTTGGCACCTAAGTGTAAGTTCGAAGATTACTGACGTTTTCCCAGGACTTACGGTGCTTGCGTGACGGGGCCTTTTGAAATTTGGCAAGGCCCTCGCGCCAAATTTCAACGGAGGCGCGCCGCAAGCGCGCCGTCCCCGGAACGCAACACCGTAAGTCCTGGGACGTGCTGGTAAAC